>NZ_JAAORL010000001.1:0-355510 GCF_017696015.1 Prochlorococcus marinus CUG1415 | reverse complement strand
TGTGGATCATGCCATACATGTGGATCTAGGCCTCCATGGTCATGATGGTGATGATGCCCCTCTCCTTCGTCGGGTACTTGTGCTATTGGTTCGACATCACTATTTAAAACGTCTTTAAAAAAGTGTTGAGTTGCTTCAAACTCAAAAGGCATGTGTTCAGTAAAAAAAATATATTGACCATCTTCTTTGATATCCACGTTAAAAACAGTGCTTTCTTTCCTTTGATCAAAGTTAAGAATAAAAGCTTTATTACTTGCAATCAATGTACCATTATTTTTTCTGCTTATTGAGTCTTTAGATCCTAATAATTCTTTAGCTAAATCTTCAGAACCTTCAATATCATTAGATTTAAGAATCACCATCTTCATAGCAGGATCTGCATATTCGCCATCAACTTTTTCAAATGACCATTTGTAGGAACCCTTAGAAAGCTGGAATTTACCTGCCCATTCGAAATCACCTTCAGCATGATCATCATGTCCACCATGCTCTGAGTGATCATCATGAACTCCATGATCAGAATGATCATCTACCTTAGCTGAATGTTCAGCATGATCATCGTGACCTCCATGATCAGAATGATCATCTAAGTCTATTGCACTAACACCTACAACAACAGTATTCTTTTTACTTTCCCAATTTCTCATACTTGGAGTCATTTCTTTGCCAAGAGTGAATACTTTGTCTGCGCTATTTAGTAATTGAGCTTGTCTTGGATTGATCTTTAAGTCATGAACATCCTGTTTTCTATCTACTAAGCATGTAACTTCGTCAGAAGGTAATGCAATTGATTTAACTAAATCACAAACTAGTGGTTCAACTGCAACATATGACTTTCCTTTGGCCATGACATCCTGCCCAAAACAAGAAAATATAATCGTTCCAGCTATTGCCGAATTCTTAATAATTGAACTACTTGAACTTGTTTTATTTGTTAAAAGTCTTTTAAAAATTGACATAAAAAATGATAGATATTTTAAAATGATAATCATTTTCATTGTTTCTGGCAAGCCAAGGTATCAAATGTGATGAAAAGTGAATCCGTCTAGCTATTCATGGGATCTCAAAGAATCGTAATTTTTTATTCAAACTTTATTCAAACTTTTAGCGATTGACAGTCGATCTAAAATGATGAAATCTTTGATCGTCAACGTCTGCCATTAAATCATATTCTTTTAAGTTTTCTGTAATCCTTTTATATTCAACATCAAGTTTTTCAGATTTTTCTTTCATCCTTTTATATTCAAAATAATTTACTAAATAAGCTAAATATTTTTCTAAAAAATTTATATTGATTTTTAGGTTCATTAATATCCTTTATTTATTAATAGCTAATAATTATCGTTCTAACTTTTTTTGATTAATAGTCGATCTAAACTAAGGGGCAACTAGCCCGTTTTTTTAATGATCACACTCATCACAGATAGGAAACAAAAAAAGCTTGCCTATATCCCTAAAAGCAAGCTCTCATGACGATTTAATTTTTAAATATTTATACTGGCAATCTACAATCAAGTTCTATTATTCCTTCATCCATTAATCGACCAATTTTTAAAACTATTGCCATATCTAACCTTGAAAATTGTGATTGATGATTTGTAATCCAATCCAATTCAGATAAAGTTATTACTCCAGTTGTATTAACTTTGAGAAAGAGAATTCCTAAATTCATTTATTTAATTAGTTGCTTTTTTCCTTTAGCTATCATTACCACTGGCACTAATAGATATATAAAGAAGGAGATTAAGAAAATGTCTAAATTCATTTTAAAAGATACCTGGGATGATCCAGCCAAAAAGACCGTAGTTTACTACCAATGCGAATAAACCCATCATTGCCATTCTTCCATTAGTTCTCTCAGCATTTTGCCAATAAGTTGATTTTGAGTTTTCCATTTTTTTAAATGTTCGTTAATAAGAATGATTAAATTTTTATAGTGCGAAAGCAATACTTAGTGCTATCGCAGTAGTTATTATTCCAATGCCAAATAGTGATATGGCATTTAAATATGTTTTTATAAGAGTCCTACTTTTCCTGCCGTAAAAACCACAGCAAGAAAGAAACCAAACTCTAAAAGTTCTTTAGCATTTGAAGGGACTGAGTTAAATAAAGATGAGATGAAAATCATTTTGATTTATGTCCTCTAAGCCCCTTGAGGAAAATAGTTATACACCGGGGAGATAAATCCACCGCCATCATCATCGTCATCATCATCATTCCATGGCAAATCACTCAACATTAATGCACTAACAATAAATACTGTTATGACTGGCATAAAAGGAAAAAGTATAGTGTTAATCCAAGTGTTAATTCCTGCCTCAAGCATTACACAAAGCCAGGAATAATTTGACCAGTAGTTAGATATGCACCAATAGCAGCCATAAGACCAAGCATTGCGAATCTACCGTTGATAGTTTCTGCAACTACTTTTTCCTTTTCGATTGTTTTTGTTTTTAAATTTTTTTTGGAATTTTTCATTTGATTTTGGTTTAAAAAAATTAAATTTTATTTTTGAAATTATTTAGTTAAATAAGCGAGGAATCAAGCAGTTAATCAGACTATTAAAATCAAAAAACTTGCTAATGGGCTAATTAAAAAATACCTGGAATAATTTGACCAGTTGTTACGTAAGCACCAACAGCTGCTACGAAGCCGAGCATTGCCGCCCAGCCATTGAATTTTTCTGCTTCTGGAGTCATAATTAAAAAATATATTATGTAAAGAAATATAACATAAATATTAACCAATGTAAAGAAATGACCTAAATTTCAATTTAAAGTAGTACTAATGAAACAGTATTGTTACATATATGCATAGAGGCATATAAAATACTTTTGGAATTATGAGCAACCTGCTTTGGATTTAAAAATTAGTAATAGCTATTTAAGAAGACAATATGATCAAAGACCTTTCCTAGATCTTATTTAACAAAACATTGGAGATTTAAAAATAAGGAGTGTATGGTACTTCTGTTTTCGTTGCGTCGCCATAATAACTTTCAGCTGACTTTACTAAGATCCAATAAATAAAATTTACAAATGATTTTTCCATAGGAATATCTATATCTTTTCTAATTCAAATCAGAATCTCAAATAAAAACAACGTAGAAAATACTTAAAAAAAGAGATTTAGATTCTATTAGTTAGTTTATGATGACTAGTTTTGTATGAATGCTACTAGTGCTTGTCTTATAAATCTATTTAGTGGAGAGTTAGTAGAGAGAAAAGAGAAAGTTAAATCATCTACGATAAACTAAATAAAATGCTTTGGATTTGGCTAACTTTCGAAAAAGTTAACAAAATGCCATGCCAGCAGCACTATTGCGACAGCCCCAAGTTCTATGGCATGGAAAGTCAGGCATACAACCAGCAATATGCCATTTGTCACTTCTAAATACTTCTTCAGTTGGCATACCAAACATTGAGGGTCTAACCTCTCTATTCCTACATCGTGGGCAAATTATTGGTTTTCTATTACAAATAAACCAATTTTCTCTTTCTGGTATTGGTTTGCATTTCATTAAGTTTAATCGTCAAATAATTTTCTCAAATGTTAACGACTAGAAGAGGATAATTTCTTTACCAATTTATCTAGTTGATCAAGTTCTGAGATTTTAAAAGCATTTAAATTATCTTTAAATTTAGATTTTTCATCCTTTATCAATATGAATCCATCAATAAAAAAGAATCTTTATTTTGTATCGCATGTACCGTTTATATGTTTTTTGGCAGCTATTAATTAGATATGAGTTATTTTGCAGAACCTAACCATATTGAATATGATGCATGGTTCGATAAAAATATCGACCCTCTAGATCTAGTGGATTATTTAGATGAAAGGGAGTTCAGTGATTCAGTACACCAAAAGTTTCATAAAATTTCAACTAGAAATTTAATAATTGGGTCTTCTGATAATTTTCACTGGTAAGTGAAAGATCTTTTCATTTATTAAATATCGTAATCCTTATGCAGAATATGTCCCATCACTTTCTCTTCTTGCCTTAGCTAATACAATCTCATCTACAACTTTTTTAATCATGTAAGCACTTTTTTTACCATAACATTTTCCTTTTTTGATTTTCTCACAATCATTTTGAAGAGAACCAACATATTCACAACAATCACATTTAATATCAATTTTCTTTCCTTTATAAACATCTAAAGCTTTAGAAAAAATCCATTGCTGAACTGAAATACTTTCCCAACTATCAAAATTTGACCACTCAACGAAATCCCTATTAAGAATATCTTTCAATCCTTCTACTTCATTTACGTATAATAATTCAGCATCTTTTCTGGATTCATTTTTAATTCCAATTACTTTGACAGGATTTTGATTCATTCCTAATAAGTCGCTAAATTAACTCTATAAATCTAAAGCAAAATTTCATAAATCATAAAAGAAAAATTTCTTAAATAAGATCATTAATTGCTTTACCTAATCTAGAAGCATAATTTATATTACTGAGCAATTCAAAATCCTTAAAATCAAACCCAGGGCCAACACAGCAACTCACTAAAGTAAATTCTCCTTTACTTTTTGCCGCTTGCCAATATCCAGATAGGATCATTTGTACTGGATTATTGAAATTTAAAATTAAATTTCTTTTTAACGTATTTTCATTATCTAGGCACCATAAATTCAGAGGATCACCCCTTAGATAAATCCAAATTTCATCTGCATTTTTTACTCTTTGCTAAGTACTTTTTACGACTCTAAAAGATAATAAATTCCCGTATTGAAGTTTCTACTTTAGCCGTCTTCCCTTATTTAGAGAACTCTTACTCCTTAAGATCTCCTTAAACCATCCACCTTCAGGTTGCGGAGATAAATTAAATTGTTTAATTATTTCTATATTTTTTTGATTAGGATTCACTTCACAAAAGTATCTTAAAAATCCCTATTAATCTATTAATACAGTGTAGTAAGTTGAAAATAACTCAAAATAAAATTAAGCTTTCAAAAACTTAAGCGCAAATAACTGACAAGTCTACAAAATTCTTTTTTTCATCTGCCAGTTCAGTAATAATTCTATGCAGCCACTCAGGGGTAGTTTCACAATAGCCCACGTTTAAAATAGTTTTTTGCTTTGCTGTTTCTTCTTTATTCATAATTTAATGTATTTTTATACAAATTAGTCTTTAATTAAATCCATGTGAATAAGTCTTAATTACTATCTATTTTAAAAAGTTGTATTTAATACAAATTTGAGAACTGCTGGTATACAAATAACATTTAATCCTTGACAAAAAAATCCATACAAGTTTGAGTAGAAAAAATTTAGTGTTTAACCTATGAATAACGTCAAGATTGAAGAATTAATGAAAGTAAGGTTTGATGGTATTGCAAATAGAATTGGGCAATTAAGCAAAAGCGAAAGTGAGTCTTTATTGCTTGAGCATCTTGAGTGGTTGGAAGGTGGATGGGAGTCAGAAGAAATCTTATTTTTAAAAAAGCCCTACAGGAAATGGTGGTTCTAACCTCCCTTTTATAAATAATTTAATGATGACCTAAGGGACCAGGGCCAGATCCTATCTTGTAAGAATTCTCCAAAGATTTTTCAACAAATGATTTTGCTTTTTGTATGGATTCAAGTAGCTCAAAACCTAAAGCTTTGTAACCACAAATAGCAGCACTTAATGTACACCCACTACCATGTGTATTGTTTGTATTTATAAAATTATTAAACAACCACTCTTTTCTACCATTTAAATCAAGAAAAAAATCTTTACCTTTCATATCTTTTAAACCGCCACCTTTTATAAGTACAGCTTTAGCTCCCATAGCAATAATATTTCTTGCGGAATTTTCGATATCTTCTTTACTCCTAATTTCCAAACCAGAAAGTAGATTTGCTTCATAAATATTTGGGGTTACCAAATCTGCAATTGGTAATAAGAGCTTCTTATAAGCATTAATTGCAGAATCTTCCAGTAATTTAGAACCAGTTCTTGTAACCATAACTGGGTCAATAATTTTGGTTATTTTATATGTATTTAATTTTGATGCAGTATCATCAATTATCCTTTCATTAAGTAACATTCCAGTTTTTAAAGCATTAATACCAAAATCAGAAAATAAAGTATCTAACTGACTTAATAAAGTATTCTTCTCTACTGATTCAACACATGTAACCTCAATACTATTTTGTGCGGTAATACATGTAATAACAGAGCATCCATGTACTTTAAGGGCCATAAAAGTTCTTAGGTCAGCCTGGATACCTGCTCCTCCTCCAGAGTCACTACCTCCTATTGAAAGTGCAATTTTAGAATACATAATTTTATTAAATAGACTTTATAAATATTATAAAAATATTCTAAATTTAAATTAGAAATCTGAATACGCATTAAAAAAATCCAACTCCAATTCCATAGCTCTTTTATATAAATATTTTGCCTGATTAATATCATATGAATCTTGATTGGTCTCAATAAGATTTTCTAGTGAATTTGCTAAATTTTCAAAGCACTCATCAGAGTAAGTTATTATCCATTCTTTATATTTATCATCAAAATGCTCTTCATATAAACTTTTTCCTATCCAAGAATAGAGTCTCATACATGGAGTCATTGCAAACATTATCTCAACGGAGCTAAGTCTCTTAGCAGTATCATCAAGAAAATCTGTATAATTTTTAGTAGTTTTTTTTATATAGTTATTAGACAAATCAATATCCCATTCTTTTGCATAAGTTTCATGAAGAATCAACTCTTCTGAAACACCCATTAGAAGTTCACTTAACTTCCTTATTGAATACTTATCTTTTGATTTAGAAACGGCAAGACCATATGCCTTAGCAAAAGTCTCTAAAAAGAAATAATCTTGAGCTAAATATTCTTGAAATATATTTTCAGGAAGACTTCCAGTTCTTAAACCTTGAACAAATTTTGTATTTAAACTTAGTAAAGCGAGTTCATAATTATCCTCCCATAGTATTTTTGTTATTGTCATTTTTTTTTGTTATTCTAAGATTTTTCCTAAGAAAAAGTATATACAATATGAATTAAAATAGATATCTAAATTGGATTATCAATTATTTTCAGATTACTTTTATTAAAAAAAATTTTTAATTTTGAAATTAAATAGTTAAATCCAAGATAATGTTATACAAGCTTTAATGAATTGTTTAAATTTAGTTAATTATGTCTGAAAAATTTGAATGGGACGATACCAATAGTTCAGGTATATGGTGGAGTACCAATGTAAGTATTAGAGACGAGTGTACTTTGCTTAAGGAAGATACTCAATGCAAAGATTCTGATATCGTCGAACTCCTTCGAAGTATTGCCCAGAATATTGAAGATAATGGCCTCTAGTTTTTTAAAAATATTATTTCATTAGAAATTTTCAATTCCTTTTACAGCTTTTATTAATTCGATAGTAATACCTTTTTCACTCATTGAATGACCAGCATCATTAACAATAATCAATTCGGAATTCTTTAATTTCTTATTTAAATCCCAGGCACTCCTAACAGGACATACCACGTCATATCTCCCTTGAATTATTTTTGTTGGTATCGATTCTATAATTTTTATATTTTTCAAAATAAAATCATCTTCTAAGAAAATATTATTAATAAAATAATGACATTCGATCCTTGCGAATGCGTCTGAAAAAGAATTAACTTGGGACTTATCAAAATCGAATTTTTTATTTATTAAATGACTAGTTGAGAGTTCCCATTTTGTCCAAGCTGCTGCTGCTCTTGATCTAAGCTTCACATCTGAAGATGTTAAATATTTATAAAAAGAACTTATTAAATGATTTCTTTCTTCTTTTGGTATTACAGAAATATATTCTTCAAATTGATCGGGGAATATCTCACTTGCACCATATTGGTAGAACCATAACAACTCAAACTTTCTACATAAAAATATTCCTCGCAAAGTCAAGCTAATAACTCTTGAGGGATTATTTATTGCATATACAAGTGAAAGTGTTGAACCCCAAGATCCTCCAAACAAATGCCAACTATCAATTTTTAATAGAATCCTTAATTTCTCAATATCATCAACTAAATGATTAGTCGTATTTTCTTTTAATTCAGAGAAAGGAGTTGATTCACCACAACCTCTTTGGTCAAATTGAATAATATCGAATTTTTCTGGATCAAAGTATCTTCTATATCTTGGTTGACTCCCGCCTCCCGGACCTCCATGAATAACAAGTATTTTTTTGCCATTTGGATTACCAGATCTTTCCCAATAAATAGTATGAATATCACTAACTTTTAAAAACCCCTTTTCTCTTACATCAATTTGTGGAAACAAGATTTGATCTTTCATTTTCAAATATTTTTAATTACTTATATAAATCTATAGTATCCAAAAAGAAATCTAGTTTATAAGCAATTACTTAAACATAAAAAAGGACTGTTTGAACAGTCCTTTTTTAATATCTCATTTCCTTCTTTAAGGATATAAAATTACATATTTTAAAGTCTATTTACTCATAAACCTAGAATACGTGAATTCGGGGATTTCTCTCGATAATTTCAGTCCCTATTGTCGCTAGTAATTATAAAGCGAAGTCTTATCAGACTAATTGATTGAACTTTAATTTTCGAATAATCCCATGCTCAGGAATACGCTTCCTATATTTTGGAATTTGCTAAATTTCAGGCGGACTATCAATCATTTAGATTGCCTCCGAACTCAACATTTATAAATTACTCCTTTTTATATTTTCAGTAAATCCGTAAATATGCTGATTTACTTTTTTCTTAATCTATAAGAGGATTTTAATGATCCATTGTTTTTTATAGATAAATATAGAAATTTAAATTATTTAGTTATTTGCTTAATTTAGATTCATAAATCAAAATAGATTCTATTATTCTTTATATCACTATCAGAAAGTTTATAATCTTCCAATTTCCACTAAAAAAACTTTATACACACATCAACAGATGGATTCTTATTACGGCACTTTCGCCACTCTCTAATCCAATCTGCTAAGGCAAAAGTGTTTTTTGTAGTAAGCATATTTATCAATCAGGGTAATTAAAATCGCCGCCAAGAGGTTCTTCATACAAATGTGTCTTCTTTTATACCTTTATTATAATTTTCAATCACCTTTTTATAAGATGATATGGAGGCAACTAAATCTCCTACATATATAGGCTCCATGGTAATTGTTATAATATTTTTAATTCTTAATTATTTTATATAGGAATTTAATAAATATATTATTTATATGCATTATGGATTTCATCAAAAAGAACAAGATTCTAACTGTAATGGCAGTAATTGCAGTTTTATCATTTGCATTAGAAAAAGCAGGCATAATACACCCTTAAATTATTTTATAAATAATTTCCTAATGCAATAAGTAAACAGAAATTATTACTGCAAAAATAAGCAATGGAGAAAATAATGTAAAAATGAAAGTTGAAAGATTAATAAGCATAGATTTTAAATAAATACACAAATTTAATAAACATCACTTTTAGACATTTGCAATAAGTAAAATTTTAATTATTACGATATAAAAAAGATTTGAATAAAGAAAGATATAAAGAAGAATATGAAGAGGCCTCAGAATTACTATGGACTAGTGATAAAGAAGACAAAATAACTCGGCAATTTTATAAAGATTTATCTCATCTTTCAAAAAACATAAATTATATTAATAAGAAGCAAAGTGGGGTCAATTAATATTTAAATAAAATGAAAAAATTAATAATATTCACTAAAAGTTTTTTTCTTTTAAGACCAAGATGCATATCCACTATATTTTTTATTCCAATTCTTTATGGCATTGGATGGGCTTTATCTCAGCCATTATTATTGTTGAATTTCGAAAAAGAAAATTTATCCTTAATTGGAACTATTTTGACATTCTTACTTTTTATCTTTTTACTTCCATATTGGTTTTATATAAAACGGAAAATATCAAATACATGGGTCCTTCTTGGGATTACTAAACACAAATTCTTAAAAAACTTTGTAAATTTTTCTCAAGGTATTTTATTTGCTTTAGTTTTAATTATTCTAATTCTTGTACCATTATTGCAAAAAAATTATATTTCTTGGATAGGTGAATTTTCGCCAAGCATATTATTAAATTCTATTGTACTTGGATTAGGAGTTGGATTCGCAGAGGAAATAATTTTTAGAGGCTGGTTACTAGAGGAATTAAAATTTGACTATGGTATAAAAATATCAATAGCTTTACAAGCTATAGCTTTTAGCTACGTTCATAATTTATCAAATGAGATCTTTTGGAACATAATTGGATTACGTTTAGGATTTATTTTACTTGGAATATTTCTATCATTAATAAGAATTAGAGATAAAGGTTCTTTATGGAATTGCATAGGAATTCATGGAGGACTTGTTGGTATTTGGTTTTTTATAAATAACGGATTAATAGAATTTAAAGAAAATACACCTTCTTTTTTAGCAGGTCCTTTTACACAAAATATTCCAAACCCAATAGGCAGCTTTAGTGCAATTTTAATATTACTTTTGTTATGTATTTTTTATGCAATAAAATCAAAAAAGATTTTTTCTAGACCTTTTAATTAGATATCAATACCGATTGATTTTTGATTAATAATTGTCAGATTTAAATAAAGCTTA
Source organism: Prochlorococcus marinus CUG1415 (assembly GCF_017696015.1). NCBI lineage: Bacteria > Bacillati > Cyanobacteriota > Cyanophyceae > Synechococcales > Prochlorococcaceae > Prochlorococcus > Prochlorococcus marinus. Next base: position 344,921 of record NZ_JAAORL010000001.1, on the reverse strand, counting down.
GTAATTATATGAAATTAGAGGCAGCAATAAGATTTATTATGTTTTTAGTAATTTTTGGAGTTGCAAACTATCTAATAATGTTGAGAAGATACGAAAACGACATCAAAAAAAGGAACTTATTGCAACATAAAAAAATTTCCAAGCTATATCCTAAAGGTTCATTTATTTTCTGAAATTAAAAAAAGTTTTATGATGAAATTTTTCTCACCATTTTTTATTAGTTTTTTGCCAACCTTCTTTTAACAATTTTTGCCATAATAATCTTGCTTCTTCAATAACAATTTTTTTTCTAGTTTTCATTAATGGAGGATTTTCCCCATGAATTCCCATAATGATCCCTTCTTCAATAAACATATAAGCAATAGATTTGTCAGAAGGCTCTTTCTCTTTATAGAAACGCATCACCCCTACAAAATTGGAGTCAATTAACCAAAAATCATTATTTGAATTCACTAAACCAAAATTTAATTAAATTAATCATATGCTTTCATTACATTTTGAGAGTGAAATATTTATTTATTTTTCTCATAATTGATATATTTTTTCTTTTTATCTACTTTTTTCAATTCGCCATGTTTTTTCTTAAGCTCAACTATTTCTTTTGCGATGCTTGAGTAGGTTTTGTAGATTTTCTTAATTTACATGGTTTATTTAAGCCATTTTTTATGATTGAGCTAAATCTTATTAATGCTAGCTGCCTATTTAGTAATTGATTTCTATGTTCTTGAACCGCCAAACTTAAACTATTTTTGACTAATTTGTTTTTCAAATTAATCTTAAGAATTGCTTTCTGATAATCATTAAGGACTTTTGAATCTTCTAAATTAAAAATAATCTCTACTCTGCTTTCAATTTTATTTACATTCTGCAATCCAGGACCAGAGGATCTGGAAAATCGCCACTTAATTTCGTTGAATGGGATTACTAATGTTTTAGTAATTTTTAAATCCATTTTTAGTTCTTCTTAATTTAGATTTTTATAATTATCTCTCTAATAATTTAAAACATACCTTAAAATTTGATCGGTAAATACTGGGTGGTTATGTTAGGTAAACCGAAATTCGGTGTATTTGCCGTATAAATATCTTCGGTATTTATCCTTTCATATTTAAAAAAATTATTAGATATTGGATTTGTACTAATTCAAAGGTCACTTATGTATTCAATGTTTGATCTTCTTTTTGAAACACCTTCATATCGCCCAGTATATGTTATTTCTGATAGTGAAATGAAGGAGCTAAAGAAAAACCAACATCAAGAAGAACTTGATGAAATTACAACACAAAAAGTAAAACTTGAAGATGCGTTTAAAGCTCAAATCAAACATCTTGAAGAGAGAGAAAAAGAATTAAAGAAAGAACTTAAAGTACTCTCTGGCTCAAAAAATAAATAATTTATTTTTAGAAAATTTACTTTTTTAAAAGACGGTTTTTAATCGTCTTTTTTAATTCTTCTAGTTTTAAGATATACATTAATCCACAGATTTTAAAAATATTTTCCATAATTAAAAAATGAAGAATAAAAAAGAAAAAATAAGAATGTTTTTACCCTTTAGTTGGGTAATTTGTGCAGCAATATCTTTTGCTTACATAAATGCAGATTTAATAAATACTTAACATAAATGTCTTATCTCTCAAAAGAAGAAATACTTGCATCTTCAAGTGGCTGAGTAGCATCTTTTTTAAATTATCTTCCTGGTTTAGGATTGGGTTACTTCTATCAAAGGAGAAGAAAACCTTATTTTTTAACCATCGCTGCTAGTACTGCATGGTTCGCTTTAGTTTTTTTTAGAAGGAGATTCAGAACCTTCTCAAAGAGAACAAATAATCGAAATTTCTGCTCTTTTTTTCATATCAATAATTATGGTTATAGAAGCAAAATTGGCTTTCACAAAAGCTGAAAAAGAAAAAATAATGTCCTCTGCAAAAAATGTATGGCTTAAATAATCCAAAAAATTAGATTTAATAAAGTAATTAATTAGTTCTCAGTTTCTTAATTTAAATAAATAATTATCATAAATACTTTTTAAGATAAATTTTAAAAAATCCTTTTGTTTTTCTAATTATAAAAAAATAAAATTTCCTTTTCTTTGAGGCCTTCCCATCCTGAGTCAATTAATAATTGATTCAAAGTTTCTTTATCAAAATGCTTAGAACCAGTTTTGACGCATCTATTTCTCATTGATTTTTTAACGCCACTCCTTTGTCTTTTATTCTCTTCATCCATAATTCTGTTATATAGATCTAACATTTTTGGAGGGATTGGTGTACCGTCAAGATCAACTCCATTTTGAATCGCAAGATCAACAGCTTGCATTCCCATTTTCTTCATATACTAAAAAAAATCTAAAACTATAATAAAACAAAACATATTAATCTTGAATTCTGTGAATAATAGTTTATTTATTTTGAATTTCCTTAAGTACTCTAATAGCCTCTTTGATGTGTTCAGGACCATTCAATAAATCTCTAAAAACATGTCTAACTATACCTTTACGATCGATAACATACGTTACTCTACCATCCATAAAGCCTAATACTTTAGGAACTTTAAAAGTTTTCCTGAGAGAATCATTGGTATCGCAAAGTAGTGGATATTGTAATTTATTTTTATTGGCAAATGCCAAATGACTTGATGTACTTCCATTACTGACTCCCCAAACTTGCGCACCTAATACTTTAAATAAGTCATATTTATCTCTAAATCCGCAAACTTCTATGGTGCAACCTGGCGTATCATCTTTTGGATAAAAGAACAAAACAAGAGGATTTTTTAATCCCTTATTTGATCTTTCAATTCCATTTTGATCCAGTAAAGAAAATTCTGGAATTTTATCTCCGATCTGCACAATAATTCTTATAAAGCTCCATATTAGAGGTTAATTTGTTTTATTTGTGGCCTTAAAGATAAATAACTAGTATAAAAGTCAATTTTTTGTTTTAAAACATACTAAAAAATTATTGAAATAAACTAGGATGAATTTATTAATTCAATATTATGGAATTAATAATTTATATTTTTTTTCTTATTCTTTTTTTAGGAGTTATTTTAAATTTAAAAATAACTAATTTTAAAAAAGTTAAAGAGATACGAAACAAAGCTAAAGATTATTCAAAAAGAATAATTTAATATTTATTACTAAGATTAAAATTGAATTTTTTCATTGGGAGTAAATACTAAGCAATATTTTTTTACTAAGTCCTTTGTCTGATTGTTAGAAGAGCTTGTTAATTTTAATTTTAGTTTTTCTATGACCTCATTAGCATTAATCTCACCAAGTCGATATCTTGCACACTTATCCAATACTTTAAACATTTTTGTGGCAACAGCTTCAGCTGGATAAATTAGAAAATTAGGTAAAAAACAACAAATAAGTACTTCAATTTTTTTAAAGAAATTATATATTTAGCGAATAGTTTCAATAATTAAGGATAAAAAATTAATTTAGAAAAAGATTCAAATATAATAGAATAATCTAATATGAGTTGAATCTAGGATTTCTCTAACAATAATAATAAAAGAAATTAAGATAAAATAATTGACAATAATAATTAATCTCCCTGAAAATGAGAAAATTAATAGATAAACATAAAACTCTTATAAATTGGTACCAAAAAAAATTCAAATTAAGTGATTATCAATTACTTTGGTTGGTTTTTTTTAAAGGGATATTAATAACAATAATATTTTTCAAAATTTTTTAATATTAATAAAGCTATTCCAAAAATGAAATTTTTGTATGATTTGACTATATTTAATTATAGATTTCCTAATTATTTAAATAGTTATCAGCTATGAATATTTTTGGTGTAGGTTTGCCTGAAGTTACTGTAATACTTATCTTAGCTCTTTTAATTTTTGGTCCCAAAAAGCTTCCAGAATTAGGAAAACAGCTTGGCAAAACTTTGAAGAGTCTTAAAAAAGCATCGAATGAATTTCAAAATGAAATCGATCAAGTTATGAACGAAGAAGATAAAGACGTATCGCCAAAGTCTACAGAAAGCAATCAAACAAATGAAATTAATCAAGAAAAAAAAGATTTGGCAAACAAGAATTTTTCAAATAAAGAAAATAGCAACAACTAATATCTTGGATAGGCCCATAACCCCCATAGACGAATTTGAAAGAGCATTAGATAAAGCAGCTCTTACTCAAGAAGAATATGAATTAATAGACTACATCCGCTATACAAGCGTTTTTACACAGCCAAGTCTTATTAAAGATTTAAAAAGGTCATCAAAGCCTCCTCTTTTTTCAGTTCTGTGTCAAATTTGCAGAAAAATTGGTTCAGAGATGCCAGCTCATTTCACAAAAGTAATTGAGTGGTCAATTGAAATTAGCGATCACGATACAAAATGGGATGCTCATTTAATTTGCGCAGAAGCATTGAATATAGACAATGTTCCATTAAGTCCTATTCATGGAACAGCTTTATTTGATGTTCTTGTTGTACACAAAGAATTATTTCTTGGCTTTGAATGAATTAAAACAATCTAATCATCTAAGGGGATAGAATCAGTATCTATAACTTCCGAATCATGATATTTATTTATTTTATTTTCAATCCAATTATTAATATAACTAACTAAAGGTAGTGAACCTCTAAAAATAAAAATAGAAGTAGGCAAAGCGCTTAATAAACCGACAACAGGACTTTTAAAAAGTAATCTTCCAGCCTTAATATTAAATAAAACAATAAGTAAGGAGGGAACGATAACTTTAACTACTGTTTTGAGCGCCTCAATCCAACCAACACGATAAGTCCACCATATAAGAACTATTCCAAATACATAAAGAAATAGGTAAGTCATAAAAATAGTATAATAATTATCTATTCATCTTGTTCTGAATAAGAACAAGATTTTTATAAGTTATTTAAAATCAATCAAATTCAGGTGATGAGTTTTTCTGAAATAAGAAAATTTTTAATTAAGATGCAATCTGATGAAGACTTAAAGCAGCTTGTTACATCATCCTCTACAGCTGATGATGTAGCACTAATAGGCCAACGCTTAGGGTATGATTTTTCAGGAGATGATCTCTTAAGATTTAATGGACAGAAAGTTGATAAAGTAACCGTCAGAAAAGTAGATCATCCAGGGGAATACCACTAATTTAAGACTTAACCCATATTGCGAGCCCGCCGCCCCTGCCTCTTGCACACATCCATTTATCTTTAGTGCTAATTGCTATAAGTGAGAAAAATGGCATTTTTTTATCTTCAGGTTTTTTTAGTTCCTTATTAAATATTGGAAAACTACTAATACTAATCTTCAATTCTTCAAAATAAAAAGTTAACAAAGGTCTAAGCCCTTTCAACTCTGCGCTGCCTCTGAATATAATATTTAATAATCCTAAATTAATTGAATTTTTTATTTCAAAATTCAGTTGATCTTCTTTATTTTTCTTTTTCAATTCTAGTTTTGCAGATAATACTTGGAGAATCGAACTAGGTATATTTTTTATTTCATCTGACTCTTTTCCCCAGACATACTGAAACTTCCATATTCCTAACAATTCCTCATAAATTATTCCGCTACCATTCTTTTGAGAATTTTTTTCTAATAGTTTTAACTCTTTGATACCAGGGAAGTCCTTCATAAAAAATTTCAATCTAAGATCTAAATACTAAGAAAACCTCATAAAAAATGTTCTTGTTTAAATAAATCCCATAGAAATATTTCTTTGTTTCGAAATATTTCTAAAAAAAAGGAGCTTTGACACACATAAGGAACAATGTCTGGTTAATATATTTACAAAAAGTAACTAAACCTATGGATTTCATTTCTAAAAGCCAAGGATATGTACCTCTCAAAGCAGTTCCTTACATATTCTTCCTCGCAATTGTACTAAGTATTACAACTTCAACAAATACATTCGTTTAAAACGATTTAGTTTTATAAGTAAAAATAAAATCAATATTTAATGCAAAAATATGATGTCGTAATAGTCGGTAGTGGCATTGGGGGTTTATGTTGTGGTTCAATACTAGCTTTATCAGGTAAAAAAGTTCTCATCTGTGAAGCACATTCCCAACCTGGAGGTGTTGCTCACAGTTTCAAAAGAAATGGTTACACCTTCGAGTCTGGGCCTTCACTATGGAGTGGGATAGGTAAATGGCCAACAACTAATCCCTTAGGGCAAATTCTTAAACTACTTGATGAAGAAGTTGAACTATTTCAATACAAAGGTTGGCAAGTTATAGTCCCAGAAGGTAATTTTAATCTTGATGTAGGGGAAGAACCCTTTAAACAAACAATAAAAACTTTAAGAGGTGACAAATCTGTCAAAGAATGGGAATCATTTATTTCTGTAATAAAACCTCTTAGCCAAATAATAAATGAGATCCCTTTACTCTCGTTTTCTCCTGAATCAATAAATTTCTTAGATCTAATAAATTTAACCTCAAAATTCTTACCTTATATCAAGCAAATACCAAAAATTAATAAGGGTTTTGGGAATTTAGTAAATAATCACTTAGAAGATCCTTTTCTCAGAAATTGGGTTGATTTATTGAGCTTTTTGATAAGTGGAATGTCAATGGATGATACAAATACAGCTGCTATGGCTACTTTATTTAACGAATGGTTTGAACCAAATTCCTACCTTGAATACCCCAAAGGAGGCAGTGAATCTATTGTAAAAGCCTTAATTAATGGATTAATAAAAAATGGGGGAGAATTAATACTCTCATCAAAAGTTAAAGCAATAAACTTCAATAAAAATTTAGCGACGGGTATAACTCTTGAGAATGGTTCCACTTATAGTTGTGAATCTGTTGTAATGAATACTGACATTTGGAATTTAAAAAAGTTAATCCCAAATGAAATCTCAAAAAAATGGAAGACAAAGGCCTTAGATCCTAATAAATGTGATTCTTTCCTTCATATACATTTAGGTTTTGAGGCTGATGGTCTTGAAAATGTGCCCGTACATGCGATACATGTTGATAAGTGGGAGAAGGATATAACCGCAGAAAGAAATATAGCTGTATTTTCAATCCCATCTGTTTTAGATAAAAATATGGCCCCTAAAGGGAAACATGTTCTTCATGGATATACTCCAGCAAATGAACCATGGGAAATTTGGGAAAACCTAAATCCAAAAAAACTAGCATATAGAAATTTGAAAGAAGAAAGATGTTCAATATTCCTTAATGCCGTGCGAAAATTCATCCCTGACATAGATGAAAGGATAGATTTAAAGATGTTAGGGACCCCAATTACTCATAAAAAATTCACTAATACGCATTGCGGCAGTTACGGTCCAGCATTATCTGCCGCAAAAGGTCTTTTCCCAGGATGCAAAACTCCAGTGAAAAATTTATTTACCTGCGGTGCGAGTACATTTCCAGGTATTGGAATTCCCGCTGTTTCAGCAAGCGGTGCTTATGCGGCTGAAAAAATTATTGGTAAAACAGAATTTAAAACTCTTCTTAAAAGAATAAACTTATGAATCAAGTTTTTTATAACTATACAAATACTTAGTTAAGAAAAAAGAATAAAGAGAGCAAAAACGATCAAGAATGATAATCTTTATCTGAACATAAACATAACTTATAGCTTTTATATGTTATTCTTATCAATTCCTCAAGTCTGGCATTTAGTAGGCACTTGGTCAGAGCAACTTCCAAGCGAGGCAAATCTTATAGGAATGGGCCAAACAGAATTAATGATGACTTTACATTCTATCTTTATTCCTCTATTACTTGTAATTTCATATTATATATTCAAACAACTTAATAAAAACGAATCAAAGAAAATTAAAGGATGATCGTTTTAAACTTTATTTAGCTGAACTTCTTCTAACTACTTTTCTTCCAGTAGAATTATCAACTCCGCTTGAATCTTTAGTTTCTTGTGATTGAGAATTAGTTTCAACAATATCAATATCACTCTTATCCATTTCTGCACAAACACCTACTACCATTGCAGCCTGCATTTGATCTGGCAAATCCCCAATAGTCAATAAGGCCTTCAAAACTAATTGAAGTCGGGTTTGCCGATCAATTTCTGGTCTTAATTTTTTTACAGTATTCCAAAGTTCTTGGGTAACTTCTTTTAAAAGTTCTCGATCTACAGCCAAATTAAAACCTTCTTGTCTTTACACTAATCTAACAAAAAATTGGATCTCTTAAAATAATATTCAATAAAAAGATTGTTAGTTGAAATTTTTCTATGAGAATACAAGTTGCATTTGTTGATGCAATTCATTCTTCTCTTGCAAAAGTTCATCTTTTTCAATCTTTCTTAAGGTAAAAGTTCTATAAAATTTCTTTTGAATCTTTATTGGAGTATTTTCAAACTTTTCATTTTTACTTACTAGAGAATTCCACTCTTTTGAATTAAAAGTGGCATAAGGAGAAGATGAAATAACTTTCATGGCTAAATAATACATCTGTACTAATAATAGTACAGATTTACTGTAATGCAACAATTTCCGAGCTTTAATTACCCGCTCATACGTCTTTGGGAGTTAATTAAATTTTCTTTTCTTATCTAAATCATAAAATATATAAGTTTTACATATGAATAAACGTATCATGCATTACCTATTAATGCCTTTTTTTAGTGTCTTAAGACTTTTCTTGCTGAAAACCCTTTAAAATAAATAATTTGTTGGAATTCACATTGACAAGATATTTTTAATCATCGTTCCTATAAAAGTAGTAAGAATTTGATTTTAAAATGCTTTTGAGTAATCAAAAAAGAATAAAAATTCAGGGAATAATTAAAAGAATTGCACATGACAAATCAATTTCATTAGAAGAAAGAATATATGTCGAGAAATTTGCTAAGCACAATTCTACAATTTCTCTTTGGCTAAAGAAAGCTAACAGCTTTAGGAGGAATGTTGTAAAAAACGATAGTGGAATCGATTCCCTTTTACAATCATTTGGGATAGATGGACTCTACAAGGAAAATCATTTCAACCCAAATGAAGATGATATATCTGACTGGTTTGGCGGAGCACCTGATTGGTTAAGAAGAAGTTAAGATCCCTATATATTCAACTTATCCAGGCTGTTTTACACAAATATATACTCGCTATAGATATAATCACCCAAAAAATCCAGGGCAAAAATTTAATGGGAATTAAATAATTTTTTGAAACGGTTTGCATATAGATTTTTCTTTTAGATTATTTCCTCCTTACTATTTTTGAAAATAGGTTTAATTGCTCTATTTTTATATAGAAAATAATAAATCCATACTTAAAGATATTAAATTAAACAAAATTCATAATAAGGTAATAAACCTAAACCACCATTATCTAAGCAACTTTATTTTGAATTTTGATTGGGAAATTTGCTATTTTTGTTTCATCCTGTTCTGAATCATTCCAAAATTTTATAAGTCTTTTTAATTCATCAATCCTCTTTTTTGCATTCGCAATCTTTTCAGTTTTTGTCATACAAAGTTTTTATCTACCCAATTAATGCATGAAAAAAATATATTTCAATGGAAGATCTAGATTAAGATTAGAAATATTAATTTTTGGTTAATCACCTAAATACTAAATAAATCACTTTAAAATAAGTAATTATACTTTAAGGGAAGTGAGGCTCATGAAAAAATTTAATTCTTTTATTTTAAATATTGCGATCAAATTTTGAGACTTCATATACTCTGGTATGAATTTACAAAGATTTTGGGTTTTAGAAGTTATAGCTAGATAACCTTATTTTGCATTTCTTTGAGTTCTGCATTTGAAAGAATCCCCAGGAATTAAAAATGACAAAACAATGTTTTTGATGAAAGAACATTTTTATCAAGCTATTTAACGAAACTAAGTATCTTAAAGAAATTTAGAAAAGAGGAAGAGATAGTTTTTGGATTGATAGATGTTTTTGCGAGACAACTTCTACTTCTTTATTAATGGATCATGGTATTTTATTATTTTGTCTCTCAAGCAAATGCTTATGATGTCAACATAAAAACAGAAGAACATGCATTTAAAACTTATTCCAAATATTTAAAAGATAATCCAAATGATCAAAAAATTAAAGAAATCGCTCAAGATAAATTAAATCAAGTTCAAGAAGTTAACCAAGCTTTATCAATACTAACTTCGGTTTAGATTAGTGCTGAAAAATCTATTAGCAATATTGATATCATCACTGAAGAAGAGATTAATCCTAGGCTAATCATCAATAAGACATAACCTTTTTTTCTAGGTAATTTATAAAAAGACAATCCAATGACCAATATCATTATTAATGAGAAAAAAATTATAATTTTTTCATTAACTAAATTAAGATGCATAACTAAATTTGTTTCTTCAAAATATTTCAGAAGTTTCGATAGCAATAATTCTTCTTCTATTTTCTTGAAATAATCAATGGCACTTATTAAAGCAGAACTTAATAAAGAAAATGCAACTAGTGCAGTAACTGGTTTTGTCAACCTGTTAACTGTTCTGTTAAAACTTGCCCACAAAACAAAAATAAATAAAGCAGTAACAAGAGGTATTAAAGGTATAAGAAATGATGTATTTATGAAATTCCCCACGAATAAAATTAGTATCTAATATAAAATTTTATATTATTTTGAAGCGTTATTTGATTAAGTAAGAATTTTTTAAAATTTTAAATGTAATTAGTACCTATTGCATTCTGTGTAAATTGATACCAAAATGTTATGTGTTATCGATAAATAAAATGCTAGTTATTTCTGAAATTATTCTTGCAAGTGCTATCTTCCTAGGAATTGTGTATTGGGAAGTTAAATTTCTATACGCCAAAACTACAGTAGCTAAATAACTTTCACTAAATACAGACAAAGTAAGGATCCATAAAATTTAAATAAAATTTAAGAATTGAAGTTGACAAAAAAAGCTCCGAATATGAGAGAATAAACACAAATAAATTTAGCCTTCTCATGAGCGAAGTTCAACATTCCAATACTAACTCAACGCAGCAACAGCAGCAGCAACAGCAGCAGTCCTTTACAGATAGCAAAATTAATTCTGCTGAGAGCGAGAGGCTTTATCTTGAGATGAAAGAGGCTTGGCTTTAAATTTAATTCATGTTTGAAATAATATTTCTATAAATTTGTAATTTTTTTTTTAATTTTGAAATAATCAATACTTTTTTATTTTTCTATACCCTTTAAATTTTGTTTAATAGCTAAAGAAATTTGTTTAGAAAACTAAAGCAGTTAGAGAAAATTAACGGAAGAATCGCAATGGGAGGGTTGATATATTTAGTGTTTACAAAATTAGTTTCTAACCGTGATGACATATTAGACCACCTTAAATCTTATTTAATTTAAAAAATGAATTGGAAATCTTATCCGAGAATATTTCTTTGTATATAAGCGTCAGTCAAAGCTAAAATCAATCCCAATAATGTTGAAAATATAGCGATTTCAGTGCATTCTGTTTTATTTTTGAATCACCTCTAGTTTGCGAAATAATTCAAAGTTCGACAACAAGATCAATAATTTTCTATAGTACAGACATACTATTAGTTATTTATTGTGACCTCGGCAACTCCTGAGTTTCTTTTCGTTAGGCCTGGTGATTATGTAGCAATTAAAAATGAAGAAAATTGCAAAGATACTAAGGCAAAGAATAAAAATTATTGGGTCGGTCAAGTTATCGACTGTATTGGAGGAGCTAGAAATCCAACTTCATGGACCTTGTTTCAAGTAGCCAATATTGATAATGGAGAGATCACTATAATCAACGCCGATATTGTAGAAAAAATTTTGAAACCTTCTAAAAGTTAAGCTAATGGGTAATCAAACAAACTTCTTTCATTATTACAAAAACAAAAGGCGACAAGCACATTTTAGAGGAAATCATCCCAGTTCCAAGCAGGCAAGTCCGTATACTTGATTCATGGGGCAGGGAGGTTGAATGCCTTTATACATTCTGTAAGTTTTTGATATTTCCTCAAATCCCAAACTTGATAAAAGATAATTTGCATAAGGATTAAGATTAGAGCAATCCAATAAGATTTGGGAATTTAAGTCACCAACCAACTCCCTTATTAATAGTTCAGCAAGTGGTGGAGTATCCGCTAAAAGAGGTCCTATTCTCCAGCCTTGCTGATTATCCTCCAAGAGACAAGGTCTTATCCTGCCAAATCCATGGCATATCTGATTATTATCGACAATTGCACTGACATTACCATGAGAATTTTTCAACCAGTCATTTAGAAAATGTGGCCTAGGACTAGGTTCTCTTTGATCATCATAAATTAAGACTGCTTCAGAAGAAATTTTATTACCAGGTACAACTTGAAAAAAATGAAATTGATCTTTATAGAAATTTCTCAATGGCAAATCTTGAGAACCATTTAATTTCCATCGATTTGTAATAGAAGATTTTCTAAAACCCCACTTTTCGTAATCATTCAATCTCTCTGGGGCAGCTTCTAGACCAATACAATCAACATTTTTTAAATACTCGAGTGCATGTTTCCATAATCTCACGCCATATCCATTATTTCGGAATTCTTTTTTAACGATAAATAAACCTATAAAACCATACGAGGAATTATATTTAATGCACGCAATAGAACCTATAGGATTATTGTCGAGACAGGCGACCCATACTCCTTGTTTATCTGTATTTCTATAAATTGATACGTCATCCATTCCAGGAGAAAATCCTTCTAACCTTGCCCATTCTGTAACTTCTGGTATTTCATTTATGGATATCAATCTAATTGAAAATTTTTCTCTCATAGAAATATATTAACCAATAAAAATTTGAATTTTCAAAGGCAATATTAATTAATTTGATTATTTCTTATAAGTCATTGACTTTGGTTTAAGTGGCTAAAAATTTTAGTTATTTAAAATTTATCCTCTGATATATTTAATACTATTCATAGAAATAAAATGAAAATCTCGGATAAATTTCATTTAGAAGACATCTATAAATTAAAAAATACAGTTCTAACTGGTAAAACTGAAGATATAAAATGGCGGATCAAACATATAAATATAGTTTCTCAACTTTTGGATGAAAATAAAAAAGAGATAATAAAATCACTTTTTGTTGATCTAGGAAAATCTGAAATTGAAGGGCTTGCAGAGATCCTTTTAGTGAAAGAAGAAATTTCACTTATAAAAAAGAAACTCAATTCTTGGATGCGTCCAAAAAAGATTGATACACCTTTTTATCTATTTCCATCATCCTCCAAAGTTGTTTATGAACCTCTTGGGTGTGTGTTAATTCTTGGTCCATATAATTATCCATTACTTTACGTTTTCAAGCCATTGGTAAATATTTTCTCAGCAGGAAATACTGCAGTTATAAAACCGTCAGAGAAATGTCCTGCGACCTCAAAACTTATTCAAAAGCTTACTTCCAAATATTTCCATAAAGATGTCCTATTAACAGTAGAGGGTGATTACAAACAATCCATAAAATTAATTGAACAAAATTTTGACCACATATTTTTTACAGGAAGTACTGAAACTGGAAAATCCATTATGAAATTGGCTTCAAAAAATCTAACTCCGTTAACTCTTGAATTAAGTGGAACAAATCCTGTAATCATTTTCAAGAATGCAAATTTAGAAATTGCTGCTAAAAGAATTGTTTGGGGCAAATTTTTTAATTCTGGTCAATCGTGCATGGCTCCAAATCATATCTTTGTAGATAAAGAAATTGAAAAAAATTTCATAGAAAAATTAAAGCAATGCATAGTAAGTTTTTATGGGGAAGATCCAATTATTTCCGAAGACTTATCTAAATTAGAAAAAAAGCAATTTTCATCGACTGTAGAAATTATTAAAAGATATAAAAAAGAAAAAAGAATTTTATATGGGGGAACTTTTAGTAAGAAAAAGTTAAAAATATCTCCTACAATTTTGAAAATAAAATCAACTGAAACAGATATTTTGCAAAAAGAACTATTCAGCTCACTACTTCCAGTAATTGGAATCAATGATAAGGAATCTGCTTTAAAACAGATTAATCAAACATCAAAACCATTAGCAATCTACTTATTTGGAGGAAATAAAAAAATCCATAATCAAATTTCAAGAATAACCAGCTCAGGGACTATTTGTATCAATGATGTTATGTTACCAGTCCTTATCCCAAATTTACCTTTTGGAGGTGTTGGGCAGAGTGGTATTGGAAAATTTCATGGAGAAGCAGGTTTTCGAAATTTTTCAAATCAAAAATCTATTACTTTCAAAGGTTTTTTATTTGATTTAAATCTGCGTTATCCTCCTTACGAAAGAATAAAGAAATTTTTACAGTTTATTTTTAAGATTTAAATTACTTAAATTATTTTCAAAAGGCCTAGCGATTTTGGATTAAGAGCTTATCTTTAGATAAACAGTGAAGTTAATGAAATTAGTATTTTTAGTAATTGCAATCCTTATTAATTTTCTTAATCACTCATTGATAAAGTCCGAAGAAAAGATTAGTTCAGGAAATAATAAAATTGAAAATATTACTAAAAAAGAATCAATTAATGGAGAGCAAAATGAAACAAAAAAAATTCATATTGTAAAAACTGGAGATACAATTTCAAATATTTCAAAACTCTATTCAATTAATAAAAATTTAATTATTAAATTAAATAAATTAAAAGACGAAAATTATATTTATGTTGGCCAAAATCTTATTATCTCCGAATCCAATCTAAATTCTACAAAACAATCAGATTTAATAACTAATTATCATATTGTTCAAATAGGAGAAAATCTTACTGAGATATCGAACAAATATAAGTTAAATTTAGGATATTTGATAGAAATTAATAATCTCAAGAATCCAGATTCTATAAAAGTTGGGCAAAAGCTCTTCTTAAGCAAAAACAAACCAAGTAGTTCAGAAAATGAACAAATAATTAATAATAATAAAAATAATAAATTATTTGAGTTAGATAAACAAATTTATGGTCCAATAATTATTCAAAATAAATCTTATGAGAAAATTAAAGGTAGAAAAGTTTTAAATGTACTAAATCAAGAAAATAAGAAACTGATTCTTTCAATTAATTGCATTACAAATGAATTAGATGTGAGAATCCCAGGCAGAAAATGGAGGGGAAGTGAGCCTGCTAAAGAAGAGTTCGAAAAAAACTTAATAAATGATTTTTGTTAGAACTTTTAATTAATATGTGTGAATAATTTGTCTAAGACTATTAATGATGGGTTATTGTTTAAAAAGTTAAATTAAAAGTAATGGCAATTTCAAGAGGAGATCTCGTAAGAGTAAAAAGACCAGAATCATATTGGTACAATGAGATAGGAAAAGTTGCCTCTGTTGATGAATCAGGTATCAAATATAACTGTGTAGTTAGATTTGATAAAGTAAATTACAATGGCATAAGCGGTACTGAAGGTGGAATGAATACAAATAATTTTGCTGAAAGTGAATTAGAAAAAGCTTAAATAATTGCCTGAGTTACCTGAAGTCGAAACTGTTCGCAGAGGTTTAGAGCAAAAACTTAATAACTTTATTATTAAAAAAGTAGAAGTCTGTAGGGATTCAATTGTAGCTTTTCCTGATAACAAGCAGGAATTTATTAATGGACTTCAGAACTCAATTTTGCACAAATGGGATAGAAGAGGAAAATATTTAATAGCTGAACTAAAAAAATTTGAAAATGAGAATATTCAATTTCCTCTAGAAAAATCATCAAAAAACAACGGTTTTCTTATAGTTCATCTAAGAATGACTGGATATTTTAAATTTATTGATAACTCTACTCAGCACTGTAAACATACAAGAATAAGATTCTTAGATAAGAAAAATAAAGAGCTTAGGTACATTGACGTAAGAAGTTTTGGCCAAATGTGGTGGATCAAGGAAGGATTATCACCTAACAAAATAATCAAAGGATTAGGTTCATTAGGTCCAGAACCATTCTCTAAGGACTTTAATGCAAATTACCTAAAGAAAGTTATTTCGAAAAGAACAAAATCTATAAAAGCTATCTTATTAGATCAAACAATAGTGGCAGGTATAGGGAACATTTATGCTGATGAAAGTTTATATTCTGCTGGTATATCACCTTTTAGGGAAGCTAAAACAATAAAGAAGAATGAGTTAATTAATCTTAAAGAATCAATTGTTAATGTATTAATAAAAAGTATAGGTTCTGGGGGAACGACATTTAGTGATTTTAGAGACTTGGAAGGAGAGGATGGAAATTTTGGTTTACAAACAAATGTCTATCGGAGAACTGGTAAACAATGTCGCAAATGTGGGAATTTAATTGCAAAGCAAAAAATTGCTGGAAGAAGTACACATTGGTGTCCAAATTGCCAAAAATAAAAAAGGGCTTACTCAAGAAGAGTAAACCCTTTATAAATATTTTTACCTGGCATTGAGCTATTTTCTCAAGGGGCTACCCCCTAAATATTTTCGCCGCTGATGCGTTTCACAACCGAGTTCGAGATGGATCGGAGTGGTTCCACATCGCCATGAACACCAGGATAGTGTGAACCTTGAGAACTGCATAGAAAATTATATAAATTAAAAACAATAAATTAAGTTTATTTGGTCAAGCCCTCGGTCTATTAGTACTCCTCCGCTGCACTTGTTACCAAGCTTCCACGTAGAGCCTATCAACGGGTGTTCTTCCCGTGACCTTACTGGCTTAAGCCATGGCAATACTCATCTTGAGGTGGGCTTCCCACTTAGATGCTTTCAGCGGTTATCCACTCCGCACATGGCTACCCAGCGTTTACCGTTGGCACGATAACTGGCACACCAGAGGTGCGTTCCTCCCGGTCCTCTCGTACTAGGGAGAAATCCTCTCAATATTCCTGCGCATACACCGGATATGGACCGAACTGTCTCACGACGTTCTGAACCCAGCTCGCGTACCGCTTTAATGGGCGAACAGCCCAACCCTTGGGACCGACTTCAGCCCCAGGTTGCGATGAGCCGACATCGAGGTGCCAAACCTCCCCGTCGATGTGAACTCTTGGGGGAGATCAGCCTGTTATCCCTAGAGTAACTTTTATCCGTTGAGCGACGGCCCTTCCACGCAGAACCGTCGGATCACTAAAACCGACTTTCGTCCCTGTTCGACTTGTAGGTCTCACAGTCAAGCTCCCTTCTGCTTTTGCACTCAACGACTGATTTCCAACCAGCCTGAGGGAACCTTTGTGCGCCTCCGTTACCTTTTAGGAGGCGACCGCCCCAGTCAAACTGCCCATCAGATACTGTCCGCTTCCCGGATAACGGGTAAGCGTTAGAACCCTAGCTCTAAAAGAGTGGTATCTCACAGATGACTCAATAGTACCCACAAGCACTATTTCAACGTCTCCCACCTATGCTGCGCATTCAGAGCCCGAGCACAATATCAAACTACAGTAAAGCTTCATAGGGTCTTTCTGTCCGGGTGTATGTAGTCCGCATCTTCACAGACAATTCTATTTCGCCGAGCCTCTCTCCGAGACAGCGCGCAAATCGTTACACCTTTCGTGCGGGTCGGAACTTACCCGACAAGGAATTTCGCTACCTTAGGACCGTTATAGTTACGGCCGCCGTTCACCGGGGCTTCAGTCGCCAGCTTCACTAAAAGCTAACCAGCTTCCTTAACCTTCCGGCACTGGGCAGGTGTCAGCCCCCATACATCGTCTTGCGACTTAGCGGAGACCTGTGTTTTTGGTAAACAGTCGCTTGCGCCTCTTCACTGCGACCAGCTCTCGCTGGCACCCCTTCTCCCGAAGTTACGGGGCCATTTTGCCGAGTTCCTTAGAGAGAGTTATCTCGCGCCCCTCGGTATTCTCTACCACCCCACCTGTGTCGGTTTCGGGTACTGGCATTTGTGTATTAACGAGTATAGGGCTTTTCTTGGAAGCATGACATCACCAACTTCGCTGCCGTAGCAGCTCGTACTCACGCCTTAGCTCAAGATGTTTTCTCCATCTCTCAAAGCCTCGAACGCTTGAACCAGTAACCAACATCTGGCCTGGTTAGCCTTCTCCGTCCCCCTTCTCAATACACATCTGGTACAGGAATATTGACCTGTTATCCATCGACTACGCCTTTCGGCCTCGCCTTAGGTCCAGACTAACCCTCCGCGGACGAGCCTGCCGGAGGAACCCTTAGGGTTTCGGGGCATGGGATTCTCACCCATGTTTTCGCTACTCAAGCCGACATTCTCACTTCTATGCTGTCCACGTCCGCTTACGCTAACGCTTCACCCTACATAGAACGCTCCCCTACCATAAATAAATTTATCCGCAGCTTCGGTATAACGCTTAGCCCCGTTCATTTTCGGCGCAGGATCGCTCGACCAGTGAGCTATTACGCACTCCTTTGAGGATGGCTGCTTCTAGGCAAACCTCCTGGTTGTCTGGGCAATCCCACCTCCTTTATCACTTAGCGTTAATTTTGGGACCTTAGCTGGCGGTCTGGGCTGTTTCCCTCTTGACTATGGAGCTTATCCCCCACAGTCTGACTGCCTAGTTACACACAGGGTATTCAGAGTTCATATCGATTTGGTACCGCTTTCGCAGCCCGCACCGAAATGGTTGCTTTACCCCCCTGCTGGAGCACTAGACGCTACGCCTCAACGTATTTCGGGGAGAACCAGCTAGCTCCTGGTTCGATTGGCATTTCACCCCTAACCACAGCTCATCCGCTGAATTTTCAACTTCAGTCGGTTCGGACCTCCACTTGGTATCACCCAAGCTTCATCCTGGCCATGGTTAGATCACCAGGGTTCGGGTCTATAAACACTGACAAACGCCCTATTAAGACTCGCTTTCGCTGTGGCTCCACCATTTCCGGTTTAACCCGCCAGTGCCTATAAGTCGCCGGCTCATTCTTCAACAGGCACACGGTCACCCGATTAGTCGGGCTCCCATTGCTTGTAAGCTCACGGTTTCATGTTCTATTTCACTCCCCTCCCGGGGTTCTTTTCACCTTTCCCTCGCGGTACTGTTTCACTATCGGTCACACAGTAGTACTTAGCCTTACGAGGTGGTCCTCGCAGATTCACACGGAATTCCACGTGCTCCGTGCTACTCGGGATACAGCTAGGTCAACTTATCTTTCGATTACGGGGCTTTCACCCTCTGTGGCACGCCATTCAAACGTTTCTTCTAGACTTGTTGATCCATATTGCTGTCCCACAACCCCGATAGTCAAGACTATCGGTTTGGGCTATTCCCCGTTCGCTCGCCGCTACTGAGGGAGTCGTTATTTACTTTCTCTTCCTCCAGCTACTAAGATGTTTCAGTTCGCTGGGTTAGCTCGCACCAACCTATATATTCAGTTGGCCGTCCATGGGGTTGCCCCATTCGGAAATTCCCGGATCAAAGTGTGCTTCCAACTCCCCGAGACTTATCGCAGGTAACCACGTCCTTCATCGCCTCTGTGTGCCTAGGTATCCTCCGTGAGCCCTTTGTAGCTTGACCAATAACTTCAAAATTGAAGCATCAGCTTAATAGAATTGTTATTAATGCATTCGCACAAATAATAAATCTGCATCATTAAAGATGCTTATTGTCTTTAAAAATAATCTATGCAGTTGTCAAGGTTCTCTGAAAACAATGAAATTAATTCAATGAGTCCAGCATCTTAATAAAGATAATTAGGAAGCTAGATTCGTTCAGAATTTGATCACAACTCAAAACATTTCCTTTCTCCAAGATTATGGAAGAGGTGGTAATCAGTGGAGGTAAGCGGACTCGAACCGCTGACATCCTGCTTGCAAAGCAGGCGCTCTACCAACTGAGCTATACCCCCAACATAGAGATATGGGCCATCCTGGACTTGAACCAGGGACCTCACCCTTATCAGGGGTGCGCTCTAACCACCTGAGCTAATGGCCCAGGAAAAATAATGGGTGTGACCTAGAAAAACTTAGGAAATGAAATCCTTAAAGTAATTAAGAATGTGAGATACCGATCGACCTAAGGTGACAAAATAATAATATTAAACATTTTGTTGTCTCCCTGTTAGGAGGTGATCCAGCCGCACCTTCCGGTACGGCTACCTTGTTACGACTTCACCCCAGTCATTAGCCCCACCTTCGGCGTCCTCCTCCACAAGGGTTGGAGTAACGACTTCGGGCATGGCCAACTTCCATGGTGTGACGGGCGGTGTGTACAAGGCCCGGGAACGTATTCACCGCAGTATGCTGACCTGCGATTACTAGCGATTCCTACTTCACGTAGGCGAGTTGCAGCCTACGATCTGAACTGAGCCACGGTTTATGGGATTTGCTAGCTCTCGCGAGTTTGCTGCCCTTTGTCCGTAGCATTGTAGTACGTGTGTAGCCCAGGGTGTAAGGGGCATGATGACTTGACGTCATCCACACCTTCCTCCGGTTTATCACCGGCGGTCTTTCTAGAGTGCCCAACTAAATGCTGGCAACTAAAAACGTGGGTTGCGCTCGTTGCGGGACTTAACCCAACATCTCACGACACGAGCTGACGACAGCCATGCACCACCTGTCACTGCATTCCCGAAGGCACCCTCAAATTTCTAAGAGGTTCGCAGGATGTCAAACCCTGGTAAGGTTCTTCGCGTTGCATCGAATTAAACCACATACTCCACCGCTTGTGCGGGCCCCCGTCAATTCCTTTGAGTTTCACACTTGCGTGCGTACTCCCCAGGCGGAACACTTAACGCGTTAGCTACGACACCGAAGGGGTCGATTCCCCCGACACCTAGTGTTCATCGTTTACGGCCAGGACTACAGGGGTATCTAATCCCTTTCGCTCCCCTGGCTTTCGTCCATGAGCGTCAGTAATGGCCCAGCAGAGCGCCTTCGCCACTGGTGTTCTTCCCGATATCTACGCATTTCACCGCTACACCGGGAATTCCCTCTGCCCCTACCATACTCAAGCCTTTCAGTTTCCACTGCCATGATGGAGTTAAGCTCCACTTTTTAACAGCAGACTTGAAAAGCCGCCTGCGGACGCTTTACGCCCAATAATTCCGGATAACGCTTGCCACTCCCGTATTACCGCGGCTGCTGGCACGGAATTAGCCGTGGCTTATTCCTCAAGTACCGTCATATCTTCTTCCTTGAGAAAAGAGGTTTACAGCCCAGAGGCCTTCGTCCCTCACGCGGCGTTGCTCCGTCAGGCTTTCGCCCATTGCGGAAAATTCCCCACTGCTGCCTCCCGTAGGAGTCTGGGCCGTGTCTCAGTCCCAGTGTGGCTGATCATCCTCTCAGACCAGCTACTGATCGAAGCCTTGGTGAGCCATTACCTCACCAACTAGCTAATCAGACGCGAGCTCATCCTCAGGCGAAATTCATTTCACCAATAGGCATATGGGGTATTAGCGGTCGTTTCCAACCGTTATCCCCCTCCTGAGGGCAGATTCTCACGCGTTACTCACCCGTCCGCCACTAACCCGAAGGTTCGTTCGACTTGCATGTGTTAAGCACGCCGCCAGCGTTCATCCTGAGCCAGGATCAAACTCTCCGTTGTGTTCAAATCCTTTTGTAGATAAATCTACTCAATATGAATTGCATTCTCCAAATAAAATTAAGATTGACTTAAGTTATTTAGGTTCAGCCTCCTTAAATAATTAAGGATTACTTTGAGTGCACATTAAAAATATTTCAAAGTGACTTTCCAAGATCTCAGATCCGTTGGTTTTCAAAAAACTAAAAGTTAGCAATTGAAAACAATTTATATATTCTTGACGGGACCTCACACCTTTATTGCAAATACATCTCAAAATTACCAAATATAAATTTGATAAGGTTTTGACGCAATAAAAGCATCAGTTCCTAAGTTTTTAAATTTTCTAGGTGCAGAGTTAAACAACAAGTGGATAACTCAATTTGAAGGGAAAACCCTTCTTCTGGCTGAAAATATTGATCGAGATCAAATCTCCAAAAGATTCATTCATTTACCAAAAATCAGATTTAAGATAATCGATTGAATAATGCAAAAAAAAATATTTTTGCCCAGAAGAAAATACTAAACCATCCGACTGTAATTATGCAACCTTTTATACAAAAATTTTTTATTAATTTTTTATTTGTTCAAAGTCTATTTAAACAACTAGGCTTAAATAAAGGGATATAAATGAAATGGCAGAAAGATTTAGTCAAAAAAATTTAAGAGTAAGACCAAGTTCTGATGAAAAGAAAATTGTAACAAATGCAAAAAAACACTTCGAAAAGACTTTAGTTGAAATATCAGGCGAGCTAGTAGGTAGTGTTGCGGCACTAGAACACCCAACAAAAAATAAAAAGTTGAATTATGGAGAAATATTTTTAAGAGACAACGTTCCAGTAATGATTTACCTCATTACACAAAAAAGATATGAAATAGTCAAAAGGTTCCTAAGTGTATGTCTTGAATTACAAAGCACTAATTATCAAACGCGTGGAGTATTTCCTACTAGTTTCGTTGAAGAAAATGGAAAGCTTATTGGAGACTATGGTCAGAGATCAATAGGGAGGATTACTTCAGCTGATGCGAGTTTATGGTGGCCCATTTTATGTTGGTATTATGTCAACAAAAGTGGTGATTATGCCTTCGGGAAAAGTCAAATCGTTCAAAGAGGTATTCAACTTTTACTAGATCTAGTTCTGCACCCAACATTTGAGGGTACTCCAGTACTTTTTGTCCCAGATTGCGCATTTATGATTGATAGACCTATGGATGTTTGGGGAGCACCTCTAGAAGTAGAAGTCTTATTGCATGGATGTTTAAAAAGTTGTATAAATTTAATGGAATTAAGTCGAGCAGATCATGTTAGTAGACTGTTAGATCAAAGACTTATTCTCACAAATCAATGGGTTAAGGATTTAGGAAGTTTTCTCTTAAAACATTATTGGGTTACAAGCCAAACAATGCAAATCTTAAGAAGAAGGCCAACTGAGCAGTACGGAGATGACCAACACTTTAATGAATTTAACGTGCAGCCTCAAGTAGTTCCCTCATGGCTTCAAGATTGGTTAGAGAATAGAGGTGGTTATTTAATAGGAAATATTAGAACAGGAAGACCTGACTTTCGATTTTACAGTTTAGGAAATTCTTTAGCCTGTATGTTTGGAGTACTGCCCCCTCCAGAACAAAGAGCTTTATTTAGATTGGTTTTACATAACAGGCAGCATTTGATGGCTCAAATGCCTATGAGAATTTGTCATCCTCATATGGATGTAGAAGAATGGCAAAATAAAACTGGTTCGGATCCAAAGAATTGGCCTTGGAGTTACCATAATGGTGGTCACTGGCCAAGTTTGTTTTGGTTCTTTGGTGCAGCTGTTCTTTTACATCAAAAAAAGTTTCCTTCTGATGATGTGATTCTTATGGAAGAAATGAAATCTTTAATAGAGGAGTCATATTGGTGTCAACTTAATCAATTACCTAAACAAGAATGGGCAGAATATTTTGATGGACCTACAGGTACTTGGGTTGGGCAACAATCAAGAACATACCAAACTTGGACAATTGTTGGTTTTTTATTAATGCATCATTTTCTTAGGCAAGAAAACAATGATTTAGATATGTTTAAAATTTAATATTAAAATAATCCTAAAGTAAGAGATTTATCAATAGGTAAACAAGCTCCGATACCTAGATATATTGTTAAAACAGTCCCAAATAAGAAAACTGCCATTGCTATTGGCCTTCTAAAAGGGTTAGAGAATTTATTAACGTTTTCGATGAATGGCAAGATAATTAATCCAAGAGGTATTAATGTTTGAAGTGCAATACCTAAAAGTTTATTAGGAACTACTCTAAGTATTTGAAAAACTGGATAAAGATACCATTCGGGTAGTATTTCTAATGGTGTAGCAAAAGGATTTGCTTTGTCTCCTAACATTGAAGGATCAAGAACTGCCAGTCCAACGACACAGGCAATAGTACCTAAAATTACTACTGGGAATATATATAATAAATCGTTCGGCCAAGCAGGTTCTCCATAGTAATTATGACCCATACCTTTGGCTAATTTTGCTCTTAATTTTGGATCAGATAAATCTGGTTTTTTTAACGTCGACATTTTAATCTCTAGATAATTTAAAGTATAGGAGTTTATAAAGGACCTGAAATACCCTGTTTACGAATCATTAAAAAATGCATCAACATGAATACGGCTAATGACCATGGCAATACAAAAGTATGAAGACTATAGAATCTTGTAAGAGTAGATTGTCCAACACTTTCTCCACCTCTAAGTAATTCAACCATAAAGTCACCTATTACTGGTATTGCAGCAGGTACACCTGAAACAATTTTAACGGCCCAATAACCAACTTGATCCCATGGCAAGGAATAACCTGTCACACCAAAAGCGACTGTTATGATAGCCATTACAACACCTGTAACCCAAGTTAGTTCTCTTGGCCTTTTAAAACCACCGGTAAGATAAACTCTAAAAACATGAAGGATTAACATCAAAACCATCATAGATGCACTCCATCTATGAACAGATCGAATTAACCATCCAAAACTGACATCGGTCATCAAATAACTTACTGAACTATAAGCTTGAGTAACTGTTGGCTTATAGTAAAAAGTCATTGCAAAACCTGTTGCAAATTGAATTAGGAAGCATACTAAAGTTATGCCTCCTAAACAGTAAAAAATATTTACGTGAGGGGGTACGTACTTGGAAGTTACGTCGTCAGTTATGTCTTGGATTTCAAGCCTTTCTTGAAACCAGTCATAAACGGATGAAGAATTCGCCATCCAAAAAAAAATTAGCTTTGATATTAAAGAGCTTACTTAAAATTCTTATACTTGGTGTTAACACTTAACCCAATGAATTCATCTTTTAACAAACTTTTAACATTCAAAACATTGATTAATGCGTTAATGATCATTGTTTTTTCTACTAATATTTTATTAGTTGAAAGAGTCGATGCTCTCAGTGATACCAAGCAATTAGTACTTGACGCTTGGACCTTGGTTAATGAGGGTTTTTATGACCCAGAAAAGTTTGACGAAATACAATGGAAGAGAATTAGACAAAAAACACTACAGAAACAAATTGAAACAAGTGAAGAGGCTTATTCTGCAATTGAAGACATGTTAAGACCTCTAGAAGATCCTTATACAAGAATTTTACGACCGAAAGATTATGAACTCTTAAAATTAAGCAATTTTGGTAGTGAGATTAATGGTGTTGGACTCCAACTGGGTGAAGATGATGAAAATAAAAAAGTTAAAGTTATCTCTACTCTTGGAGGCTCACCGGCAGAAGAAGCTGGAATAGTAAGCGGTGACTTTATAGAGACAGTTGATGGGCTTTCATCAGAGGAATTGGGACTAGCAAATACTGCCTCTAAGTTGAGAGGTGAATCAGGAAGCAAAGTTTTAGTTAAAATATCTTCGAAATCAGGAGAAGTTAGAGAGGTGGATTTAGAAAGGAGATCAGTAGATCTTAGACCAGTTAGAACAAAAAGAATAAGAGATGACTCTCATACAATAGGATATTTAGGGATAACTCAATTTAGCGAAAGCGTACCCAAAAAAGTTGAGGAAGCTCTTCAAGAGTTAAAAGAGAAAGAGGTTGAAGGTTTAATATTAGATCTTAGAAATAATTCAGGTGGACTAGTAAGCTCAGGAATAGCAGTTGCAGACTCATTCTTGAGTGAGAGTCCAATAGTTGAGACAAAAAATAGAAATGGAATCAAAGATGCAATAATTTCAGAAAAAGAGACATCTTTTGAAGGGCCAATGGTAACTTTGGTAAATAAAGGGACTGCAAGTGCTAGTGAAATACTTGCTGGTTCTTTACAAGATAACGGTAGATCGATTCTCATGGGAGAACAAACTTATGGGAAAGGTTTAATTCAGTCCCTAAAAAGTTTGGCAGAAGATAGTGGAATAGCAATAACAGTTGCTAGTTATTTAACTCCCAAAGGTAATAATATTCAAGGTCAAGGTATTACACCTGACAAGTTACTGGATCTACCTGATGCCAGCGAATACGGAAGTTCTGACGATAAATGGGTGAGGAATGCAGAATTATTTCTAGAGTCACTTCTAGATAAAGAAGAAGTTCCTATTCAAACTAGTGAATTGAGCAATGAAGAAATAAAAATTTAAAATAGCAAAAGTTTGTTTTTTAGAAAATTTTAAACACTATGAGTATTAAAAGGATTTTTCATGATCCAATTCATAAAGAAATAGTATTTGATTCAGGGAAGCCAGAAGAATTAATGATTATGGAATTAATTGATACTATCGCTTTTCAAAGGTTGAGAAGAATAAAACAATTAGGGGCAGCATCATTGCTTTTTCATGGTGCAGAATCAAGTAGATTCACCCACTCAATTGGCGTTTTTTGTATCGCGAGAAAAATATATAAGAAATTAATTGAAGGTAAATCTTCATTTTGTGAAAATAAATTTGTTCTCTATGGAGCAGCTCTATTACATGATTTAGGTCATGGACCTTTGAGCCATACCAGTGAAGCAATATTCGATCATAATCACGAACGATGGTCTCAAAATTTAGTTAAAAATTATTCTCCAATAAATTTAATTCTCAAAAAGTATGACAACGAATTACCTAGACTAATTGGGGAATTATTTGAATCAAAACAACTATTTTCAAACCCTTTAAAAACATTGATTAGCAGTGAAATAGACTGCGATCGTCTCGATTATCTTTTACGTGATAGTTACAACACAGGTACCAAATATGGCTTAGTAGATTTAGAAAGAATTATTTCAGGCCTTACTTTTGCACCTGACGGCAATATTGCAATCAAACCAAAAGGAGTTATCGCAATTGAGCATTTTTTAGTACTAAGAAACTTGATGTATAGAACTATCTATAACCACAGAATAAACGAAATATCATCATGGATTCTGGAAAAAATAATATTTACAATAAAAAATAATTATGAAAAGAAAATTTGGTTAGATAAATCTCTTTATAAATGGATATTTTCTCCTGCAAAGGTTGATTTTGATGATTTCATAAGAAATGATGATATAACCTTTTACTACCATTTGATTAGATGGAAAGATGAATCTTTCGAGCCACTTTCTACGTTATGCAAAATGTTTATTGATAGAGATTTATTAAAAGCATCAGACATAAGTTTTTTAAGTAAAATAGATAGGTTAGAAATCCTTGCATTTGCAAGAAAATTATGCGAAGAAAATAATTATGATTCAGAAATTTTTTGTGGAATCAAGGAAAGATCTTTTAAAGGTTTTGAATCTAACAATGCACTAAAAATTTGGGATGGAGCCTATCAAAACTCATTAGAGAATAGTTCTGCATTAATAAAAACTTTAATGAAGTCTGAAGAAATCTCCTTTATTGTTTATCCAGGTGTGATCAAAAATGAAATTAAAAATCAAATTTCATTAATAAGAAATAATTCCTAAAAGATAAATAATTCAATGAAAATCGTTATAAATAATCTCAAAAGTCAATCTCTAGAAAATATATCATTTGAAAATTGGGACGATATCCATGAAACTTTTAAAAAAATTTCTTTGATGAAAGGACCTCTGGAAGCAAAATTTTTCGCAATCAATGAGTCAATAAGTGCTGATCAATTATCAAAATTAAAAATTAATTTTGACAAAATTAATAATTTTTCTTTATTCATCTATTCAAATAATAGAGATACAATAATAGCTGGAAACTCTTTAAAAATAGATTCAACTTTTGTTAGAGAAAAAGAGTTAAAAAAGTTACTTTTACTTAATTCAAAAAAGAAAGACGATATTCTTCACGAAGGGACAGTAAGATCAGGAGATAGAATATCTTCAAATGGGAACCTATGCATTATTGGAGACGTTAATCCTGGAGCAATAGTTTCCGCCAAGAAAAATATTTACGTTTGGGGAAAGCTCCTAGGGATCGCCTTCGCAGGAAAGGGTGGGGATAATAATGCCTCTATTTCATCACTTTATTTAAACCCTTTACAGTTAAGAATTGCTGATGTGATAGCTATTGGACCCAAGGAAAAGCCCAGAAATTCTTATCCTGAAATTGCTTTAATAGATAATAAAATAATAATTATCAAGCCATACCTAATAAAAACTTAAAATTAATCAATCATTTGAAATAAATTAATTCAAAGTTGATAAATTTAAGAATTACTTAATCTTTAAAATATTTAACTTTCTCAATAGTGGCCTTATTATTTGGAAAATCCTTAAATTCGTGTCGAAAAATACTCGCACTATATTAATTTGTTCAGGGAAAGGCGGTGTTGGTAAAACCACCTTAACTGCAAATCTAGGCATAGCACTTGCCAACAGCGGAGCAACCACTGCAGTATTAGATGCTGATTTCGGCTTAAGAAATTTAGATCTTCTTCTAGGATTAGAAAATCGTATTATCTATACTGCTCAAGATGTCCTAGACAAAAATTGTCGTCTTGAACAAGCACTGGTCAGACATAAAAAGGAGCCTAATCTTGCTCTTTTACCTGCTGGAGATCCTAGGATGTTGGATTGGATGAAGCCAGAAGATATGCAGAAAATCAGTGAGCTGCTTAGTGAAAAATTTGATTTTGTTTTAGTAGATTGTCCTGCTGGAGTAGAGGATGGTTTTAAGAATGCCCTTGCAGCTTGTAAAGAGGCTATTGTTGTTACCAACCCTGAATTATCTGCAGTACGAGATGCCGATAGAGTTATAGGAATTCTTAATACATCTGATATTGAGCCTATCCAGCTTGTAATCAATAGAGTGCGTCCCAATATGATGGCTAGTCAAGAAATGTTATCTATCGAAGATGTTCAAGGAATCCTTTCTTTACCGTTACTAGGTATTGTTTTAGAGGATGAACAAGTAATAATAAGTACCAATAGAGGAGAGCCACTAACACTTACAGATAGTATATCTCCTGCAAAAAAATGCTATTTGAATGTTTCACAGAGACTAACTGGAAAGGATGTGCCAATTATTGACCCCAAAAATGAAGGTAAAAGCCTTAAAGATAAATTCATCAGATTAATGCAAACACGGGTTTTTTAAAATGATGACTCTCAGAGACCTTATAAACAAATTACTAGGAAGAGAAACGGCTAGCGCAAATACAGCTAGAGAAAGATTACAACTTGTTCTGGCTCATGACAGAGTGGATATGAGTTCCTTAACAACTGATCTTTTGGATAAAATGAGGAAAGAAATCCTTGATGTTGTTGCTAAATATGTTGAGATTGATTTTGAGGAAGTAGCAGTAAGTTTAGAGACGGAAGACAGAATGACTGCATTAGTAGCCAATTTACCAATCAAAAGAACTCTTTCAGGGGAAATCAAGTTTAAAAAAAATGATAAAAGTGATAAAGATCTACAAAAGTAATAAATTATAAAAAGCTAAAAAAATACTAATAATTGCTCCTCCTTAATTGTAAGATGTAATAAGGCCGGCTTAGCTCAGCGGTAGAGCAGCGCTTTTGTAAAGCGAAGGTCATCAGTTCAAATCTGTTAGCCGGCATTTTGAGATATTCAATTCTGTTCAATATTTTTTGCCGAAAATAACAAAATAAAACCTACTAAAGCAATAATAGGAAATAATCTTATTTCAAGAACATACTCTAAAAAAGATGCAAGTGGTTCAAATATCCAATAAGTAAAAAATTGAATTAACAAAACAAAACACAATAATAAAAACATTAATGCAATTCCTGAATTAATACTTCTCCTTCTCTAATCAGTCTCCAGTCTTCACTATTATTCCAAGAAATTATAGTACTTGCTTTTCCGCTACCTTTTTCCCAAGGAACCGGTCCAAGAATATCTACGCTAGGAAAGTCTAAAGCAATTCCCTCAGCTTTAATTGATCCCTTGAAGCCCGAAATATTTGCACTCGAAGTTAATAATGGTCCTGCTTCTCTCATAAGGGATTGAGCCATATATGAATTTGGAATTCTTAAACCTAGAGTAAAATTTTTACTTGTTAAGGTTGATTTTTTATTCTCTGAAACAGGAATAATCAAAGTTAAAGCTCCTGGCCAATATTTGGCAGCTAAATTTTCAAAATCTTCTTTAGCAGATTCATCAACATAATCTATTAATTGTTCATTTTCTGCTCCCATAAGAATTAAGGGCTTGTTGCTATCTCTTTTTTTTATGTCATAAATTATCTTTGAAAACTCTGGCAAACATCCAATTGCAGGTAAAGTATCTGTCTGAAAAATGATAGGCAAACCACTTTTAAGTTTCTCAAGAGCCGATTCTTTATTAATTACATTCATTGAAATTATGAACTAATCATAATTTATTTATATCTTCCAATTGTAAATCTTCCAATACCCGAAAAATCTTGTAAGACTTCTACAGATGTAAATCTATTCTCAAGAAACAATTGTCTTACGATTGATCCTTGATCAAAATGATTCTCAAGTATTAACCATCCTTTTTCTTTTAAGAATGATGGCGCCTTGTATATTATTTCCCGAATATGTTCCAAACCATCTTTGCCTGCTAATAAAGCAATTTTAGGTTCAAAATTCTTTACTTCAACCGGCAATTTTTTATATATTTCTTCAGGAATGTATGGCGGGTTTGAAATCACAAGATCTAATTCACCTTTTAAAGACTCAAGAGGATTCCACCAATGTCCACAACAAAATCTCAAATTCTGCTGATTTGAAGAATTCATAAAATTTCTGGATGCAATATCTATTGCATTTTTATCAATATCAGTAGCAATTCCCTCCCATGAAGGATTTGCCATTGCTAAAGCAATACTAATAGCACCTGATCCAGTTCCCAACTCAGCAAAAACTAATTTTTTGGAATTGTTTTCAAAAATCTTAAGTACAATATCAATTATTAACTCCGTTTCTGGCCTTGGAATTAGTACGTTTTCAGAAACACTTAATTTCAGATCTCTCCAGAAAGTAAATCCAGATAGATGTTGAATAGGTACATTATTTGTAAGATGATTATCCCAAACAGATTCAATTAAATCTAAGTTTTTTTGAAAATAAAAATCTCCCTCAGAGTTCAATCTAAGTAAATTAATTTCATTATGAGATATTCCGGCTATTGATTCTAACAAGAGATAAAGAGATTCTTTATCTCCCCCTTTAAATAATTGTTTTTTTTCCCACAATAAAAATTCTTTTGCAGAAACATAAAACATTAATTAATTAATTTAGCGTTTTGGTCCCAGTTTACCTTTACCAGAATCTGAGAAGAAGCTTGATTTTTCACCATCTTGAGTGGAGATATATAAACCTATTAGAAAAATAGTTGGTACTCCCACGAAAAGAAGACTTGCTATGAACCCAAAATTTGTTGTTTCCATTTAGAGTGACGATTTCATAATTAAATAGACTATAAACATTTAAATAGAAATAAAGTGAAAAAATCAATAAATTGCCTCAACTGATTAACAGTCTTAAACAATTTAACGAGATAATTATTTATTATCACTCCTTTCTTTTAGTTCCTTTAAGTTAGAAGGAGGAGATTGAGGTTTTGTAAGTATTACTGCAGATGAATTAATTAGAGTTTGACATGCAAGTCTCCAATTTTTAGGTCTATTTTTAAGTTTCTCTTCTTCCACAGTAGTAAGTGGACTCAAAGAATTTTTGCTTCCTCCTTCTATAGAAACGAAACAAGTACTGCATTGTCCTGCTCCACCACAATTACCCAACATTCCTTTAGGCCCATAAAGTTGTAATTTCTCTCTAATTATGAAATCCCTTAAATTTTCTCCAGTTTTACACTGAATATCAACTCCTTCTCGGATGAATCTAATAGTTGCCATTTTTGTAGTTATTTTTCCTATTTTGGCGTTTTACTTTGAGAATTGTGACCAAAATATTAACAATTTTTAGCCCAAAATTCCTCGAAACTAAAGTAATAGGAATTGATTTGGCCAATTTTTGCAAGAAAATAAATTTATTTACAAAAATCCCTCAAAGACTAAAAAACCCTTACTATCGTGATGTTTAGCTGTTTATTCAGCATAGTTATCTAGAAATTAACCGATGGGATTGCCTTGGTATCGAGTGCACACAGTAGTTATTAACGACCCAGGTCGACTACTGGCTGTGCATCTCATGCATACTGCATTATTAGCCGGCTGGGCCGGTTCTATGGCTCTTTATGAATTAGCCATTTTTGATCCTTCAGATGCTGTTCTCAATCCAATGTGGAGACAGGGGATGTACGTCATGCCATTCATGGCAAGATTAGGAATCACAGGAAGTTGGAACGGATGGGATATAACCGGTGCTACTGGGGTTGATCCCGGATTCTGGAGTTTTGAAGGAGTTGCAGCAGCACACATAGTATTTAGTGGACTTTTGATGTTAGCTTCAATATGGCATTGGACATATTGGGATCTTGAACTATGGGAGGACTCAAGAACAGGAGAACCTGCACTTGATCTACCAAGAATTTTTGGTATTCACCTTCTCTTAGCTGGCCTTACATGCTTTGGATTTGGAGCTTTTCATTGTGCCAATGTAGGTATTTGGGTTTCAGACCCTTATGGTTTAACCGGTCATATTGAACCAGTGTCTCCATCCTGGACTGCAGATGGCTTTAATCCATTTAATCCTGGAGGGATCGTTGCGAACCATATTGCAGCCGGTCTATTGGGTATTATTGGGGGTATTTTTCATATCACAAACAGACCTGGAGAAAGACTTTATAAAGCGCTTAAGCTTGGAAGTTTGGAAGGAGTATTAGCTAGTGCTTTAGCTGCTGTTCTTTTCGTATCTTTTGTTGTTGCAGGAACAATGTGGTATGGATCAGCAACAACTCCAGTTGAGTTGTTTGGTCCAACAAGATATCAATGGGATTCTGGTTATTTCAAAACTGAGATAAATAGAAGAGTCCAAACAGCTATGGATAATGGTGCTACTAGAGAGGAAGCATACGCTTCAATTCCAGAAAAATTAGCATTTTATGACTACGTAGGTAATAGTCCTGCTAAAGGCGGATTATTTAGGGTCGGAGCTCTTGTTAATGGCGATGGCTTACCAACTGGTTGGCAAGGTCATATTACTTTCCAAGATAAAGAAGGTAATGATTTAGAAGTAAGAAGAATACCTAATTTCTTTGAGAACTTCCCAGTCATACTTGAAGATAAAGAAGGTAATGTAAGGGCCGATATTCCATTTAGAAGAGCTGAAGCCAAGTATTCGTTTGAGCAAACTGGCATTACTGCAACTATTTATGGTGGAGACTTAAATGGTCAAACATTTACTGATCCTGCGGTAGTTAAAAGATTAGCTAGAAAAGCACAGCTTGGCGAAGCATTTAAGTTTGACAGAGAAACTTATAAATCTGATGGTGTATTCCGAAGCTCTCCAAGAGCATGGTTTACCTATGCCCATTTATGTTTCGGATTGTTATTCTTATTCGGTCATTGGTGGCATGCTTCAAGAACCCTTTACAAGAACAACTTTGCTGGTATTGATTCTGAAATTGGCGACCAAGTTGAATTCGGTCTATTCAAGAAACTTGGTGACGAGACCACTAGAAGAATCCCAGGAAGGGTTTAAACTAAACTTTATTATTTATTCTCATGGAAGCTTTTGCTTACGTTCTTATTTTAACTCTTGCAGTTGTTACTTTATTTTTTGCTATCGCTTTTAGAGATCCCCCTAAATTTGATAAAAAATAAAATTTTAAAACCCTCTTTCTAAGAGGGTTTTTTTTTATCTACTTTTCATAAGTGTGATATTAATCTAGTATTAGGGTTACAGATTTTCTTATTTCGCTATATGCAGTGTCCAACCTGTCAAAATACGGATAGCAGAGTTTTGGAATCAAGAGCTGCTGATAGTGGGAAAAGTGTTAGAAGAAGAAGAGAGTGTCTAAATTGCAGCTACAGATTTACCACTTATGAAAGAGTTGAAACAATGCCAATTTCAGTTATTAAAAAAGATGGGGGTAGAGAATTATTTGATAAACAAAAATTATTTTCTGGTATATCAAGAGCTTGCGAAAAGACTAATTTCACTAGTGAAGCAATAATTAATTTTGTAGATGGAATTGAATCACAAATCATACAAAATTCTAATAAAGATATTAAATCTTCACAAATTGGAGAGTTGATACTTAAAAGCCTTAGGAAAGAAAACGAAGTTGCTTATATAAGATATGCCTCAGTTTACAGAAAATTTAATGGGGTAAAAGATTTTATCTCTACTCTGGAATCTCTAAAAGGAAGTTCAAAAAATAAATTAGCTTCAATTTTATAAAATTAAGCATCATTAAAGTGTAGAATACATAACACAAATGTTTTCTGCTATTGGTTTGCAGGCTAGTAGCATTCCTTTCTAACTACCTTAGGTAGTCTGCGTTGTAAAAAATGAACGAAACTTCTTCCCAAACTATTAAAGAAATTTCTGAAGATAAAGAAATTCAAAATTCGTCTGAATTAGATAATAATTCAGCATCCCATAATGCGGAAGATTTATCATTCGAAAAGAACGACATTCCTTCAGCAGATTCTTCTTCCAGCAGAACAAATGCGGATTTTGATAATGCAGGTTTCACACAAGAAGAATTTGCATCCCTTTTGGGTAAGTATGATTATAACTTTAAGCCTGGCGATCTAGTAAAAGGTACAGTTTTTGCTCTAGAACCCAAAGGAGCCATGATAGATATAGGTGCAAAAACAGCTGCTTTTATGCCTGTTCAGGAGGTTTCAATAAATAGAGTTGAAGGACTAAATGAGGTTTTACAACCTTCAGAAAGCAGAGAATTTTTCATAATGAGTGAAGAAAATGAAGATGGCCAATTAGCACTTTCTATTAGAAGGATTGAATATCAAAGAGCATGGGAAAGAGTTAGACAACTGCAAAAAGAAGATGCCACTATATATTCCGAAGTTTTCGCAACAAACAGAGGTGGTGCTCTTGTAAGGGTAGAAGGCTTAAGAGGTTTCATCCCCGGTTCTCATATAAGTGCTCGAAGAATTAAAGATGACTTAGAAGGTGAATACTTACCTTTAAAATTTCTTGAAGTTGATGAAGAAAGAAACAGATTAGTACTTAGTCATAGAAGAGCTTTAGTTGAGAAAAAAATGAATAGACTTGAGGTTGGTGAAGTTGTTGTAGGTTCTGTTAAAGGTATTAAACCTTATGGGGCTTTTATTGATATTGGAGGAGTTAGTGGTCTATTGCACATTTCTGAGATCAGTCATGAACATATCGAGACTCCTCATAATATATTAAATGTTAATGATGAAATGAAAGTTATGATAATTGATCTTGATTCAGAAAGAGGACGAATTTCATTATCTACTAAAGCACTTGAACCTGAACCAGGCGATATGCTAACTGACCCTCAAAAAGTTTTTAGTAAAGCTGAAGAAATGGCTGCGAAATACAAACAAATGTTATTTGAACAAACTGACGATAACGAAGAGATGCCCACAGCCTCATCTGAAACAGTATAAATTCACTCATCTATTTTGTGCATGAATATCTGAACTTAAGCCTAATTATTCTTGTACAAGTATTTTTTAATTTACAATAATTGATTTCTAACGATAGTCTAATTTAGGATAAAGACTAATTTCAAAATAATTTGTCAATGAGTGATTTCATTTTTACCTCAGAATCTGTAACTGAAGGTCATCCTGACAAAATATGTGATCAAATTAGTGACGCTGTTTTAGATGCTTTATTGACAGAAGATCCAGAAAGCAGAGTTGCATGCGAAACTGTTGTTAATACTGGTCTTTGTTTACTTACTGGAGAAATAACTTCAAAAGCAAAAGTCGATTACATAAAACTTGTGAGAAATGTAATTAAAGAAATTGGATATGAAGGCTATAGAGCAGGTGGTTTTGACGCAAATAGTTGTGCTGTTTTAGTAGCACTTGACGAGCAATCACCAGATATTTCACAAGGAGTAAACGACGCAGAAGATGTTAACGATGATTTGGAAGATAATACCGGAGCTGGTGATCAAGGCATAATGTTCGGCTATGCATGCGATGAGACGCCTGAATTAATGCCCTTACCGATTAGCTTGGCACATAGATTAGCTATTCAACTTGCCAAAGTGAGGCATGAAGAAGTCCTTAATTATCTACTCCCTGATGGTAAAACTCAAGTAAGCATTGATTACGAAAAAGGGTTACCAGTTTCTATTAATACGATTTTAATTTCAACTCAACATAATCCTGAGATTGATGGAATAACAAATGAAGAAGAAATTCGTCAAAGAATAAAAGAAGATTTATGGAAGCATGTTGTAATTCCTGCTACTGAAGATTTAGAAATTAAACCAAATATTAGCAAAACAAGATTTCTAGTAAACCCTACGGGAAAATTTGTCGTAGGAGGGCCTCAAGGAGATGCGGGACTCACTGGCAGAAAAATTATTGTAGATACTTATGGTGGATATGCAAGACACGGAGGAGGGGCATTTTCTGGTAAAGATCCCACAAAAGTAGATAGATCAGCCGCTTATGCAGCACGTTATGTAGCTAAAAGCATAGTTAAAGCAAAATTGGCAAAAAAAGCAGAAGTACAATTAAGTTATGCAATTGGAGTAGCAAAACCAATTTCCATTCTCGTGGAAACTTTTGATACAGGTATTATTTCACAAGCTAGTTTGACTGAGCTAATTAAAGAGCACTTTGATTTAAGGCCCGCAGCAATAATAAAAGAATTTAACTTAAGAAATCTACCCAAAAAAATGGGAGGTAAATTTTTTAGAAAGACTGCATCCTATGGACATTTTGGAAGAAGAGATCTTCAGCTCCCTTGGGAAAACGTAGAAGAAAAAGCAGCCCAATTAGCAGCGGCTGCCAAAATCTTTTTATAAAATATTTTTTCTATGCCTGATAATTTTTATGGAGGGTTAGATTTTGGAACCAGTGGTGCAAGAATATCAATAATTAATCTTCATAAGAAATTAGTATATTCAAATTCAGTACCTTATTCATACAGCTTTAAAAATCAAAATTCTTGGATCAATTCTTGTGAAAATCTCTTAGTTAGTTTACCTATTGAGGTAAAAATCAACCTTAATAAATTGGCTATCTCCGGCACCTCAGGAACTTTAACAGCATCCAATTTGCAAGGAGAGCCGATAGGAGAAGCAATACCTTATGACCAAGCATGTAATGAAAATAAGATCCTTCTTGAATCTTTAACTTCTGGAGAAGGTCATCTACGTACTCCATACAGTAGTCTTGCCAAAGCATTAAAACTAATAGATAAATATGGGACAAATATACTTTTAAGACATCAATCTGATTGGATCACTGGTTGGTTTTTAAAAGATTGGACTTATGGAGAAGAAGGTAATAATCTAAAACTTGGTTGGGATCTAAAAAAAGAATCGTGGCCAAAAAGCTATCTCAATACTTCATGGCAAAAATGCCTACCTCATATAGTAAAAAGTGGAAAAATTATTGGACAAGTAAATTTTGATTTGGCGGAGAGATTTAACTTGAATAAGAAATTAATATTAATCTCAGGCACCACTGACTCGAATGCAAGTTTAATAGCTGCAGGTTTAGATAAAGAAGATGGTCTCACAGTTTTAGGAACAACAATTGTGGTTAAGAAAATTATTGATAAACCTATAAAAAAACAGGGAATTACAACCCATAGAGTAAACGGCGATTGGATATGTGGAGGAGCATCAAATGCGGGATGCGGTATCTTGTCTAAGTTCTTTTCTGATTTAGAAATAAAGGAACTCAGTCGACAAATTAATCCATCGAAAAACACTTCTTTGGATCTTTTACCTCTAAATAGTCAAGGAGAGAGATTTCCTATTAATAATTCTAATTTAGAGCCGATACTTGGTCCTAGGCCAGTAAGCGACTCACTTTATTTACATGCATTATTTGAGGGGCTAGCTAAGATCGAATTAAAAGGATGGGAAAAACTAGGCAAACTAACAGGTTCACTTCCCAAAAAAATTATTACTATTGGTGGAGGTTCAAAAAACCCTCAGTGGAGAAAAATAAGAGAAAAAATTATAAATATACCAATAGTTTCATGTAATAAAACCACTTCTTTTGGTACTGCCTTATTAGCGATTAATTCAAAATAATAATTTTTGGATATTTGATAAAGATATAAAATTTTTAATTAAAAGGGTTTCACAAACTACACATCTTAATTTAGAGTATATAGGTTAGAGCCGGGATAGCTCAGTTGGTAGAGCAGGCGACTGAAAATCGCCGTGTCCCCAGTTCAAATCTGGGTCCTGGCACCTTTTTACCCTTTCTTTGAATAGGGTTTTTTCTTTTTTAAAATTGTCTAAGACTTTTCAGTATTAAATTTTTTATAAATATTGTAAATTTTTCATATTACTTTTTAATAATCTATCCTTCATAGAAAAAAACTTATACTCAAATTAAATTTTTCAAACAAAAAAGTCAAAAATCTTCAAAATGAATATCAACTCATTAGAAAAAAAAATTAGTAGTATTAAACCAATATACAAATATACTTTCTTAATAATTTGTTTACTGGCTCTCATAGTGGGTCTAGTAAGTTATCTGTTGATAACATACGAAGATCAAATCAAATTATTTGTAGACAAAGCTGGTATTTGGGGGCCATTCATAATTTTTCTAGCAAGAGGGATAAGTATAATTTTTCCAGCTTTACCAAGTTCTATCTTTTCTCTTATAGCAGGAGGAGTTTTTGGATTCAAACAAGGCTATATAACAATCGTTTTATCAGACCTAATTTGTTGTCAACTAGCATTTTTTATAGCTCGGAACTACGGAAGAATTCCTGTTGAACGTTTAGTAGGCAAAAAGCCTATGCAACGTCTAGAAAAATTTAACCGTTATCAACTAGAAGAGAATTTCTTTTTAATGACAGGACTTCTTATGACAGGATTATTTGATTTTTTAAGTTACTCCATAGGTTTAGGAGGAACAAGATGGAGGACTTTTACCCCCGCATTAATAATTAGTTTGTTAATATCAGACTCCATTTTAGTTGCGGTAGGCGCTGAAATTGGTAAGCAAATTTATCTAGTAATTCCTCTTCTAATAGCTTTTGCTTTTGCTATTTTCCAAGGTGTAAGAAAAAAAAGAAGATCTCAATAATTTAATAAAGTAGTAATTTCTGAAAAAAATATTTTCAGAAAATTTTCATTTATTTACAACCTATTTGAATTCCTAGTCAATCCTTATAATTACAAACTTGACCAATTACACCAAGTATAAGTTGATCACCATTTGGATCTTGCCAATCCGAATTATTATTTAAAGAATTATTTAATTGATCAGTGCCTACAGCTACATCTCTAAAAGATTTCTCAAAGCAATTAATATCCATTGTGTACATAATATCCTGAGTAATTTCACTTTTGTTTTTTGGAATAAATTTACTTATTACCCTTACAGAACCATCTCTATTTCTTTGCAGACTTTTTTTATCCCATAATTGCTCTCCATAATTGGTCTTAGGTACTCCAACCCATTCTGGAGATAATGCAAAGACTTGCTTTGTGTTAGTACTAATAAAGATTATAAAAAAAAAGCTTATTATAAAAATTAATTTTTGAGAGAATATTGATTGACAATCATTATTTCCAAAGTTTTTCATAATAATTCTATTTCTGAGAATCAGTATTAAGATAACTAATTTTTAGATGTACAGTCAGCATAACAATTTAAGCTATTATTTTAGAAATGAAACGAAAAAGTTTCCGAAAATTTCTAAAGAAATAATTTTTTACCATCAGAAAAAGATATAACATTTTTGCAAACAAAAAAATTTAATGTAGGAATTCATGTAAGAATGGAATTCTATTGATTTTTATAGTTATTAGATGACTCCATTTAGACCAACTTCATATGATCGCCCTGGAGAACAAATATCAACCACTCCTTCTGGATTAAAAGTAACTTCTGCAAAAAGATTAATGGTGGATTCGATGGTAAGAATGATTCAAAAAGCAGAAAATCATTCCGTAGAAGATAAACTTGACGAAGAATCTAACAACAATTAATCAATTCATCGACAAAAGTATAGGAGAGTGGAAATCTATAAGAAGTACTCATACTTTAGCTTTTCAGGAATTTGAAAACTCAACTAGTAAAATATACATAAATCATATCAACTCAAACAATAAAAAAGTTAATGAAATTTTTAAAAATTACAAATTAAGTTTAAACCTAGAGAGCATAGCGATTTCTATAAAATGGCAATCTATTAGTGATTGGGAAGAAGATGATATGAGTGAGGGAGATGAAACTATTTTGATATTTTTACCCAAGGATGAAAATTCAGGAATTGTTTTACGAAATAAAGGTTATACAGAATCCTTTATTTCATCATCCAATTATTTAGTTGATGAACAAAATAATTTACACATTAAAACCATTTACAAATCAACATTTTCCGAAGAAAGAATTTCCTTTTTATCCACTCACATAAGATCCAGATTTTCTACTATTAGAAATCTGGAAAATAACTCAGTAATACAGACTTCACATACTTCAGAGATAAGGAATTTAGCTAGTTTAAAAGATTAATTATCCTTTCAAATTGACACTCTGTTTCAGATATTAATTGAGGGAGAAAGCCTTTGTTTCCTTTCATATTATTAACTGTTGAATTTAAATCAGAGATTGTTGCATCTCTCATTAATTCAACAACCCTTCTTGCATTTCTTAAAGGTACCCCAAGAGCAAGATAAGTATTTTTAAGATCCTTCAAACAACTTTTTGCTAAAACTGATTCGTCATTAGAAATTAAAAGATAAGCAACAATCCTTAGGATTATTTCTCCATCTCTTAAACAAACGGACATCTTATTAGTTGTATTGAAAGATATTTTTGAATTAACTGAATCTTGATTTTCGCAAATCATTGCTGTTACAGCATCAGCTGCAATTGCATGTGAATTATTGGTTATTGAGGTTATTGCATCTAATCTCGAGTTTGCACTATTAATAAATTCTTTTATATTGCTTAAATCATTTAATTTCTTATCAGAGGAAAATAGTTGATTATTCTTTGAAACTGACATTCCTAAAGTAAAAATCTAAAGTTAGTTTTTAACATTAGTACAAAACTAGTTAAAACAATACAATTTGAAAATTAACGAAACGCTTCTTAATTAATAATTTCATTCCAAAGTGATAGTTGAAATAATTCAAATAAAAAATTTTTTTCCGCTAGTATAAAAATACGTTTTTAATAAAGTTTTGGATCAACAAGATTTAAAATTATCAAAGAAACTTATTTCCTCATATAAAAAGAGATTGGAAAAAGAAATTCTTGACCGAAGTATGAAATTAAGAATGCCTCAAAATAAATTTGAAGAAATAATTAATAACAATAATGAACTGATAAATTTAAAAAAAGCGTTAGAACACCTAGAAACGGAATCTGAAGCTCATAAGTAAAGTCTGATTTTTGAAAAAACCTTCCAAAAGTGTCTCAAACTAACAATTTCCTTTTTAAGTCTTTAAACAATGAACAACTTCAAGCAGTAAAACATGTTTATGGCCCACTATTAGTTGTAGCAGGTGCAGGCAGCGGAAAGACAAAAGCTCTTACCCACAGAATTGCGAATCTTATTGAAAACAACTCTATAGATCCCTATAACATTCTTGCGGTCACTTTTACTAACAAAGCTGCTAAAGAAATGAAAGCAAGGTTAGAAGTTCTTCTAGCACAAGAAATAGCTTTTAATCAATTTGGTCAGCCTTGGTCAAGTCTCAAAGAAATTGATCAAAATCAATTAAGAACAAACGTTCATCAAGAGAGGCTTCAAAATCTTTGGATAGGTACCTTTCATTCTTTATTTTCAAGACTTCTAAGATACGATATTGAAAAATATAATGACCCAGAAGGATTAAAATGGACAAGGCAATTTTCAATTTACGATGAAACAGATTCTCAAACATTAGTAAAAGAAATTATCAGTCAAGATATGAATCTTGATCCCAAAAGATATGATCCCAAAAAGATTAAAAGATTAATAAGTAATGCTAAAAATCAATGCCTAACTTCGAATGATCTTTTAGAAAAAGCAGACAATAATTTTGATAAAACAGTTGCAGAAGCCTACAAGAGATATAGGATTTCACTTTCAAAAAATAATTCTTTAGATTTTGATGATCTTCTACTTTTGCCTGTTTTTTTATTGAGGCAAAATGATGTAGTCAGAGATTACTGGCACAAAAGATTTCAACACATTCTAGTTGACGAATATCAAGATACAAATAGAACACAATATGAACTTATAAAATTAATTACTGCTGGCAATACTGAACCAAAAAAATTCTTTAATTGGGAAGATAGGTCAATTTTTGTAGTAGGGGATGCTGATCAAAGCATTTACAGTTTTAGAGCCGCTGACTTCAGAATTCTAATTGGTTTTCAAGAAGATTTTAAAAATTCATTTAATGACGACACAAAATCATCTTTAATTAAATTAGAAGAAAATTATAGGTCATCTTCTAATATTCTTGATGCTGCAAACTCATTAATTGAAAACAACTCTGAAAGAATTGATAAAGTTTTAAAGGCAACTAAAGCAAAAGGGGAGCTTTTAAAGTTACTAAGCTGTGATGATGAAATTTCTGAGGCAGAAGCAATTACCAATAAAATAAAATCACTCAATAATTATAATCAAAACCCAATTTGGAAAAATTTTGCAATTTTATATCGAACAAGAGCTCAGTCAAGAGTATTAGAGGAATCTCTTGTAAGGTGGCGCATTCCTTATACAATTTTTGGAGGACTGCGTTTTTATGATAGAAGAGAAATTAAAGATGCAATAGCATATTTGAAAGTTCTGGTTAATTCTTCAGATAATGTAAGTCTTTTACGGATCATAAATGTTCCCAGAAGAGGGATTGGTAAGACCACTATTCAGAAACTTAATGAACTATCTAACAGGTTAAATATTCCATTATGGGAGGTTCTTAATGATAAGCAAAGTATTGAAGAAACAATAGGCAGATCATCAAAAGGAATTAATAAATTTACTGAAGTTATGAATGATCTACGTTGCTATTTAGAAAATTCAGGCCCTGCTCAAT
The DNA here is from genome assembly GCF_017696015.1 of Prochlorococcus marinus CUG1415. Taxonomy (NCBI): domain Bacteria; kingdom Bacillati; phylum Cyanobacteriota; class Cyanophyceae; order Synechococcales; family Prochlorococcaceae; genus Prochlorococcus; species Prochlorococcus marinus. Next base: position 302,070 of record NZ_JAAORL010000001.1, on the reverse strand, counting down.
TACTGCAACTAATCTTAGAAAAAAGTGGTTATTTAAATGACTTGCTAGCTAATGGTACAGAAGAATCTGAAGATAGAAGAAATAACTTACAAGAACTAATTAATGCAGCTACTCAATATGAAGAAGAAACAGAAAGTGGAGATGTAGAGGGTTTTCTTTCTACAGCGGCCTTAACAACTGATAATGATACTAAGAAAAATAATCCCAACTCCGTAACTCTTATGACTCTGCACAATAGTAAGGGTTTAGAATTTCAAAATGTTTTTATCACTGGACTAGAGCAAGGTCTCTTCCCGAGTCATAGATCAATAGATACTCCCTCACTTTTGGAAGAGGAAAGAAGATTATGCTATGTAGGTATTACTAGAGCTAAAGAAAGAGTTTTCTTAAGTCATGCTAGAGAAAGAAGATTATGGGGTGGAATGCGGGAAGCAACAATTCCTTCAATATTTCTTTCGGAAATACCCGAAGACTTAATGGATGGTGAATTACCCCAAACTGGAGGTGCTTCAATAAGAAGAGATTGGCATCTTGATCGTTTAACAAGAGTTGACCGAAATAATCAAAATGAATTTGCTAACAAACCAATAAATGCAGTAAGGAAATTATATTCAGGACCAAGTAAAGGGAAAAGCTGGATAGTTGGAGATAAGCTAATTCACTCAAAATTCGGGAAAGGTGAAATTATACATATTTTTGGGAGCGGGGAAAAAATATCTTTAGCAGTAAAATTTGGTGATAAAGGAAGTAAAATTCTAGATCCCAGATTAGCTCCAATTCGTTACGTAAGTTAAAACTCATGAACGATATCTCTGATTACATCCACGGGGAATTAATCAAAATTCCATTTAATCTTTATAACCTAATTACTAATTACATAGAATCTAATAATAATACTAAGGTAGCTTTTGTTGGCGGTTATTTAAGGGATTTATTAATTAGTAAATACCACAAAAAATCTTTTTCTAAACCTTTAGATATAGATCTTGTTATTGAAGGTTCCTCTATTGCTCTTGCAAAATTTATAAAAAAAAATATTGTAAATGTAGATTTATGTTTAATCAAGGAATTTAATTTATACAATACTGTAGAAATAAATATTAATGATTATAAAATTGATATTGCTTCTGCAAGAAAAGAAATTTATTCTGCTCCAGGGTTAAATCCCACAGTAACTAATAGTAATATTGAGGAGGATCTTCAGAGGAGAGATTTCACTATCAATTCAATAGCCTTTGAGGTTTCGACAAAAAAAATCTATGATCTTTATGGAGGAATTTCTGATATAAAAAACAAACAATTGAACTTACTACATAATAATAGTATTTCAGATGATCCAAGTAGATTAATTAGATGTGCAAAATATGCTTCAAGGTTAGGTTTCAATATTTCAAATAATTCCCTTAAACAATCTCAACGAACAGTTAGACAATGGCCTTGGAAAATTTCAGAAACTGATCAGAAAATGATTTTCCCTCCTGCACTCGGGATAAGAACAAGGATGGAACTAGCTGAAATATATAAACACGATAACTTGAATAATGTAATTTCGATAATTCATAAATGGGAAATTATCTCAATCTTAAATAAAAATATTAAAGTCGATAAAAGGTTTTTAAGAGGACTAAATTGGATTAAGAAGTTGAATGGAAATTATATGCTTTATTTATTAAAAGATGCAGAAGATTTAGAAACAGCATGTAGAAGATTTTTGGTAAATAATGGTGAAATAAAAATATTAGAAGATTATTCCAATATAAAAAAGATATTAAAAACCAACCAAAAAAAATTTATGCATTATTCTCCATCAAGTTGGACAGAATTTATTGAGAAAAGAAACCTTAATGACGAGACAGTCAAATTATTAATATGTGATGGGGTTCCATACTGGCGTAACTTGTTTAAGTGGTTATTTATTTATCAATCCATAAAATCTACAAAAGATGGAGAAACATTAAAAAAAGAAGGATGGGAACCAGGAAAGGAAATGGGAAAGGAAATAAAAAGATTAAGATATTTGGAAATTGACAAATTGAATAGAAATTGATTACATTTTTACCACTTCTCCAACCTTGTACCATTTATCTTTTAGAGTATTTTCGTATTTACGATTGCAACTAATCAACAAGGGTCCACATGTTTGAGGATCTAAAAGTAATGCTATTCTCTGGTTAAAAGTCTCATTATCTAATGAATTTTCGTTTAAAAAATTAATTATTCTTTGTTGGGAATTTCCTTTATGAATTTTGTCAAAAATTTCTTTATTACATTCAAAGAAAGTACTTTTAATATCTTTTCTTATTAAATCAAATACTCCGGGATAAGCTTTAAATGCAAATAAATCTAATAAAACTTTTACAGGCTCTAGATTATTTCTTTCCCTATATAAATTAGATGAGTCAACCATCTCTTTAAGATGTCCAATAAATCCATATCCAGTAATATCAGTAGCAGCATTGACTAATGATTCTCTAAATTGATCTTGAAAAAAATAAATTTCATCAATCAAATATTGCTGACTCTTCACTAAATTATTAATTATTTCAGAAGAACTATTTAGCATATTAATATTTTGCATTTGACCGGCAAAGTAAATCCCAACTCCGAGAGGTCTAGACATCATAAGAATGTCTCCATCATTCATTCCAGATTTAAGCCATGGTTTTGCTCCATTTTTTAAGATTCCTTGGACAGTTAAAGAAATATCTATTCCTAATGAATAAGGTTTATTTACTAAACTTCTTGCCTCGAAAGTATGGCCTCCAAGTAATTCACCGCCATGATCCTCAACTGTTGATTTAATCCCTTGAAGGGATTGAGAAAAGAGGTAACTCTGAAATCCCCTTTCAACTTTTGGTAATGATATTAAAGCCTGCGCTGATGAAAGTTTTGCTCCGCATGCCCACAAATCTGAGCAAGCATGCAAAGTAGTAATTTTTGCATTAAGCCAAGGATCGCTTAGCAAAGCAGGAAATCCATCTACACTTTGCAAGATGATATCTTGACCATTTTGATAGATCTCAACTGAATCTTCAGGGGATGAAGCAAAAGAATCTAAATTAGAATTTATTAATGATTTATTCAAAACAATCTGAGGAATTTTAGCTGCACATCCCCTGCAATCATTCAATGAAATATTTTTTCCACTACTTTTCATAATTAGTCTTTTTGATCTGAACTTGTTAATAAAGTTCAGATCAATTTTATGCTTTAAAATCCAAAAAAGAAAAGAAGGGCCAAAAACGAAATTACGATAAATAGCAAAAGCCTTTGGATGATGGCTTGGAAATACTTTAACTATTTGTAATCCGATCCTTTGAGGAAACCACTTTTTTAATGATCCCCCTTCTATATCCTTTTTTAGATTTTGGACCAATGTATTTACAACTTTTACTGCAAAAACTCCCGATGCTGGTCTTTTTGCTGAATCTACAACTGCGCAATCTCCCGTCGCAAAAATTCCGGAAAAACTTTTCAACTGTAAATTCTTATTTGTGAACATTCTGCCATTTGAATCCGTATCTAATAATTTTTTTTGTACCCATAAAGGAGAATTATTTCCAGTACATAAAAGAATCTTGCCATAATCAAAATTAAGATTTTCAACTAAATCAATATTAAATTTAAGTAAACTTTTTAGAATTTTATTATTAATTTTCCTTGAATCACATAATAGTTTTAAGGATCTACTTCTCCATCTTTTTCTCAAAGCATATGAGACTTCAATTGCAGCTAGACCGCTCCCAACAATTACGAAAGGTAGTTCTTGTACTGAATCAAAAATATCTTCCTTTTGTATCAAGTCGTAAGCTCTCAAAAAAGGTTTAATTGGAAAAGCATTTTGATTTTTCACTAAGGTCTCAAATTCAGTTGGTATTCTTGTTTGACTTCCATAATTAAGAACTAACTGCGAATAGTTCACTGATGGTCTCTGACTTAAAGAAATTTTCTTTAAATTGAAATCAATATCCTGTACTTCTTCTTCTATAAAAGATAATTTTGCATTTTTTGCTAAAGATTTTATATCAATTAAACTTTCTTCTAAAGAAATAGATTTTGAAATCACAGATGGAAACATCGCCGAATAAACCAAATGAGAATCTCTAGATATAATTGAAACAGGAATTTCTGGCATTAATTTTGGACTCATTAACCATTTCTTAATTAAAAGAACATTTGTGTGTCCTCCTCCAATTAGTACTAGATGATTAAAAGTCATTTACATCACAATGAATAAAGAACATTTATTACCAATTGAAAATTCAAGATTAGGAGTAATAGGTGGGAGTGGATTTTACTCAATGGATACAATTGAGTACGTAAAAGAAATAGATATCAATACTCCCTATGGTAAACCTTCTGATTCAATAAAAGTATTTAAGCTTGGAAATTTAGAAATAGCATTCATTCCTAGACATGGAAAAACACATAGATTAAATCCTTCTGAAATTCCTTATAAAGCCAACATTTGGGCACTAAGATCAATCGGCGTAAGATGGATTATTGCTCCTTCAGCAGTTGGCTCTCTTCAAGAACAAATCAGACCTCTAGATATAGTTGTACCTGACCAATTTATAGACAGAACTAAAAATAGGCCAGCATCCTTTTTTAATGAAGGAGCAGTAGCTCATGTAACTATGGGCGATCCCTTTTGTACCAATTTATGCAGAATATTGAGTGAAATCGGAGAAAAAAATATTCCGAGAGGCAGGCAATTACATAAAGGAGGTACTTATTTAGCAATGGAAGGGCCAGCTTTCTCAACCCGCGCAGAATCTAATTTATATAGAAGCTGGGGATGTTCGATAATAGGAATGACTAATCATACTGAGGCAAGATTAGCAAAAGAGGCTGAGATAGCTTACTCCTCATTATCCATGGTTACTGATTATGATTGCTGGCATGAAACTCATCAAGAAGTATCTGTAGAGATGGTTTTAGATAATCTTAGATCGAATACTGAAGTGGCTAATAAAATAATATTTGAAGTAGCGAAAGTAATTGCACTAGAAAGACCGAAAAGTAAGTCTCATTTTTCATTAAAAGATGGCTTGATAACCCAAAAAGAAAATATCCCTAACTCTACTAAGGAAAAGTTAGAGATATTTATAGATTCTTATTGAACTTATATATAATCTAGGTAACTTAAAAATTCATTTTTTAAGCTGAACCTACTCCATTATAAGATCCATAGAAAAATATTCCTAGAACGAATATAACAGCAATTCCACCAGCTGTAGCAACAAGCCATAGTGGGAGAGTACCCTCAGTCCACCTTCTTTCCCAAGCTACAGCGGGTCTACCATCAGGTAACCTATCTGGAATTCTGCCATCGGGTCCTTTTAATTTACTCATGATTTAAATTTAGTTGAAAAAATAGCTGGAAAATAAGATTCCCAAAACAAATACTGATAATAAACCTAGGTAAAGGCTTGTTCGATTAAGTTCTACAGGAACTTTGTTCGGATTTTCGTTTACTTGCATAATGAATAAAGTTAACGTCTGATAAATTGCATAGCTGCAATAGCACCTAAGAAAAATACTGAAGGTATTGCAAGAGCATGAACTGCAAGCCAACGAACAGTAAATATTGGATAAACGCGGACTTCTGCAGCCTGCATTGGAGCTTGTGAGTTAGTCATTTTATTTTGTTCTTAAATCTAATTGAGACTTAGCGTCATACCTTTGAGTAACAACAGGAGCCTTAGATTCAGATGCTTGGAAGTAGCTATCTGGTCGAGGAGTTCCAAAAGCATCATAAGCTAGGCCTGTATATACAAAAAGAAAACCTGCTATGAAGATTGCTGGAAGTGTTACTGCATGAATAACCCAGTATCTGACACTGGTTATTATTTCAAAAAATGGGCGTTCACCCGTTGATCCTGCGGCCATAATCACAATTATTTACTTTATGATCTTACAAGGTAAAATCATATGTTTGCGAAGATATTAAGAGCTTGGTTACAGACAGTTGCTAAATTGATGCAAAAATTAAGGTTTTTTTTATTTTTAAATTGTAGTTATATTTAACCTTGCCACTTAAGTATGTACCCCCGCTCTCCAATAATAAAACCTTTTTGGGTATCAATTTGATCTTTATCTAGAAAAACAATTTTAATAAAATTAGTTGGCAATGACGCAGCTATTGGGTCAGAGTTCCAAGTTTTACCCTTATCTTTACTAACTATAAGAGTTCCATTACCACCTCCAGCCCAAATATCTCCATTAGGATCCCATCCAAGATCGAGGTAGTTATAGCCATTCAAGATTGGAATTATAGGCTTTGTCCAACTCTCTAGATCTTGGCTATTATCATTAAACCTAATTTCAGCACCTCTAGATAACATCCATAAATCTCCAGAAGGATTAAATCCAATACTTTGCACCCTTTTACTACTTGCTCTTTGATGTGCAACCCAAGTATCACTATTACTTGCAAGAGTTGAAAAGAAATTACCTAAGCTACTCACACTTACATAATCTCCATTTTTAGTTCTTCTTAAATCTCTAACCCCACCAGAGCCAGAGGCATCTACTACTTTGGCACTCCATGATTCACCGCTATCTACCGTTTGATATATGGCACCTGCAGTGGTAGCCAATTCAGCAACCCCATTATCGACAGTTGTTATAAGAAATGGTTGGCCTGGTAATTTGCTGCCTAGAGATAGACGAGTCCAATTTTTTCCCGAATCAAGTGTATGCATAACCAATGAGGGCTGACCTATTAACCAGCCCTCTTCACCTTTAAAATCAATATCTAGCAGACGAAAATTTTCCTCACTTGGTAAATCTAAATTTCTTTTATCCCAGGTTTCTCCTCCATCATTTGATTCCATAATAAGTCTGTTAGAGCCTACTAAAAATCCATTATTATTATCTATGAAGTCAACATCCAGAACATTTGCCTGGTCTTCAAATTGAATTGTTTTCCAAGGGCTGCTATCGTTCACCTTTACTCCTGTAGAGGAACAACTGCTCAAGACAAAACAAAGGAGTAAAGATAAAAGAAGATTAGGAATACTGGTAAGAAATTTTTTCATTTTATTATTTTAATGCAAAGAGTATAAAGAAAGGAAACATGCAGCTGCAAATGCTAAACCTCCAAAAATTAATATATTTTTTTGGCCAGGAGGTAGGCTATTGAAACCAAATCCGTAAGTTAAATTTTCTTCAAAACCACTAGGTTTAGATTTTGGACCTATATCTTTATAAAAGTTCTTACCCGCTCTGCAAACGGGACAAACGAATGTATTACCATCTAATTCTGAGAAAGGCGTATTTTTAGGTATATTTAATTTTTTATTTCCTTCAGATGGATCATAAATGTATCCACAACTTCTACATTCGAATCTATTTTGTTCTAGATTAATGTAAGGTTGTTCAACATTTACTCCTGAAGAGTTTTCTGAAAGATTTTCTTTCTGAAAGTTTTCAACTATTTTGTTTTCCTCAGAGGCTGGTTGAATGTTTTCACTCACGGTTTATTATTGTTCTTTAAGAACTTTAAAAGATTTTGCTTAATTAAGCGACTCTTATTCAAAATTATTTTTTAATATGTTTCTATTAACTGGCTATGAATATTTTTTAGGCTTTCTATTAATTGCTGCTGCTGTTCCAATATTAGCTCTTGTTACTAATCTCATTGTTGCACCTAAAGGTAGAACTGGTGAAAGAAAACTAACATATGAATCGGGAATGGAGCCTATTGGAGGAGCATGGATTCAATTTAATATTCGTTATTACATGTTCGCCTTAGTTTTCGTTATATTTGATGTGGAGACAGTATTCCTTTATCCTTGGGCTGTTGCCTTTAATAGATTAGGCTTATTAGCTTTTATTGAGGCTTTGATATTCATTGCAATACTAGTAATTGCTCTGGCTTACGCATGGAGAAAAGGTGCTTTAGAATGGAGTTAAAAAAATTGAACCCACAATTATCCCCAAAAGCAATTAGAGACATCAGAGAAGGCACTTGTAACCCTCTTGGTGAGCCACAAGTTACCACAGATTTAAGTGAAAATATTATCCTAACAAGTTTAGACGATCTTCATAATTGGGCTAGACTAAGTAGTCTTTGGCCTCTCCTATATGGCACAGCCTGTTGTTTTATTGAATTTGCTGCCCTAATTGGATCTAGATTTGATTTTGATAGGTTTGGATTAGTACCAAGAAGCTCGCCAAGACAAGCAGATTTATTAATAGTTGCAGGTACAGTAACTATGAAGATGGCTCCCGCCCTAGTAAGACTTTATGAGCAGATGCCTGAGCCAAAATATGTGATTGCAATGGGTGCTTGTACAATCACAGGAGGGATGTTTAGCGCAGATTCTACTACTGCTGTCAGAGGAGTTGATAAATTGATCCCTGTTGATTTATACCTTCCAGGATGTCCACCAAGGCCAGAAGCAATCTTTGATGCTGTAATAAAATTAAGAAAAAAAGTTGGTAATGAATCAATTTTAGAGAGAACAAAAACAGAGCAAACCCACAGGTACATTACATCTGATCATGAAATGAATCTTGTTTTCTCTGAAAATACTGGTGAATATCTAAACAAAATCTCAACGAATGTTATCCCTTCCTCCCAAAAAGAAAAAATAACTGAATTACCTGAGATCACCTCAAAACCAGAAATTATCAATATTAAAGAGGATTAATGGAACAAGACGGTTTAGCCAAATCATCTGATACCTCAATAGAAAAAGAGGGATTTGTAAGTCAAAATTTATCTAAAGATGGAATTCCAAATCAATCATTAGCTAATGATCATATAGGAATAGAAAATATTTCTGTTGAACCTAGAAAATTATATGAAGCAGTATCTGCTTTAAAAAATTACGGTTTCAACTATCTCCAATGTCAAGGTGGCTACGATGAGGGTCCAGGCAAAAATCTTGTTAGTTTTTATCATTTTATAACTGTTGATGACTTACAAAAAATCGAAAAGATTAAAGAGGTTAGATTAAAAGTTTTCTTAAAAAGAGATTCTGATTTATCAATACCTAGTTTGTATAAAATTTTTAAAGGGAGTGATTGGCAAGAAAGAGAAACATATGACATGTATGGAATAAATTTTATTGATCATCCAAATCCAAAAAGACTTTTAATGCCTGAAGACTGGAGAGGGTGGCCATTGCGAAAAGACTATATCCAACCAGATTTCTATGAACTTCAAGATGCTTATTAGTTTAGTTTCTTTAATTTGCGGTATATAAACATAACTGCTCTTGCTAGTCTTCTCGGATCATGTCTAAGAGTAGGAGTTATTCTTCTTGAATATAATGGTGCCTGCAAAACATAATAACCCTCAGATAATAATTTTTCTTTATTACATTTAACAGGTTCTGCCCCTCTACTTTCGTAATAATCTACAAGTGGAGACTTTTCAAATTGGATCTGCGATAAGATTGCGTTAAAAATTCGAGTATTAACTCCAAAATTTGATAATTGTTTTTCTATTGATTTAATATGTTGGTAAACATCAAGCCCATCTGTTTCTCCAGGCTGAGTCATCAAATTACTGATGTAAATTTTGGGAGCATTACTTTGCAATAAAGCATCTACTATCTCTGGTACTAATAAGTTAGGTAATAAAGAAGTGTATAAACTACCTGGCCCAAGAACAATCAACTCAGCGTCTTTAATAGATTCTAGAGCGCTAGGGAGAGCAGAAGGATTTTCTGGTAGGTAACCAATCCTTGAAATTAATTTTCGAGATTTGCTGATTTTGCTTTCCCCAAAAATTTTTTCACCATCCTCTAATTCGGCCCATAACATAACATCAATATTTGTTGCAGGCAAAACTTGACCTTGTACCGCCAAAACCTTGCTAGAGGCTTGAACTGCTTTTTCTAAACTACCTGTAATTGTTGTTAACGCTGACAAAAATAGATTTCCAAAACTATGTCCCTCAAGACCACTTCCTCCCGAAAATCTATATTGAAACAATCTAGTTAAAATAGGTTCTTCGTTTGATAAGGCAGCCAAACAATTTCTAATATCTCCTGGAGGTTGCACACCTAATTGTTTTCTAAGAATTCCACTACTTCCACCATCATCGGATACAGTTACTATTGCAGTAATATTACTGCTGTAATTTTTTAAGCCTTTCAATAAAGTAGATAAGCCTGTACCTCCACCAATTGCAACAATATTAGGACCTCTGTTTAATTTACTCTTAACTCTTAATGCATCAACTAAAACTGTATTTTTTTCAGGAACAAGCGCTTTTTGAATAGAATTAATACTTCTATTTTGTCCAATCCCTATTAATAAAAGTCCAATAAGAAAAATCAATGGTCCCAAAAATGAAACAGGCAAGAAACTAGTTAAACCTGTCATTAACCAAAAAAATGTTTCAATAAGCCAATAAAGTGGTCTCAAGTTTGTCCAAATTGCCAGCCCTAATAATGTAGTCAAAAATCCTATCGCAGATGTAACCAGCCATCTTTTTATTACCAGTCCTGGTAAAAGCCAACTCAAAATTCTTAAAATTTTGTTTAAAAAGGCAAAATTAGACTTTTTAAAATTTCTATAATATCTTCTAACTCTTTTTTTACGCTTATTCATTTAAAACCTCTTAAATTATTTTTTCTCAAATTTAAAAACTATATAGATATATTATAAATCAAATTCATACATCCTTTTTTATTGCAAAAAATAGGCAAAATATAATTGAAGATAACTTTTTCTTTAATTTAGGTTTTGACAGAATCAAAGCATGTAGTTGAGACAAAAAACCTCTCGATAAGCTGGGGGGTGGTTAATGTGCTTAATCAACTAAATTTTGAACTTAATGATGGAGAAAAATTAGCTATTGTTGGCCCCTCAGGTTCTGGCAAATCAACTATCTTAAAAATATTAGCAGGACTGATTTTACCTACTAAAGGAGAATTAAGAATATTTGGTGAGAAACAAACATATTTGAGATTAGATCAAAATAATCCTCCTGATGTAAGACTAGTTTTTCAGAACCCAGCATTATTAGGATCTTTAACTATTGAAGAAAATGTAGGTTTTCTCCTTAAAAGAAATAAAGACCTATCTAAAAAGTTAATCCATGAGATCGTATGTGAATGTTTAGCTGAGGTAGGATTATTTAATGTTGAGAATAAACTTCCAAATGAATTAAGTGGAGGCATGCAAAAAAGAGTGAGTTTTGCTAGAGCGTTAATTACGGATCAAACTCTTAATACAAATACTAAACCCTTATTACTTTTTGATGAACCAACTGCAGGTCTTGATCCAATTGCCTCATCAAGAATTGAAGATTTAATTAATAAGACAAATGATAAAGCAAACGGATCATCTATTGTGGTTAGCCATGTTCTTAGTACTATAGAAAGGACTGCAGATAAAGTTTTAATGCTTTACGGAGGCAAGTTTAGATGGGGAGGTTCGATTGATGAATTTAAAGAAAGTAATGATCCGTATGTATTTCAATTTAAGCACGGGAAACTTGATGGTCCAATGCAACCCAAAGACATTTAGAAATTATGCGTAGAAGCTTACGAGATTCGATTGTTGGTTTTTCCTTATTAGGAGGAATTTTAATATTCACATTTTTTTCTTTTTGGCTAAGAGGAATAAGATTAAATTCAAAAAATTGGCACCTCTTTGCTGAATTTAACAACGCAAGCGGTTTATCAAAAAAGTCTCCAGTTACTTACAGAGGAATTTTAGTAGGATCAATAGAAGATATCTTATTTACTAATGAATCAATTAAAGCCAAAATAGTTTTAAATAATCCAGACATTATTCTTCCTAGGCCAGCATTTGCAAAGGTAGTAACGAATTCTTTCCTAGGAGGAGATGTGCAAGTCGCTTTAGAGACTAGTGAAAAATCACTACCTAAAAATATTGCAAAACCAACAGCTGAAAATTGCAATACCAAATTAATTATTTGTCAGGGAGATATTATCACCGGGAAACCACTATCAAGTCTTTCAAACATAACTAATAGAATAAGTCAACTTTTAAAAGAATCAAATCAAGAAAACTTAATTGAAAACATAGTAAACTCAATCGAACAATTTGATCAAACACAAGAAAACCTTGATGAATTAATTTATTTATCGAAACAAGAAATCAAAAGAGTTGAACCTTTAATAAAAGAAATTACAATTGCTGCTAATCATTTGAATAACATTTTGTCTACTATCGATGACAAAGAAACCCTGAATGACATTAAATTGACAATTAATTCTGCAAGATCTATCTCCAGCAAAATAGATGATATGAGTGATGATTTTGAAAAATTAACGAAAGATAAAGAATTCACGAAATCCATAAGAGATTTAACTATTGGGCTTTCAAAATTCCTTAACGAAATTTATCCATAAGTAATCTCTAGAATTCATTTATAGCATTTAAAGCCATAGCTGCGATTGCTTTATCTGTAGCTTTTGGAAGTTGGACATATTTCCCATTAGCTGCCTCTGCTAATTCTTTACCAAAGCCACTTGCAATAAATTTTCTCTCTGTATCAATTATTAAGAGTTTTATACCAAGCATGGGATATTTTGCAGCTATATCAAGAACCTCTTGCTTTAAATTGACATTTTCATTTTCATTATCTTTTTCTTCAACCTCATTGTGTCCAAGAGATAATCCTAATGGTACATTTCCTCTTCCATCAGTAATTCCAACAACAATAACTTGCCCTATATCTCCTGTGGAAAGAGCATTTTTTGCTACTTTCGCTGATTGTGTTAGTCCATGAGCTAAAGGCGATCCACCACCGCAAGGCATTGTTTCTAACCTTCTTTTTGCTGCAGTTATAGATCTTGTTGGTGGCAAAAGAACTTCTGCCTGATTACCTCTAAAAGGAATAAGAGCTACTTCATCTCTATTCTCATATGCCTCAGTTAAAAGTCTTATTACTGCGCCTTTAGCACTTTGCATTCTATTAAGAGCCATAGAGCCACTAGCGTCCACGAGAAAAATAACTAAAGCACCCGCCTTCTTTTGAAGAAGCTTTGCCCTAAAATCATTTTCTTCAATAATGATCGATTTATTGGGATTCCTTAATCTTCTTGATTTTTGATATGGAGCTGCAGCTCGAAGAGTTGCATCTACCGCAATTCTTTTTACTTTACCTCTTGGAATAATAGGTTTTACATATCTTCCTCTACTATCACTAAATATCACAGATCTACTTCCACTATTTCCTGCTTTAGCTTTAGCTGATGAAAAAAGTAATAAATCAGGATCAACCATACATGCTTCGGGATCTAATATAAATTCTTCTGGTATTTCGGGAGTAGATTCTTCTTCTCCATCAGAATTATCTTCTTCTTGTTCTTGCTCTTGATTATCATCATTTTCATTAGCCTCAGGTTCAGATTCATCATTATTTGATTGAGGCGGGGGTGGCGGGTTCTGATCCTCTGGAGGCGGGGGTTCAATCTCATCATCTTCAGGTGGTATTTGCATTGCACGTGGAAGGATAACTAATCTTACTGCGACTTTTAGATCCTCAGAATTTACATTCTCATCGCCTCGAAGAGCTGCATTCGCTTTAGCTACTTTTACTGCAAACAATTCTGATCTATGTCCTTCTACTCCTCCTCTAAGAGCTTCATTCACTAAATAGGTTATTTGCTCTTTTGTTATCTTCACATCCTTTAACCATTGCCTTGCCAAAATTAATTGAGTGGATAAATTATCAGATTCTTCGGACCATTTTTCTGAAAATTTAATATTATTTTCCGCATGTGATAAAACAGATTTTGTTATTTCAACTCTTTGAGTATTATCAATAGATTGATTGGCGGAAAGCACAATTGCAAAACGATCTAAAACATGATCTCTTAAAGCGCCTTCTTCAGGGTTATAAGTTGCTATTAAAAGGGATTTACAAGGATGAGAAAGACTCAAACCATCTCTTTCAATATTATTTTGCTCTCTTCCTATAGCTTCAAGAATTAAATTTACAATTCCATCATCCAATAAATTTATATCGTCTACATAAAGAACACCTCTATGAGCTTCCGCCAAAATTCCAGGCTGAAAAACTTGTTCACCCGTATTTAATGAGGCAGCAACATCAATTGATCCAACAAGTCTATCTTCAGTAATTCCAATAGGCACTTGAATAAATGGTGCCTCTCTTACTTTTTTAGGAATTTCTTCAATTTGATTCAGGTAATCACTCCCAATTGTGTCCTGTAACAATTTATTAGTATTAATATCCCATTCCTCTGGTCTATTTGGATCTAGGTTTCTTCCAACAGGTCTTAATGAAGTACTAACTTGACTTAACATTCCAATTACTGATTCAGTATCTAATACTTCTATAGGCGGAATCAAATTATGGAGCCCTCTCGCCAATACAGACTTACCAGTACCTCTACCACCAGCAATAATCACTCCACCTAAACTTGGGTCAACGGCACCAAGGAGTAAAGATAATTTCAATAAGCTATGTCCAGTAATAGCAGCCAAAGGAAAAGCTCTAAAAGAATCCTTTGATTTCATTAAATCTTTTATTTCTTCTTTTCCTTTTAATTCTGAATTCAAAATCACTTTAAAAATGTCTGATATAGAATTTATCCAATAACTTTGTTTTTTGTAGTGGAATTATCAAATCTTAATATCAAAAATGGACTATGTATATCCCTTGGAGCAAATATTGATAGTAAATTCGGAAGTCCTTTAGAGTCCTTTTTACTCTGCAAACCAAAATTAGAAGAAATTATAAAAGTTTGGGGAGATGAATCCAATACTAAACACGAAGAAAACAAAAAATCTAAAGCAAGCTTTTTATGGTCTTCAATATATGAGACATCACCGCATGGAGTTGAACATGAACAGCCAAACTATCTTAATACTCTTGTCCTTGTTAAAAGTAACGATTTTCCAAAGCCATCAACAAAAAATGCAAAATTACTCTTAAAAAAGCTAAAGAAATTAGAATATTTTTTTGGAAGAGAAAAAACACCAAGGGGGGAGAAATGGCTATCAAGATGTCTTGATTTAGATATTCTATGGTGGGAAGATTTACATACAATTGATGAGGAATTAGCATTACCTCATCCCAGATTTATGAATCGTAATTTTGTTATTACCCCACTATCTGAGATCTTAAGTAGAAGCCAAAAAATCAATAAATTTGATAACCAAAGATGGTCTATTACTTAATTTACAAAACCAAAAAATAACTGTTAGGCTATTTTTATTTAAAAATTATGGGCAATAAAAAACTTAAAAAAAAATCAATTTTTAAAGAAAAAATATCAGAGTTAAAGTCAAAAAAATTTAGTTTTGAAATTAATAGAATTCAACTACCAAATGGGCATGAAGGTGAATATGGATACATAAAGCATCCTGGTGCTGCTTTAGCTGTACCGATTACAAAAGATAATAAAGTTATAATTCTCCGGCAATATAGATTTGCTGTTGCAAGATATTTATTAGAATTTCCAGCAGGAACATTAGAAATAGGTGAAACACCTATTAATTCAATTAAAAGAGAAATTCAAGAAGAAACTGGATTTAGTGCTGACAAATGGGATGAATTAGGAACTCTTGTCCCAGCTCCTGGTTATGCAGATGAAGAAATTTATTTATTTCTAGCGCGTGATTTAAGCAAACTAAAGTCCGAGGTTAAAGGAGATTTAGATGAAGATATAGAAGTACTTATTTTGGATCCCAAGGAACTAGATAATCTTATTTCAAGTGGGGATGAAATGCTTGACGCAAAAACTGTTACTGCTTGGTTTAGAGCGAGACAATTTTTAGATGAATTATGAATAACCCTAGAATACTTTTATGGCATCGAAAGGATCTAAGAATATTTGATAATCAAGCTTTAATAAAAGCATTTTCATTGTCAAATGCTATTACTTCAACTTATATCTTAGATAAAAATTATTCACATGATTTTAATGCAAATTCAAGAGCTTGGTTTCTTGGGAATTCGCTTCAAGAATTAGGAAATAATTGGAAAAAAATGGGTAGCAGGCTAGTTATATTAAAAGGAGATCCAGTATCAATTATTCCACAATTAACAAAGACAATAGATGCCAAATTTGTTATTTGGAATAAATCAATTGAACCTTATGAGATTAATCGAGATTTACAAATAAAAAAAGTTTTAAAGGCAATAAACATTCAAGTTATTGAATGTTGGGATCACTTATTAATAGAACCTTCAAAAATATTTTCAGGAAATCATAAACCTTATTCAGTTTATGGTCCTTTTTATAAAAACCTTAAATCAAAAATGAATTTATTAGGTTCATATGATGAAGATAAATTTACTTTCCAGTTTAAAGATATCGATAATAAATTTAAAAATAATCATAAAATAAAGTCATCTGATTCGGTATTAGAGAAATTTCTTCAAAATATCAAATTTTCTGGATCTAAGATCTGTCCCTGTAGACCTGGTGAGAAGGGTGCAGAAATATTATTAGAAACCTTTATTAACGGAAAAAACATATATTCTTACAATTCCACAAGAGATTTGCCTTCCTATAATGGAACATCTTTTTTAAGCGCATCTCTTAGATTCGGCACCATAAGCATTAGAAAAGTATGGAACGCCACATTAAATTTAAATTCAGGTTTTAAAAATCAAGAAAATTATTTATCAATAGAAACTTGGCAAAAAGAACTTGTTTGGCGAGAATTTTATCAACATTGCTTATTCCATTTCCCAGAACTAGAGAGGGGTCCATATAGAAAAAAATGGCATCAATTTCGCTGGCATAATAATAATGAATGGTTTCAGCTTTGGAGTAACGGCGAAACAGGTGTACCTATAGTTGATGCTGCAATGCGGCAACTAAATAGTACTGGTTGGATGCATAACAGATGTCGGATGATAGTTGCTTCATTTCTGGTAAAAGACCTACTATGCAGTTGGCAAATGGGTGAAAAAAAATTCATGGAAATGTTGGTCGATGGAGACTTAGCAGCAAATAATGGGGGATGGCAATGGAGCGCAAGTAGTGGTATGGATCCAAAACCACTGAGAATTTTTAATCCATATATACAAGCAAAAAAATTTGATCCTCTTTGTGAATACATAAAATTTTGGATTCCTGAATTATCTAAATTGTCAAATTCAGATTTATTAAATGGAGAGATATCTAATTTAGAAAAAAATAATTACCCAAAGCCTATTGTCAATCACCATATTCAACAAAGATTATTTAAATCAATTTACGCAGAAATATGAATTTTATCTATACAATTTTTTAAAACTTTATTTATATTATCTGCTACATAAACTTGTTCTTCATAATAAATTTCAGGGAACATTGGAAGACTGAGAACTTCTGTACAAATTCTCTCTGTATTTATAAGTTTTTTTCTAGAAAAATTTTTATTTTTGTAAGCTATTTGTGCATGAATTGGAATTGGATAATAAATAATTGAATTAATACCTTTTTTGAAAAGTTGTTGCTTTACCAAATTCCTCAATGAATAATATTTTTTGCAATCAGTAGCAAATAAATTTGAAAAATCTTCATTTAAAAAATATTTTTCGTTTCTTAATTTAATGACAAATTGATTCCAAGAATGATGTGTAGAATCAGAACTTATTTTAGGCAAACTAATAAACGGATTTTTATCTAATAAAGCAAAGTAATTTTTAGCAATTGTTTGGCGATTATTAATCCAATTAGAAATATATTTAATTTTGATATTTAATATGGCAGCTTGAACAGTATCAAGTCTGCTGTTATATCCAATTTGAGTATGGTGATATCTGATTGGGCTTCCATGAACAGCTAGTTCTCTAATTCTCTGGGCAATCTTCTGGTCTGATGTAGTCACTGCTCCAGCATCTCCAGCAGCTCCTAAGTTCTTAGTAGGGAAAAAGCTAAAACAACCTATATCACCGATACTGCCAACTCTGGAATTGTCCCACATTGTGCATGTTGCCTGAGCACAATCTTCGATTACTTTTAAATCATATTTTTCAGCTAATGACTTTATTAAATTCATATTCACTGCATTTCCGAACAGATGCACTGGCATAATTGCCTTCGTATTAGAATTTATTTCTTGTTCTATCAGTTCAGTATTAATAAGATAAGTTTCTGGATCTATATCTACCAAAATTGGATTAGCACCAACTGCACTAATAGCCTCTGCCGTTGCAAAAAAGCTAAATGATGAGGTAATAACTTCGTCACCCTCACCAATATCTAATGCGCGCAAAGCCAACACTAAAGCATCCGTTCCACTATTACATCCAATAGTATTATCTACTCCAATCAGATTAGAGAAATTTTCCTCAAATTTGGTAATTTCTTGTCCCCCAATATATTGACCTCCTTTTAAAACTTTACAAACCTCACTTTCAATTTCAGAGCCAATTTCTTGGTACTGTCTATTTAAAGTAAATGGTGGTATCTGCATAATGAATATATTAACCCTAAAAATATTTCTATGGATAAAAAAACATTTTACTTCATTTAAACCAACTCGGTTCTTTCCCAGGAGTCCATTTAATATTGCACCCTAAAGATGGCATCTGATTTAAAGGATAAGAATTATCTTGATTCAAATCTCTAACAGCAGAGCGCAAATCTTCACCTGATAAAGGAATATTATTCCCTGGTCTACTATCATCTAATTGGCCATGATAATACAAGAAAAAATCACCATCTCCTCCATTTGAAAAAAGATAAAAATCTGGGGTGCAAGCCGCTTTTAATGCCTTGGCAAAAGTTTGGTTTACATCGTACAGATAAGGGAAAGTCCATCCTTGTGATTGTGCTTGAAATCTCAATTGCTTAGGAGAATCTGAGGGATGAGTGACAATATCATTACTTGAAATTGCAACTGATTGAACCGTATTCTCAATTTCTTTACTTAAGATGGAAATTTGATTTTCAATATATTTAACAAATGGGCAATGGGCACAAATAAACATTAAAAGTAAATGCCTATTATCTAGATGATGAGAATTAAAATATTCATTACTTGAAGAATTAGCATTTATCATTTCGAATTTAGGTAATTGAAAACCTAATTCCAAAACCATAGAATTTGTTCTGACCATGTTTAAAATAAATATTTCTTATATTTGAAAATTATTGTATATTTTGCAGCAATACGTAAAGATAGGTACTTTTATATAGGAGAATATTAGAAAGAATAGACAAAATGCTTCTCAATCTAACTGGCAAAAAAATTCTCGTTACAGGAATTGCCAACAATCGTTCAATAGCATGGGGTATTGCTCAACAACTTTCAAAAGCTGGAGCAGAACTTGGGATAACATATTTGCCTGATGATAAAGGAAGATTCGAATCTAAAGTTAGAGAACTAACGGAACCGTTAAACCCATCGTTATTTTTGCCTCTTGATGTGCAAAATCCAAATCAAATAGAAGAAATCTTTAAAAATATACAAAACAATTGGGGACAAATTGACGGATTAGTTCACTGCTTGGCATTTGCAGGTCGCGACGAATTGATTGGAGATTATAGCGCTACCTCATCTGAGGGTTTTGATAGAGCTCTTAATATAAGTGCGTATTCATTAGCACCTTTATGTAAAGCAGCAAAACCACTTTTTAGTGATGGTGCTGGAGTTGTATCCTTAACTTATTTAGGATCAGAGAGGGCAATTCCTAACTACAACGTAATGGGAGTGGCTAAAGCAGCATTAGAAGCTTCAGTAAGATATCTTTCTGCAGAACTTGGGCCAGAAAAACAAGTCAGAGTTAATGCAATAAGTGCTGGACCTATAAGAACACTTGCGAGTTCTGCTATAGGTGGCATTTTAGATATGATTCACAATGTTGAAGAAAAGGCGCCTTTACGCAGAACAGTCACGCAAACAGAAGTAGGTAATACTGCTGCTTTTTTATTAAGTGATCTCTCTAGCGGCATTTCAGGCCAAACAATTTATGTTGATGCGGGTTACTGCATTAATGGAATGTAAACTAAGTTTTTTGCATAAAATGTCATCTCTAAGGCAATCTGAAATAAAAAGAAAAACGAATGAAACAGATATTTCTGTATTTATAAACTTAGATGGAAATGGTATTTCCGAGATTGATAGCGGGATACCATTCTTAGATCATATGCTTCATCAAATATCCAGTCATGGTTTATATGATTTAAATATAAAAGCAATTGGAGATACCCATATTGATGATCATCATACAAATGAAGATGTAGGAATCGCATTAGGCAAAGCATTTTCAAAAGCCTTAGGAGACAGAAAAGGAATAACCAGATTTGGACATTTCTTTGCCCCATTAGATGAAGCATTAGTTCAAGTCACTTTAGACTGCTCTGGCAGACCTCATCTATCTTATGATCTTCAATTAAAAGCTCCTAGAATAGGAAATTATGATACTGAACTAGTAAGAGAGTTTTTTATTGCCTTTGTAAATAACAGCGGTATTACTCTGCATATTAATCAAATACAAGGTAGTAATTCACATCATATAGTTGAGGCTTGCTTTAAAGCTTTTTCAAGAGCAATGAGAATGGCTACAGAAATAGATCTAAGAAGATCTGATTCAATTCCAAGCAGTAAAGGAATGCTAGAAAATCAATAAAATAGGAATTTTTTCGAATCAGCCACAATTCAGTTGATTTTTGGCCAAGATATACAAAATAATTACTTTGTTGTGACTAATTTACAAAATAAAAAAATTGATAAAATTAAAAGTTTTAATAAAGAAGATTGGTCCAGTGCGTATCAAAATGTAAAAAAGGAGCTAACTAAAGAGCCTCTAAAAATTAGCAAAGGTAAGAATATTAAAAATTTAAATGGAACCTTATTAAGAAATGGACCAGGGATATTAGAGAGAGGTGGACAATGGGTTCATCATCCATTTGATGGGGATGGTATGATCACATCCATAAAATTCGAAAATGGTCAGCCATACTTAACAAATAGATTTGTTAAAACTAAAGGTTATTTGGAAGAAGAGAAAATAAATAAATTTATTTATAGAGGTGTTTTTGGGACCCAAAAAATTGGAGGAATTTTAAATAATGCATTAGATCTAAAATTTAAGAATATCGCTAATACTCATGTCGTTAAATTAGGAGATGAAATTCTCGCATTATGGGAAGCAGCTGGGCCACATGCAATGGATCCTGATAGTCTTGAGACTATTGGTTTAACAACATTAAAAGGGGTACTCAAGCCTAACGAAGCATTCAGTGCGCATCCCAAGATAGACCTTAATTCAAATTCATCTTCAGAACTATTAGTCACTTTTGGAGTGCAAACCGGGCCAAAAAGTACCATTAGATTAATGGAGTTTAATAATGCTGGTGAAAATTCTGGAGAGCTAATTGTCGACAGAAAAGATACCTTTAATGGCTTTGCATTCCTTCATGATTTCGCAATTACAACTAATTGGGCAATATTCTTACAGAATGCTATCGATTTCAACCCTCTTCCATTTGTAATGGGCCAAAGAGGGGCAGCACAATGTTTAAAGTCGAATCCAAATAAAAAGGCAAAGTTTTTTATCATCCCCAGAGAAAGTGGATTATTTAGAGGTCAGCCACCGTTAACAATAGATGCTCCAGAAGGATTCGTTTTTCATCATGTAAATGCATTTGAAAAAGATTCCAAAATCGTATTAGATAGTATTTTTTATGATGATTTCCCATCAGTTGGTCCAGCCGAGAATTTTAGGGATATTGACTTTGATAAATACCCAGAAGGAAAACTGAAAAGATCAATTATCGATCTAAAGAAAAAAACTAGTGAACTGGAAGCTATAAGTGAACAATGTTGTGAATTTGCTGTTGTTAATCCTAAAAATTTAGGATTAACAGCAACTTTTAGTTGGATGGCAAGCACATCTCAAAAGCTAGGGAACGCCCCACTTCAAGCAATAAAAAAAATAAATTTAATTTCAAAGGAAGAAATTTATTGGTCAGCCGGTCCAAGTGGATTTGTTAGTGAACCAATTATGGTTCCATCAGAAAACTCTTCTAAAGAAGATGAAGGATTTTTATTTTTACTTCTATGGAACGGAGAACGAAGAGGCAGCGATTTAGTGATATTAGACGCGAAAGACTTAAGAGAATTAGCTGTTTATGAATTACCCATTTCAATTCCCCATGGCCTTCATGGATCTTGGGTTAATTGAATTTAAGAAAAAATTTCAATTAAATCTGGAATAATTTTTTTTAATGCTTTACCTCTATGACTACAAGAGTCTTTAATATCATTATTCATTTCTGCGAAAGTTAATCCGGTAGAACTCTCCTCAAAAATCGGGTCATACCCAAAACCACCTTTTCCTCTCGGATTAAAAATAATATTGCCATAACATTTAGCTTCAGATTCTATAATCACTTCACCATTTGGTGAACAAACACAAATATTAGCAATAAAGAAAGCACTTCTATTTTGAACTCCATCAAGTTCTTTTAAAACTCGTTCAATTCTCTTCTGATCATTTTCTGCATATCTTGATGAGTAAATGCCAGGTTTTCCATCTAATGCTTCAATACAAATTCCAGAATCATCTGCTATTGAGAAATTATTTGTTTTTCTAGAAACTTCACTCGCTTTTTTAATTGCATTATCTCTAAATGTCAGTCCATCCTCTTCAACTTCTAATGATTCTGGCTGAAGTATTAATTTACAATTAACCCTAGCCAGCAATTTCTTATACTCTACAATTTTACCTTTATTCTTACTCGCCAAATATAAATTTTTCATCCTTATTTGCCTGCCAAATTTATAAATTCTTGACCCCACTCTAATACCTCATTTAAATAAGATTCTTTTGGTGCTTCACAATACAACCTTAAAAGAGGTTCGGTTCCTGAAAACCTAAAAAGAAGCCAAAAATTTTTATTAATTCTCAACTTTATTCCATCGATCTTTGAGATACTTTTTAACTTGTGATTATTAATATTCTTAGGAATATTATGTATTATAAATTCTTCTACTGAATTTTTTTCTGACTGATTTGGAAATTTAATATCAATTCTTTTATAGAAACTTGGCCCAAAATCTTTTTGTATTTCATCTAAGGTTTCGAATAAATATTGAGATTTTTCAGCAATTCCATTTAATAAAACCATTGCGGCATAAAGAGCATCTCTTTCAGGCATAAAGTCACCAAAACCAACCCCCCCAGATTCCTCTCCTCCAATAAATATTTTCTCTTTGATCATTTTTTCAGCAATATATTTAAATCCAACTGGAAGTTCAAAAACATCTCTATTTTGACTCTCTGATATATTTTTAATAATATCTGAACCACTAACAGTCTTTAAAACTGGATAACAATTATTTTTAATTTCGCCCAAATAGTGAATAAAGTATGGCAGTAAATCTTGTGTACTAGAGTATCTTCCTTTTTCATCAATTGCTGCAATTCTATCACCATCACCATCAAATATAATTCCTAGAGTTTTCACTTCATTTGTTGAATTTTTGATTAGTATTTGATTTAAATCATCTACATAATTTAAAAGAGGTTCAGGAGGTTTTCCGCCAAAAAAAGGATCACTATCTTTTCTGATTTCTGAAATAACTTCTGAATCATTAGAGGCAAAAATATCAGCCATACAATTTGCAGCTGCACCGTGCATAGAATCTACAAAAATTCTCAATTTCATTTTTTTCAATCTATTGGAAATAAAGTCAATATCAAAAAGGGATTTAATTCTATCCAAATGAAAATTCTTAATATCTACCAATTGATTGGCATCCTCTATTTTTTCAATTGAATTGCCAAGCATTAATCTTTTTTCAATTTCACTTGTAAAAGATTGATCAACAGAACATCCATTAAAGCTCTTTATTTTCAGACCCAGCCAATTATATGGATTATGACTTGCTGTAACTACTAACGCTCCTAAACAACCCATTTCTTTGGCATAGAAACTACAGGAGGGAGTTGTAACAAAGCTATTAGATAAGATCGGTTCAAAACCACATCCTCTTACATAAGGGACTACATGCTTGGCAAATTCACTTGCCATAAATCTACGATCATATCCAATTAAAATTTTCTTTGTATTAACTTCTTTATAGTATTGATAATGCAACTCCTGGCAGGCAGCTACAACAACTCTTGCTAGATTGGACAGGTTAAAATCAAATCCAATTATTCCTCTCCAACCATCAGTTCCAAATTTTATATTTTCTAAATGTGTCACCTTGCAAATTAAAGACTGCCTTGATTTCTTTTGATTATCTATATTAATTTATATTAGTGAAATTTAAAACCTCCAATAAAATAATTTGAATACTCTTTATTTAAAAAGTTTTATAAGATGCAAAAGAAAAGCATGGCTAGATTTCAAGGGTGATAAATCTTATGAAGTTTGGTCTGCCCATAAAGCTATAGATAAAGTTAAGCAATATCAAATTTTCTATAAATTATGTAATGGTGAAATATATACAGGATTAAAAGCCTGTAAAAAAGGTTATCAAGGGGTAATTGGATTAAAAATTAAAGGAAAATTTTTCCAAAATGTTAACGCAGAGATTCATCCCCAATTACTTTTAAGGACAAAAGGTATAAGCAAATGGGGCTCATATAAATATCTACCTGCTGTGTATAAATTAGGCTACAAGACTACAAAAGAACATTTATTCGACTTGGCTTTTAGTGCTATTCTCTTGGACTCTTTTCAAGAATCTAAAATTGAGAAAGGATTATTAATTTCAAGTTTTGATAAAAAAGTTAATGTTGAAGAAATTTATTTAAATAAAAAATTAAGAAAAAAAGTTTTGAATGTTTTATTAAATTTGCATGAATGCTTGGAGGGATTTATGCCAGAAATAACTCAAGATAGAAAAAAATGTACTATTTGTTCATGGCAAAAATTTTGTGACAAAGAAGCAAAAGAAAATGGATATCTAACAGATATAGATGGAATAGGATCCAAAACGGCCTCATTACTGAAAACAAATGGAATAACTAATACCCAAACATTAGCTTTTTATAGCGAAAAAACACTTGAAGAGAAATTATCTAAATTCAAAGATCAAAAGTATGAAAAAGCCTCCCTATTTGTAAAGCAAGCACAAGCATATATTTCTGGAGAACCATACTTCATTTCAAATAAAAATGATACGGACTATCTATTTGAAAAAATATGTTCGGGATTTTATATATTTGATATTGAATCAAATCCAGATGAAAAGCATGATTTTTTATATGGTTTTTTAAAAATAAATAATTTGTTTATAAAAAAAGAAGATCTTATTTATGAGCCAATCTTAAATCTTAAAAACAATAAAGGAGAATCTTACAGACAAATTATTGAAATACTTTTTTCAAATAAAGAATGGCCAGTTTTACATTACGGAGAAACTGAAAAAATAGCAATAATTAATATTGCTAAAGAACTAAATTTTAGTTTTGAAGAAATTGATTCACTTACCTCAAGATTTATAGACTTACACACCTTAATAAGAAAGTCTTGGATATTACCACTAAAAAATTATGGATTAAAAACCGTTTCTAATTGGCTTGGATTTAAATGGGTGCAGAAAAATGTAAGTGGATCGAAAGCCCTTTATTGGTGGATTCAATATCAAATTACAGAAAACGAAATATTTTTAAAAAAAATTATCCAATACAACAAAGATGATTGTTTGGCTACTCTACAAATTGCAAAATATTTAATCAAAAATCAATTAAAGAAAAATTGATCCTACAGATTTATTTATAATAATTTTTCCAATAATTTCTGAAAAAAAATCACTTCCTTCTTCTAAATATCTCCTTTTTATCATTGCTAAGCCTTTTATTTGAGAATCTGACTTAAAAATACTAGTGATTTTGCCTACAGAAATATCTTTAGCAGAATTTATATATAAATTTTTATCTTCAACGTCTAAATTCAAATTAGATTCAAATGATTTCCAAATTCTTATTTCCTGTTTTAAAGACGAAACATTTTTTATTTTTGAAATTGTTTCTTGTCCTAAATAACAACCTTTATTAAAATCTATAAGATCTTTTAATCCTAGCTCAAGAGGATTATTTTTTCCGTTTATTTCCATTCCTAAACAGGGTATTGCCTGATTAATCTTCCAAAGTTTTAAATCATTGGGATTCAGGAAATTTAGTTTATTTTTATATATTTCAAATTCTTTATCTTCTGTTTTGAAGAAAATAGGCAGGTAAGTTCTCCATGAACTAGATTCATCAATTTCCTGAATTCTATTTATCAAGAAAGGTTCACTTAAAAGTACATCATCCGCTGGAAAAATAATTTGATTAAAGTAATCAATTATTTCATGAGTGTTACCCGCCAAGATAATTACTTCCAAGTTTCTTTCTAAAAAAATAATTTCAATTAATGCCCTTAGAACTCCATTTGGAGTTAGCCAACAAGTTTTGATAACTTTATTTTCTGAATTTAGAATATTACTCGTTGTTATTCCATTCAAAAATTTCCTGGCATCTTCTCCAGTAACAGAAAAAGAATCAAATTTTTCAAGCCAAAAATTTTTTTTTATATTTTGCATTTTGAGATAATTATAAAAAGTCTTTTATTGTAAAAAGACTTTTTAATTCAACATTTTCATCTCTAAGGGTTTCACAGCCTCCTTCTTGCCTATCAACTATAGACAAAACTTCCTCAACAACATAATTATTTTCTCGTAGCTTATTTATAGCTTTTATTACTGAACCAGCAGTTGTCACAACATCCTCCAAGACAGTTACCAAAGTGCCTTCTTCTAATATAGGGCCCTCTATTCCAGCTTTGGTGCCGTATTGTTTAATTTCTTTGCGAATTATTAAACCATTTAGGTCTAAGCCTTGCGAAGCTGCTTTGACAATTAATCCACTTACTATAGGATCTGCGCCTAATGTCAATCCTGCTACAGCTTTTGACCGTGAGTCTTTTAACTCTAAAAATAGATCACTAATTAAGTTTAGGCCTTCACCATTTAATGATACCGGTTTACAGTTCAAGTAATGACTACTTTTTTTCCCTGAAGATAAAGTGAAGTTTCCTCTCTTATAAGATTTTTCAATTAACTGTTTTAACAATTTTGCTTTATTTAATTCATACTTTTCAGAAAAATCACCCATTAGTAAAATTTAAATTTATATTTAAAGATTAGAAGAAAAAAAAGAAATCTCACAAAAACTTCCTAATGAGGTGTTTTTTGAAATATTATTTTTATATTGTATATTGAAATTCAATGTAATTAAAATTACATAAATTCCCCCGGGGGTGTAGCAATCTGGTGAATGCACCAAACTCATAATTTGGCTAAGGCGAGTTCGATCCTCGCCACCCCCATTATTCATTTGTCATTGAATGAAAATAACTCTACTTTTATTTCTTTTATTTTTCCCAGCTTTTTTCTCAGCGAGTGAACTCTCTTTTTTATTAATAAGGCCAAGTAAAGTTTTAAGGTTAATAGAAGAAAAAAAGAAAGGAGCATTATCAATTTTAAAAATTCAAAAACGCTTTAGATCTTCATTAACTGCCTCTCAATTTGGAATAACAATTTCATTAATTGCAATTGGATGGCTCAGCAATAACCTGGCTAATGATTATTGGAAAAGCAATATTTTGTCAAATAGATTTTATGATCTTCTATTGTTTTTATTTGTTGTTTTAGTTGTTACTCTCGTTTCTGGACTAATTCCTAAAGCACTAGTAATTAACAATCCAGAATCTGCTGCATTAAGGCTTACAACAATATTCGATGCAGTTAGAAAAGGTATGAAACCTATAGTGACGATAATAGAATTCTTTGCTAGCGCCTGTTTAAGCTTGTTCAATTTAAATATCAAATGGGATTCTTTAAACTCAGGTTTATCCGCAGGAGAATTAGAAACACTTATAGAAACTGATAATGTAACAGGTTTAAAACCAGATGAGAAAAATATTCTTGAAGGAGTTTTTGCTTTAAAAGATACACAAGTTAAAGAAGTAATGATTCCAAGATCTGAAATGGTAACTTTGCCAAAAAATATAACCTTTTCAGAACTTATGAAACAAGTTGATAAAACTCGCCATGCTCGCTTCTTTGTGATTGGTGAGTCTTTAGATGATGTATTAGGTGTATTAGATTTGCGTTATCTAGCTAAGCCAATTTCAAAAGGTGAAATGGAAGCCAATACATTATTAGAGCCGTTCCTTTTACCAGTGACAAAAATCATAGAAACATGTTCATTAGCAGAAATATTTCCAATAGTAAGAGACTACAATCCTTTCTTACTAGTAGTAGATGAACACGGTGGAACAGAGGGACTCATAACTGCGGCTGATCTAAATGGCGAAATAGTTGGAGAGGAAATGCTCAACAATAGAATTTATTCAGACATGAGAATGTTAGATAATTTCTCTAAAAAATGGTCTATAGCTGGAAAATCAGAAATTATTGATATCAATAAGAAGTTAGTATGCTCCATTCCAGAAGGCGCAGATTATCATACACTTGCTGGATTTCTGCTAGAAAAATTTCAAATGGTTCCAAAAATTGGGGACGTTTTAGATTTTAATAACATTAAATTTGAAGTTATTTCTATGTCAGGTCCAAAAATTGATCGTGTTAAAATAATTCTTCCCAAAAGCTAAATATGGCTCCCAATGGAGGATAATGATAATAAATAAATGGATTTGAAATTATGCAACCAACCTCATCACCCGTAAAGGTTGGAGTCATAGGTATAGGGAATATGGGCTGGCATCATGCTCGAGTACTAAGTTTACTAAAAGATGCAAATCTCATTGGAGTAGCAGATCCAAATGAAGAGAGAGGTAGATTAGCTATTGAACAATTTCAATGTGAATGGTTCAAAAATTATAAGGACTTAATTCCAAAAGTTGATGCTATTTGTATCGCTGTCCCGACACTACTTCATCATAAGGTAGGACTAGATTGTCTAAATGGAGGTACTAACGTTCTCATTGAAAAACCAATTGCAGCTAATGAGTTGGAGGCAAAATCCTTAATAGAGGCCGCTAATGCAAGTAAATGTCTATTACAAGTTGGGCATATTGAAAGATTTAATCCTGCTTTTAGAGAATTAAATAAAATAGTAAATAATGAAGAAATTGTTGTTTTAGAAGCAAGAAGGCACAGTCCTCATGCAGAAAGAGCAAATGATGTATCTGTAGTAATGGATTTAATGATTCATGACATTGATCTTATTTTAGAGCTTGTAAACTCAAAAATACAAAAATTAGCAGCTGTTGGAGGAAGAAATAGCGAAGGATTAATAGATTATGTAAATGCTACTTTAGTGTTTAAAAATAATGTTATTGCGAGCTTAACTGCCAGCAAAATGAGTCATAAAAAAATTAGAAATTTAAGTGCACACTGCCAAAATGGCCTAGTAGAAACTGATTTCTTAAATCACTCTTTACAAATCCATCGAAAGTCTCATGAATCATACACAGCTGAGCATGGAGAATTAGTTTATAGAAATGATGGATATGTCGAAGAAGTTAGCACAACTTCCATTGAGCCTCTTTATGCAGAACTGGAGCATTTTCTTAAATGCGTGCAGGGTAAAGAAAAACCTGAGGTAGATGGTGAGCAAGCCTCAAGAGCATTAAAAATTGCTGATTTTATAGAGAGTGCTGTAGATAATTCTGGAGATGCGATTTTACTTGACAATCCCGTCTAATACTAACAATCTACACTAAAAGAATTTTATTTAAATCCAACTGCAGCTTGCCAAACAAATACTAATAAAAAGAAAAATAAAGGAATAAGTGGAAGAACATCAACAGTTGGAGCAAAGGCCTTGTAAGCCTGGGGCAATTCAGCGAATGTATTAAATAGAATGAGCACCTTTTTTAATAATTTAATTAATTATGATAAGACGTTACCACGTATGGTGAGCAATAGAGGATGTTTTCCAAGGAGCGAAATCATTTGTAAAACAATTTTCTCTAATTGCATTAGAAATTGCATTTGTAAATCTGATTAAGTGAGCAATATTATGCAAACTTATGAGGGTTAGGCCTAATATTTCGTCATTTCTAATCAGATGATGTAGATATGCTCGGGAATAGGATTTACAGGTCTCGCATTTACAAGTTTTGTCAATCGGAGAAAAGTCATTTTTAAATCGAGCATTTCGCAAATTCAATCTTTCATCATTAAAAAATGCAGTCCCATGTCTTCCTAGTCTTGTAGGCAAAACACAGTCAAATATATCGAATCCATTAGCAACAGCTAAAGAAATTTCTCTTAAAGAGCCAATTCCCATTAAATATCTTGGTTTATTTATTGGTAAGAATTTCGGGACGTAATTAATTACACTATGTATTTCTTCGACTGCCTCGCCAACACTTACACCTCCCACGGCTATTCCAGGCAGATCAAAAGAACTTGTATATTTTGCACTATATTCTCTCAATCTCGGATACTTACCACCTTGAACTATGCCGAATAATGCTTGATTGGATTTCTGATGAGTCTCAACACATTTTTGCAACCATGAATGAGTTCTTTGTAAAGAGTCCTCAATATCATTTTCGTTAGCTGTATGCGGAGGACAATGATCGAAAGCCATCGCAACATCCGATCCAAGATCCATTTGAATCTGTATTACTTTTTCAGGTGATAAAAATACATAACTACCATCTCTTGGATTTTTAAATTCCACACCTTTATCAGAAATATTATTTAATTTGGCCAAACTAAAAACTTGATATCCTCCTGAATCAGTAAGAATAGGCTTAGGCCAATTCATGAACTTATGTAATCCGCCAGATTCTTTAACTAGTTTTTCTCCAGGTTGTAAATGAAGATGAAAGGTATTAGAGAGAATCATTTCTGACCCTGTAGAGTTTAACTGCTTAGATGACATTCCTTTAACAGTCGCCAAAGTACCCACAGGCATAAATTTTGGTGTGTTTACCTGACCATTTGGTGTATAAAAAATACCAGTTCTTGCAGCTGTATTGCTGCAATTCGATGTAATTTCAAATTCAAACACGATAATTTATAAAATTTTTTGATCTTTTTTCATTAATCTACCCTATTATTTAATATTGAATCTATTTTTATCTCATCAAAAAATATTTAATAAAAAATTTGGCAGGATCTTGGATTTTCTATACGACATTTCCAAAGATACCTTTAATTAATCCCGAATTTAAAAATATTGCACAATTTGCGCCGCCTTTAGGATTTTTTATTGGAACAATACAGAGTTATATTTTTCTTTTTTTAAGAACTAACTCTTGGTCAATTTATGCATCTACATTAATTTGTTTGGCTTCAGGATATTTAATTACTGGTGGTCTACATATTGATGGTTTAATGGATAGTTTCGATGGTATTTTTGCGGGTAAAAAGAAACGTTTAAAAGCCATGAAAGACAGTAAAGTTGGGTCCTTTGGCGTTCAAGCTTTAGTTTTTATAACTTTAATTCAAATTGCTTGCATAATCAAAATTCAAAACCTAATAATTTTTGTTTTACCTATATGCTTATTTTGGGGCAGATTTTCAAATTTATTTTTTATAGAAAAGTTTAAATATATTAGTTATAAGAAAAAATCTATTAGTCACAAAAAATTTTGGAATGGATTTAAACAAGAATCTTTTATCTCCATTATTTTTCTTTTAATTTTCATTGCATACCAATTAGTTTCAATTACATCACAAGCAATATTAATTAAATTTTTAATTCTTATTTTGATTGGTATTTTTCTAAGCTATTCTATTCCAAACATTCTGGGTATTAAAATTGGAGGCTTCAATGGAGATGTATGCGGTGCAAGTGTTGTACTAGTTGAAACTGCAATGTTGTTTATGCATGCAATTCTTTTATAGGTAGTTCTAAATAGAAAATATTTTTCTTCTTAAGATTTTTTAATTTCTCAGTATTATCAATCGAGTTATTTTCCAGCAATCTCAAATCTCCTCCAATTTGTTTTGCTAATTTCCTCGCCAAAAAAAGTCCCACACCAGTTCCGTCCTTCTTTTTAGCCGCAGATCCTCTAAAACCTTTTTCAAAAATTTTCTCGTTTTCATTTTTGGTTATTTTTTTACCATCATCAAATATACAAAGTCCATTACTCGTAATTGCGAGTCCAATTTCAGCATCTTTTTGGGCATATTTAAACGCATTTTCTAATAAATTGGCCACAATTTCGGCAATTACAGCATATTTTGCCTTTAAGGGCGATATAGTCCAATCTGGCCAAAGAGAAGGTTCAGTCCAATCTCTATTCTCTAAGTCCGCATTAGCTTTACCCCTTTCTAATATTGGCCTCAATAAACCCTGAACAGTTATTACCTTTTTATTATCTAAATTTGGTGGTAATAATAATCTTTCCTCTCCAATCTCTAGAGGCAGTTCAATAGGTGAATTTAATTTCGAAAAAGAATCCATATATTGATTAATTTGTTTTTGCTCTATTATCATGCGTTCGACTATTTCAATAGAGCCATCATCTGAACCAAGTCTTTTTATTAGTAATTTTGCATATGTCCTAAGAGCAGCCAATGGATTCCTCAATTGATGGATTATGACATTAACCTGACTTTTTAAATAATTGATTTCTTCATTTTTATTTTGACGTTCTAATTCGATAGAAACGCATTTAGCTAAAGATATTGAAAGTGCTTTTAATCTAGAATCAAGAGATAATGGCCAATTTCCCCCTTGCAAATCAGTTTCCACCCTAAGAACACCAAGTAGAATATCGTTTTCTTGAAGCGGGTACCATCTTCTATTAGGAGAAGAAACTTTTAGTGAAGGATCATCTTCTATTGATATTAGAAGCCTATCACTTTGTGGCCATTGACCAATTATTTCAAAAGATGCTTTAGTTCCTTGATTAGCTGAAGCAAGATACATAACGATATGAGTAACTCCCATTGAGCAACCAAAACTCTCTAGCTGTCTCACAATAAGTTCTTCAAATTTTTTAGTGATATTCATAATTAATGAAATTTTAAGTAATTTTTAGAAAAAACTTGAAAAGGGCTTGTAAAATATGAAAAAAGTATTAAGATATATAAAGAGGTCTGACTTTAGCCAGCCTTAAATATGAACATATAATCATATTTTAAGCTACATCAGGGGTTGATGGGTCCTCTATGTAATTTGAAGTGAATTCAAAATCACAGATATAAGATTAGTAAAATAACTAAGACTAATCTAATTAATAATTTCAGGAGTACCAATCAATGTCAAAAAAAAGAAAAAGAATCAGCAGAAGAAGACTTGCTGGTCAAAGAGTAATGGCACATGTTCCTATTTATCATATCGAAACCGGCAATCATAAACCAGTTACAGCTGCAAGAAGATTTATAGCTGAAAATGAGTTGTCTGCTCCTTCAGTTTTCAACGTTCGAAGAAATGAACATACCACTGATAGGTTTTTTTGGGGTGAAAAAGGTTTATTTAGCGCCCAATATGCTGAAGAAAATCATTTTCTATTTCCATCATTAAAAGTCGTAGTTGAGGGTATTGGGGAAGAAAAAATATTTGAAGGTCTAGAACTTACTGCAGATGATTGGGAAGAGATTGAAGAATACGAATATGCTTTCGTTTAAAGAATATTACTCATATTTGAACTTAGAAAATTAATTAAATTTGAGTCAATTTGATGGAATCCATCAAATTCTAATAATTCGCAAAATTTCGAAGACTTACTTTTTACCTTTTCATAAATAATCCTAGAAGCATCTATAGGCACGACGTCATCAAATAAGCCATGACTAACAATCAATGGTGGGCATTTTTCTCCTGGGACCCAAGTTGGATGAGGATAACCACTGCAAGAAACAATTAATCCTAGATTTAGTTTAAATCCTGCATCAATTGCCATAGCTGCCCCCTGAGAAAAACCCAACAAAACTGTTTTTCTAAGTGAAATCTGCTCAGTATCAAATTCTTTTAATGTATCTAAAAGTTTATTTACTTCAGCCTCAGCCCCCTTCCAATCATGTGGGTATAATCCATACCACTGTCTTCCCTGACCACTTGGATGTAATCCAGGCGCCCTCAAAGAAATTAACTCAAAATCAAGATTTGTTTTTTCTGTAATTTCCTTTCCAATTGTTAAAAGGTCATCTGCATCGGCTCCCCAACCATGTATCAAAATAATTCTATGAGTTGCAGTTTGAGAGCTAATCGAGACAAATTCATGATCAATATCGTATTTCATGTTTATATTCTTAAGTAAGTAAACTTTCCCATAATGTCACCATTAGCCTTAATAAGTGTCTCTGATAAAAAAAATATAATCCCATTTTGTACAGAATTGG
Organism: Prochlorococcus marinus CUG1415; assembly: GCF_017696015.1. NCBI lineage: Bacteria > Bacillati > Cyanobacteriota > Cyanophyceae > Synechococcales > Prochlorococcaceae > Prochlorococcus > Prochlorococcus marinus. The sequence goes on along the minus strand of NZ_JAAORL010000001.1, from coordinate 267,891 downwards.
TAGAAAAATTTAATTATAAAATTCTATCAAGTGGAGGAACTGCCAAACATCTAATAAAAGCAAAACTTCCAGTTATTAAAGTCGCAGATTTTACTAATTCGCCAGAAATCCTTGAAGGAAGAGTTAAAACTTTACATCCAAAAATCCATGGAGGAATATTAGCGAAAAGAACTGATAAGGAACATAAAAAAGATATAGAAGCTAACGACCTTGAACTAATTGACTTGGTAGTTGTAAATTTATATCCTTTTAAGAAAACTGTTGAACAGGGATGCAAATGGGAAGATGCTATTGAAAATATCGATATTGGAGGGCCATCAATGATTCGTTCTGCAGCTAAAAATCATAAAGACGTTTCCGTTTTAGTAGATCCTAGTCAATATCAAGAATTTCTTGAAGAAATTAAAAAAGGGGTTTTAAATGATGCATATAAAGCAACATTAGCCTTTGAAGCTTTTCAACATACAGCCGACTATGACGCTGCAATATCTAATTGGATAAGTAAAGAAAGAGGTTTACAATCTTCCAAATATATTGAATCTTATCCACTAATCAAAACCTTAAGATATGGAGAAAATCCTCATCAAAAAGCTTTTTGGTATGGTTTACGTAATATTGGATGGAACTCAGCAGAACAATTGCAAGGTAAAGAGTTAAGTTATAACAATCTATTGGATCTTGAGTCAGCGCTTTCTACAGTTTTAGAATTTGGCTATGAAGAAAAAAATGATCTTAAAACAAACACGTTTGCTTCCGTTATTCTAAAACACAATAATCCTTGTGGTGCCTCTACAAGCAATTCAGCCTCTCAAGCATTTCTGAATGCTTTGGAATGCGACTCAGTTAGTGCTTTTGGAGGAATAGTTGCTTTTAATTCAAATGTTGATAGTGAAACCGCAATTAACCTCAAAGATATTTTCTTAGAGTGCGTTGTCGCTCCTTCTTTTGATGAAGAAGCTTTAAAAATTTTAAAAAGCAAAAAGAATTTAAGAATTTTAAAGTTATCAAAAGATATGCTTCCAAAAAAGAACCAAACTTCTACTAAATCAATAATGGGAGGATTACTCGTTCAAGATACTGATGATAATGAAGATATAAATGAGAGTTGGATTTTAGTAACTAAAAAAAATCCGAGTAATCAAATGAAATTAGATCTAAATTTTGCATGGAAAATTTGTAAACATGTAAAATCAAATGCAATTGTTATTGCAAAAGACCAAAAAACTATTGGTATTGGAGCTGGACAAATGAATAGAGTTGGAGCCGCAAAAATTGCATTAAAAGCAGCCGAAGGGTTATGTTCTGAGGCTGTTTTGGCAAGCGATGGTTTTTTTCCATTTGCCGATACTGTAGAACTTGCAAATGAATATGGAATAAAAGCTATTATCCAACCCGGAGGAAGTTTAAGAGACCAAGAAAGTATTGATATGTGTAATTCAAAGGGAATCTCAATGATATTTACTCAAAAAAGGCATTTTTTACATTAATTTATGTTGATTTGGGATAATATGTAATTTTGTTAGACTTTCTAAATAAAGAAAGTCTGCCTGGACCTGCGCATAGAAAGTAAAGAGAAATAGCACCATATATAAAAGACAATTCGAAGGCGTAGTTGTGTCCTTCAACTACTGCAAGAGGAAAACCTTCTAATCCCGTATCTAGAAGATGAAAATAAACCGCAAATACCATTGTAGATAATAGTCCAAGAGAAGAAAGCCTTGCAAAAAGACCTAAAGCCAGTCCTAGAGGGCAAACTAATTGAGTGATAGCTGCTCCAAAAGTCCAAACAACAGGATCACCTGGCAAAAATGGAAAGTACTTACTAACTACAAATTCTGCAAAACCCTGCGGATCTTGAAGTTTCTCTAGGCCATGATGAATCATCAAAGCACAAAAACCGATGCGTAAAACAAAAATTGATAGTTCTCCAAGAATATTTACTTCTGACCCTGAAGATGAATTAGCAACTACAACTTCAACTTTTTGGGGGGCTTTAGTTCTATTCATACTGGCTGCTGTTTGAACCTGATTAGTTTGTGTTTTGTCTTCCATACTTCAATAATTTTTAACTATTCTAGTTAATAAAGTATATCTTTAGGAAATATCTGAGTAATAAATTAAAAAAACTAAGCAAAGTCATAAATGGCATTACAAATTTAGGAAGCTATATCAATTAACTTTTCAATAACATCTGCAACAACTTTATCAGGAGTAGATGCACCGGAGGTAATTCCAACATTAATATTCCCATTAGGTAAAAAATTATTTTTAAGTTCTAAATCTAATCCTAGTGGTTTATGTAATATTGAGTTTTCTGCAACTGATATTCTCTCTGGAGTATCTATGTGAAAAGAAGTAATATTTTTCGTAATTGCTATTTCTTGTAAATGAGTTGTATTTGACGAATTAAAGCCGCCTATAACGACCAAGATATCAAGGTCTTCATCAACCAAAGAAAACATTGCATCTTGTCTTTCTTCAGTTGCATCACAAATTGTATTAAATGCTAAAAAGTGACTATTCACTTTTGCTGGTCCAAATTTTTTTAACATCGTTCTTTCAAAAACCTTTCCAATTTCCTCGGTCTCGCTCTTAAGCATAGTTGTCTGGTTAGCGACTCCTACTCTATCTAAATCTTTATCTGGATCAAATCCATTAGAACAAGCTTTAGCAAATTTGTTCATAAACTCATTTCTATTTCCTCTGCCCAGAATATATTCAGATACATAATTTGCTTCTTCTAAATCAAGTACAACTAAATACTTGCCTGCAAATGAGCTAGTAGCAAGAGTCTCTTCATGCTTAAATTTTCCATGAATTATAGAGGTGAAGACATGTTTTTTATGTTTCTCAACAGTATGCCAAACCTTAGAGACCCAAGGACAAGTTGTATCTATGATATGACATCCTTTCTCATGAAGGAGTTTCATTTCTTGAACAGTAGCTCCGAAAGCAGGCAATATAACTACATCCCCATTAGAAACTAACGAAAAATCTTTGATTCCATTTTTAGCTGAAATGAACTTTACATTCATTTTTCTTAAATGATCATTAACTGAGGGGTTATGAATTATTTCGTTTGTTATCCAAATATTCTCATTAGGGTAATGCCTCCTAGTCTCATAAGCCATTGCTACAGCTCTTTCAACTCCCCAACAAAAACCAAAGGCTTGGGCCAATTTAATATTTAGCCTGCCTTTAGTGTAAGTAAAACCATTATCTCTTATAGAAGTTATCAAATCACTTTGGTAAGCTTCTTCTAATGCTTGAGCTCTTTTTGTTGGAGAATCGAAACCTCTTCTATTGTATCTATCAGAATGATGAAGAGATCTTCTAAAAGCTTGAGTATCCATCTTTAGATATTACAACATTTTAAATAATTTTTTATAAAAAAAAAGAAACCTGACATAAGTCAGGTTTCTAAAATCAATTTTAAGTTAGATTATTTAGCGGATGCAAAGTCTGGATATGCTTCCATTCCATGCTCTCCAATATCTAAACCTTGAGTCTCTTCCTCTTCAGATACCCGGATTCCACCGAATAATCCTCCAATTATAGACCAAGCAATCCAACATGTAACCAATGTCCATATTGCATAACTCCCAGCTCCTAAAGCTTGAACAAGAAATTGGTTGATTCCACCGCCGTTAAAAATACCTATTCCAGCAGCGCCAGGATCCATTCCTTCTACGCCCCATAGACCAATAACGACAGTTCCCCAAACTCCACAAACTCCGTGGACTGAGAAAGCACCAACTGGATCATCAATTTCTGCAGCATCTAATGCAGCTACTGCAAATACAACAATAATTCCACCTACTGCCCCTGCAACCCAAGACCCTGCGAAAGTCATATTTCCACAACCTGCAGTTATGCTAACCAAACCTGCAAGAATACCGTTTATGATCATTGTCAAATCTGGTTTTCCTGAAGTTAAGGTAGATAAGACGGTTGCAGCAATAGCTCCACCTGCGGCAGCAAGTGTGGTTGTAACAGCTACGTATGCTACATATTCATCCATAGCGAGCTCTGAACCAGGGTTAAAGCCATACCAACCAATCCAAAGGATTAAGGCACCTAAAGTAGCAATAGCCATGCTGTGGCCAGGCATTGCTTGAGCCTTACCATCAACATATTTACCTATCCTTGGCCCGAGCATCATTGCTCCGACTAAACCAGCCCAACCACCTACTGAGTGAACAATAGATGATCCTGCGAAATCGATAAAGCCTAGCTCTGAAAGGAAACCTCCATTCCATTGCCAGCTACCGGAAATAGGATAAATGATTCCAGAGAGAACAATTGCAAAAATAACAAACTCTCCGAATTTAACTCTTTCAGCAACTAATCCAGAAACAATAGTTGCAGCTGTTCCAGCAAATGCTGCTTGGAAAAGAAAGTCTACAGATGGTACTAAAACAGAACAATCATCAATAACTCCTGCAGCACAAGCAAGCGCATCAGAAGGATCAGGGTCTAGAAATAGTCCGTTAAAGTATAAAAATCCTCCTGCTACAGAATCCCCATACATTAATGAGTATCCAATAAACCAATATGCAGTTACGGCAAGTGCAAATACAAAAAGGTTTTTAGCAAGAATGTTTACAGCATTTTTTGATCTACACATACCAGCTTCAACCATGGCGAAGCCTGCGTTCATGAAGATCACAAGTATAGTAGCTACGAACAACCATAAGTTGTCAGCTAAAAAAGTAGCAGCCTGAGGTCCTGTTAAGTCTCCGAGACCAGGGCCAGCTTTAGCAGCAAAAGTGAAGATACTTAAGCCGAAAAGTGCTACTGGAACGGTGGCTAACCAAATCAATGAGCGATTGGTTCTAAAGCCACGTATGCTGCGCAGGAGTAGCATAGGTCCTTCAATAAGGCTAGCCTCTTGAAGTTTCTTGCTGCGTCCTGGCCGCGAATGCAAAGCAGTGGTCATAAATAATTTTAATTGTCAAAAAAAACAGATTATTCTGTTTCCTTTCACATTCAATTTTGCTCAAAAAACTTATTAGTGTCTAGTAGTCGTTGCTACCGATTTTATAGTTGCTTCACAAGGCTATATTTGTTAATTTAAAAACTATTTTTTTTTAGAATTTAAAAATATCAAGTTTTTTATTTATTTCAAAGGTTTAATTCCATTCCATGATACATGGTCTTTATGAAATTCAAAGGAGCATGGTATGGATATCATTCCTGCACTCAAAGATTCTCTAAAAAGATTGCCATATAAGGGATCTGCATCATCTCCAGGCGCAAAGAAATTAGCGTCTTTTCTAGTAATACAAAGTACTAAAACACTTTTACTTTCAGGAATCAATTCTTTTAATTCTATGAGGTGTTTTTGGCCTCTTTTCGTTACTGTATCTGGGAATAGAGCTACATTTTCTTTAATCCAAGTCGTATTTTTAACCTCTATGTAAATGTTACGTTTATCAGGATTTGAAGATTTTGGGGTTAAAAAAAAGTCAATTCTGCTTTTTTTATCTTTTCCATAGGGAACTTCAGATTTAATTTTCTCTATTTCACCTATTCTTTCTATTAGCAGATTTTTTTCAATAACCTTTTTGATTAACTTGTTTGCAAAGAGAGTATTAATACCTACCCAAACCTCCTCATTTTTTGCATTAACAACACATATCTGTTCCCAAGTAAAAGGTAATTTTCTTTTTGGAGATGGGGAAACACTTATTCTTACTTTTGCTCCCTCTCTCAAAAGTCCTTTCATTGGACCTGTATTAGCACAATGAGCAGTTACAACCTCTCCAGTTTCTAATTTAATATCTGCAAGAAATCTTTTATATCTTTTGATTAAAACCCCTTCAATTAATGGGTCAAATTCAATAATCCGATCTTTCATAAATATGTCTTTAGTTAAGAATCAAATATAATTGAAACTTATTCTTCTTGAAAAATTTTTAGATAAAGCCAAATGCATTCATTTTTAAAAAATAATGTTTTTTCAATTTCATTTGGTACTAGTCTTAGTAAATTAGCTGGATGTTTAAGACAAGTATTTATAGCTGCTGCTTTTGGGGTTGGTATAACATACGACGCATTTAATTATGCCTATATAATTCCAGGTTTTTTGCTCATAATCATTGGCGGAATTAATGGTCCTTTACATAATGCAGTAGTCGCCGTTTTAACTCCTCTTAACAAAAAAAATGGAGGAATCATCCTAACTCAAGTAAGCATTAAACTTTCAATAATATTGTTCGGTTTAGCTATATTGATTTACTTTAATTCTAGTTTATTAATTGAATTATTAGCCCCCAATTTAAGTTCCGAAGCCAAAACTATTGCTACTTACCAATTAAGAATACTTACACCTTGTATCCCATTATCTGGCTTCATAGGTTTAAGCTTTGGAGCCTTAAATTCACGAAGAAAATTCTTCTTGTCAAGTATCAGCCCAGCCATAACAAGCTTAACTATTATTTTTTTTATTTTATTTAGTTGGACTTTCAACCAAGAAAATACAACCAAAAATCTCTTCACTTCTTCGGGATTACTAGCTTTTGCAACTTTGACGGGAACTTTAATTCAGTTTGTTGTTCAAATTTGGGAAATAAATAAGATAGGCCTCTTGAGATTGCAATCAACCTTCCAATCATTTAACTTCCAATCATTTAACTTCCAAACATTTAAATATGAACAGAGGAGGATTTTAAAACTAATTATTCCTGCATCTATCTCATCAGGTCTGAGTCAAATTAATGTTTTCATAGATATGTTTTTTGCTTCAAGTTTTCAAGGCGCAGCATCTGGACTAGCTTACGGCAACTTTCTTATACAAGCCCCCTTAGGCATATTATCTAACTCCTTGATTCTGCCATTACTTCCAAAATTCTCTAAATTAAGAAGTGAAAAAGACAAAAGAGGTCTCCAAAAAAAATTGATATCTGGGGTAGAGTACTGTTTCTTGGCAGCTATTTTTTTAACCGGATTTTTTATAACATTCAATAATCAAATCGTACAATTAGTTTTTCAAAGAGGATCTTTTGATTATTCAGCAACTTTAAAAGTAAAAAATATATTAATTGCTTACGCAGTTGGCATACCATTTTATCTTTATAGAGATTTATTAGTAAGAACTTACTATTCAATAGAAAAAACAAACTTCCCTTTTAAGTCTTCATTTGCAGGGATAATATTTAATATTTTTTTTGATTGGTTTTTAATTGGTGCCCCAATTAAGAATTTTGGGAATCTTTCTCCATATAATTTCGGAGTTGTGGGAATAATTTTATCTTCAGTAATAGTCAACCTTATAGTCTGTATTTTGCTTTCTTTTAATCTGCGAAATGAAGATATCCATTTACCTAACTTGGATTTATTGAAGAAAATTAGCCTCATGTCATTAGCAGCATTTATAGACAGTACACTTTGTTTTACTATTCTCCAAACTACTAATAACTTCAATTCAAATCTTGCAGAATTTTTATTATTAATATTTGGAACCCTAACTTTTTTTGTGATTTATTTTTTACTTACAAAATTCTTGAAAGTAAATAAATTTAAAGTTTCAAAAAAAGAGATTTAGTTTTTAAAAAAAACTTTCCAAAATCTCTTCTAATTCTAGAATTTGTGAGTTAGTGATTAAATTAATCAATGGAATACTATTAACACCATCCCCTACTTTTACATTTATTGCTTTAAGACTTAATTTTGCAGCCTCCAATGGGCCTTGATCTCTATTGCTGATACATTCAATAGCAAGATTCCTAGCTAGTCCAGCGTCTCCAAGATACAAATTCCACTTTTCTATTTTTATAAAAACCTTTTCGGAAATAACATTTTCTAGATCACTTATACTTATCTGAGAGTCCATAACATAGAAATTAATTTAAGTTGATTGTTTTGAAGTGTCTTTTGGTTTTTTGATAATTACGAAAAGTAAATGGGAGGCCAAAAGAACTGACCAGACAATTGCAAAATTATTAAAAAAGCTGATTTCATATTTAATCTCTTTTAAAAGCCACGTGCCACTTACAATCGCAGTAAATATCATGCAGTGAATAACAAAATTTACTATTCGAGAAAAATGTTTATAGATAGGATCTTCTGAGTCACCATTTCCGTACCACTTTATAGGCATATTAATAATTAGATTGTTAATAATAGACATTTTACCCGAAATCTAGTTGACTAAGAGACCCTGAAACAGAGATATTACATAATTATGCGCCTGTAGCTCAGTGGATTAGAGCACCTGACTACGGATCAGGGTGTCGGGAGTTCGAATCTCTCCAGGCGCGTTTTAAATTCTGAAATATTCTTTTTATATTTTTCTAAAAAATATCGTCTATATTATGGGTATTACTTATCAAATTCAATGAATATCCTTCAAAATCTTAAAGAAAGTGATCCAGTAATATCAAATTTTATTAACTCTGAAAAAAATAGGCAGGAAACTCATCTTGAGTTAATCGCAAGCGAAAATTTCGCATCAATTGCCGTTATGCAGGCTCAAGGTTCCGTACTTACAAATAAATACGCCGAGGGATTACCCCAAAAAAGATATTACGGGGGATGTGAATTTGTTGATGAAATCGAAGAATTAGCTATTCAGAGAGCGAAAAAATTATTTAATGCAAATTGGGCTAATGTTCAACCCCATAGTGGAGCGCAGGCCAATGCTGCTGTTTTCCTAAGTCTACTTAAACCTGGCGACACAATCATGGGGATGGATTTATCTCATGGTGGACACCTAACTCATGGGTCTCCAGTAAATATGAGTGGTAAATGGTTCAATGCAGTTCACTATGGTGTAAATAAAGAAACTAGTGAATTAAATTTTGATGAAATAAGAGAGATAGCACTTGAAACAAAACCAAAATTAATCATATGTGGATATTCTGCTTATCCAAGAACAATCGATTTTGAGTCATTTAGAAATATTGCAGATGAAGTTGGTGCATTCTTAATGGCTGATATTGCACACATCGCCGGTCTTGTAGCAAGTAAACTCCACCCAAATCCAATACCATATTGTGATGTAGTAACCACAACTACTCATAAAACATTAAGAGGGCCTAGAGGGGGACTTATCTTGTGTAAAGATGCAGAATTTGGAAAGAAATTTGATAAATCTGTTTTCCCTGGAACTCAGGGTGGGCCCCTCGAACATATAATTGCAGCTAAAGCAGTTGCATTTGGAGAAGCCTTGCAACCAGATTTCGTTAATTATTCCCAACAAGTAATAAAAAATGCAAAAGTTCTAGCTTCAACTTTAATAAATAGAGGTATTAATATCGTTAGCGGAGGCACTGATAACCATATTGTTTTACTCGATTTAAGAAGTATCAATATGACTGGTAAGATTGCTGACTTACTTGTAAGTGAAGTGAATATCACTGCAAATAAAAATACTGTTCCATTTGACCCTGAATCACCTTTTGTAACCAGCGGACTAAGGTTGGGAACTGCTGCTCTAACTACTAGAGGCTTTAATGAGGATGCTTTTGCTGAAGTTGGTGAAATTATTGCTGATAGATTACTTAACCCAGACGATTCACTGATTGAAAGTAAATGTAAAGAAAGAGTATTAACCTTATGTAATCGTTTTCCTCTTTATGAAGGCAAACTTGAAGCATCAATTAAATGAGTCCTAACTCCAAGGGAGTTGAAATTCTTTCTATTGGAACAGAGCTACTCTTAGGAAATATTATCAATACAAATGCTCAATGGATTTCTGAACAGTTATCTCAATTAGGCTTAAATCACTTTAGGCAATCAACTGTAGGTGATAATTCTGATCGAATTATAAAAGTAATTCAAGAAATATCGACAAGAAGTAATCTTCTAATTACAACTGGTGGATTAGGACCCACCCCAGATGACTTAACTACTGAAGCAATAGCCAAATCTTTTAATGTATCTCTTTTTGAAAGACCGCTTTTATGGGATGAAATTAAACAAAAACTCTCAAACTCAAAGCTCAAGGACGATTCCTCCAGCTTAAGGAAACAATGTTTCTTCCCAGAAAATGCTCAAATTATTAATAACCCTAGGGGCACTGCACCAGGAATGATTTGGGAACCAGTAAAAGATTTTACTATCCTTACTTTCCCAGGAGTACCCAGTGAAATGAAAACTATGTGGGAAGAGACGGCGTATGATTTCATTAAAACCAAATTCTCAGATAATTATTCCTTTTTCTCAAATACTCTTAAATTTGCGGGTATTGGAGAATCAAGCGTTGCTGAAAAAATTAATGATCTATTAAATCTTAAAAACCCTACCGTTGCTCCATATGCAAACTTAGGAGAGGTTAAACTCAGAATCACCGCGCGAGCTAAGAACGACCTTGAAGCAAAAAATATAATTAAACCTATTAAAGAAAAATTAAAAAAAGATTTTTCAAAATTTATTTTTGGAGAGGATAACGATACTCTTCCTAGCGTTTTAATAAAAGAATTAACCAAGAGGAACGAAACAATTGTTTTTGCTGAATCCTGCACCGGAGGCCTTCTATCTTCATCACTAACCTCAATATCAGGCTCATCTCAAGTTTTTCAAGGTAGTATTGTTTCCTATAGTAATGAACTAAAAAATTCATTATTAAATATTTCTAAAGAAAAGCTTACAAAATATGGAGCTGTTTCTGAAGAAGTTTGTGAGGCCATGGCAATTAATGTAAAAGAGAAATTAGGAGCAGATTGGGCAATAGCAATTAGTGGAATAGCTGGGCCTAACGGAGGCAGTCAAGATAAACCTGTTGGACTTGTCTATATTTCAATTTCAGGACCAAATAATCATATAACTAATATAAAAAAACTATTTAACTCAACACGAAATCGAATAGAAATTCAAAGACTAAGTGTAAATGTGTGTTTGAACAGCCTCCGATTAATCCTATTATCGAATAGTAAGTAACTATTTTTACAAATTGAGTCAAGATACCCTATTTGATAAAGTTTGGGATTTACATAAGGTTTCAAGTCTTCCTGGAGGATCTGATCAAATATTTATTGGTCTTCACCTTATCCATGAAGTGACGAGTCCTCAAGCATTTGGTGCTTTAAAGGACAAAAAATTAAAAGTAAAATTCCCTAATAGAACTGTTGCTACTGTTGATCATATTGTGCCAACAGATAATCAGAGCAGGCCTTTCAAGGATAATCTCGCTGAACAGATGATTGAAACACTTGAGAAGAATTGCTTAGAACATAAAATAAGATTTTTTAATATTGGTAGTGGTAATCAAGGAATAGTTCATGTAGTAGCACCGGAATTAGGCCTAACTCAGCCAGGAATGACAATCGCTTGCGGAGATTCTCATACTTCAACTCATGGAGCTTTTGGGGCAATTGCTTTTGGAATAGGTACAAGTCAAGTAAGAGATGTTCTTGCTACCCAAACCATAGCCATGAACAAATTAAAGGTAAGGCAGATTTGGTGCGATAATAAATTATCTAATGGTGTATATGCTAAGGATTTGGTGCTACATATTATAAATAAACTTGGTGTAAAGGCTGGGGTAGGTTTCGCATATGAATTCGCAGGCCCTGCGATTAATGCATTATCAATGGAAGAAAGAATGACTATATGCAATATGTCTATAGAAGGGGGAGCGAGATGCGGATATATAAACCCTGATGAAAAGACCTTTAGTTACATTAAAAAGAAATTATGTGCTCCAAAAAATCATCACTGGGATCAAGCACTCATATGGTGGAAATCATTAAAAAGTGATGAAAATTCAATTTATGATGATGTAATTAAATTAGATGCTTCACAAGTAGAACCAACCGTAACGTGGGGAATTACTCCTGGTCAAAGTATAAGCATCAATCAACAGATTCCTCTTTTAGATGACTTGTCCCCAAATGACCAATTTGTTGCTAAAGAGGCTTATGAATATATGGGTTTCAAACCAGGGCAATTAATAAAAGATACTCCAGTAGATGTTTGTTTCATAGGCAGTTGTACAAATGGCAGAATCAGTGACTTAAGAGTTGCAGCTAAAGTATTGAAAGATAAAAAAGTATCTCAGGAAGTAAAAGCATTTGTAGTCCCCGGTTCAGAGCAAGTGGCCACTGAAGCAAAAAAAGAAGGTCTAGATAAAATATTTAAGGATTCTGGATTTCAATGGAGAGAGCCAGGCTGCTCTATGTGTTTAGCAATGAATTCAGATAAGCTAATGGGTAATCAAATTAGTGCTAGTTCTAGCAATAGAAATTTCAAAGGTAGACAAGGATCTCCTAGTGGAAGGACACTTCTCATGAGTCCAGCAATGGTAGCTGCTGCTGCAATTAATGGCAAAGTAAGTGACGTTAGAGAATTTATAAAGAAATGAAATCGAAATTTAACCCACCAATTGGAAAAATTTCACAAATAAATGGGAAATGCATCTCGTTAATTGGTAACGATATTGATACAGATAGAATAATTCCTGCGCGTTTCTTAAAGTGTATTAATTTTGATTCATTAGGCGAATCTGTTTTTGAAGATGATAGAGAAACATTAAAGGGAAGGCATCCTTTCGATCTAGAGGAAAACAAAAATGCCTCAATACTTATTGTTAATAGCAATTTTGGATGTGGTTCGAGCAGAGAACATGCCCCCCAAGCACTTATGAGATGGGGTATAAAAGCATTAATAGGTGAGAGCTTTGCCGAAATTTTTTATAGTAATTGTGTTGCAATTGGAATTCCATGTTTTACGCTTCCTAAAAATTCAATACAAGATATCCAAAAACATAACGATAATAAATTTTTATTCTTAGAAATTGATCTAAATAATTCCATAGCTAAATCAAAAGATTTAAATTTTAAACTTGAAATTAAGGAGAGCTCAAGAAAAATGTTTTTATCAGGAGAATGGGATGCAACATCAAAACTTCTTGAGAATAAAAATCTAATTGAAAATAAATTTAATGATTTACCTTATTTAAAATTTAATTCTCATTTCTAATAACTATTTAAATCCAAAGAAACTAAAAGAAATTCCTCCTGCTTGATTATGAGGTTGATAAAAAATACCAAATTCATAGGATCTTTTTTTCCAGTTTAAGGAAATTTTAGAATCTATAAATTCACCATAATCATCAGAATCATTTGTAAGGTTTAAAGTCCCACTACTTTTTAGAATAACTGGTCCAAATAATTGCTGATCAAGCGCAATATTTAAAGTAAACTTATCATAATTTTGATCGAATTTAAAAACACTTTCTCCACTACTAAATTTATAGAAAGGGAAAATACTTAAACGAGTATAGTCAAAAGTTTTATTTTTAAAATCACCAAAGATCAATTCTGGGCCTATACCAAAACCTAGATGTTCTTGATGATCTCCAGTTTCATAAAAAGAATATAGTGCTTCTAATCTTGTATTAAGACTTAAGCCTTTAGTAATTGGTTCAGGAATGTACCTATATGAAATATCAATAGATTTCTTTTTAGGCTCAACAGTAGTAATGGGAAATTTCTGATCTAAAGAATAAAACAAGTTACCTTTTAGGTTTGTTATCAGATTTTTAGTATTTAAAGCCTCTGCTTTTATATTAGCCAAACCTAAAGATAAAAATTCTGTCTTTTTTATACCATTAACAAACCAAGTATTTTCTTTTTTTAATTCTGAACCATAACCTAAGTAAATTTCAGCTTCACCCAATGAGCCATTCCATACTCTATCTCTATAAACTCCATAAAAACTTTTATCCCATTTGGAATTAAAAAAGTTAATTTCTTTACTTAAATTAGTCTTTGATCTAAATGCATCAGAAAATTTATCAACATCTAATGAATTTAAATTATTTTCTATTACTAAATCCCAATTATTTATTTGGCCTTTTATTTGAGATTTTAGAGCAAAATAATCTTCAAAACCTGCATTCCTCTTCACTCTTTCTGAAGTTATTGATTCGTCCTTATTAACAAAACTTTTTGTATACCCTTTTAGTGAGCGTTGAATCAAGAATTGTGGTTCTAACTCAAGAACAAAATCATCAAATATATCTATGGAGTTAAATTTCCTTCCAATAAAATACCCATCCTTATCTAAATTTTCATATCCTAAATTCCATCTACTATCAAAGTTCAAGACTTCTCCATATTTATTTACAGTTCTATCTCCAAGCCAAAATGGAATTGATACCTTTTCTTCAAATATTAAATAATTTAATGATGACTTAAATAGTAATTTCTCTGCCGCAGAAATAACTTCTAATGAATTAATTACTAATTTAGCTTGTTTCAATTCAAGTAAATCATTACTAAATACTGCCTTCTTACTTTTCCACTTATTCCCATCTATAGTCATTTTATCAGTAAGAAATAACCAATTTTCAACCTTGCCGGGAGTATATAAAACTTCCTTTTTTTTTAATTCAAGTAAAATGTTTATCTTTTTAACATCTGATAAGGCGAAATTTGAGGATAAATCATCCATCAAAGTATTGGTATTAATAGATCCCTGAACATCTAATAAATATCCTTTTTCAGTTATGAAACTGTACTCTATTTCAGAAGCTTTAAAGATTTGATCTCCTAATTTCAAATCTATATTTCCTTGAGCTCTAATTTTTTTATTTAACTTATCGTAAATTAAATTATCAGCCTTAAGTATTTTTCCACGATATTTAACTACTACATTCCCTTCAGCATAAATAACATCTTTAATGTCAGACTGTATATCGGATTGGATTACTAATTCGTTTTGATTTTCACTATTATTAGCTAAAAATGATTCTAAATCTTCTTTAAAAAAATTTTTATGAGTTGAAAATTCTTCAAAGTTATTAAGAAATTGTTTTGACGAATTTGACGCAATTTTTATATTTGCAATTTTGAAGAATCTTTTTTGGAAAACTTGTTTATTATCAACTTTATTAATTTCCTTAATTTCAGCTGATTTTGATGGCTGTAAAAAATTTATAAACAAAAAAAAAGAAAATATTACTTTTTTTGAAATTCCTGAAATCAAGGTAAATAAATTCTATTGAGATTAATCCTGAGGACTCTCTAAGTCTTTTCTATTTGGTGTTCTTGTTGGATCACTTGCTAAAAATCCGAAAAGAAATATTCCTACGAAGAAAAAAACAATTGTGTAAACAGAAATTTTTAGGGCAAGCATGGAAATTGATTGGCTGACTGATTTATATCCTATTAAATTTATAATTAAACTATGGTTAAAAGTTTACTTTTTGTATTTTTGGAAAATTTTGAAATACTTTAAGGGGTATTAGTCGTCATGTTCATCCCAAGGATCTGTAAGCTTTGCAGCTTTAGGTCCAAATGCAGTCCAAAGACCAAAACCAGTTAAAGATAGAAGTATTGCCAGAATTGTTACTGCTATAGAAACAGCAGGATCTGGAGCAGATGATAAAGTTTGCATCAATTTTGCTAAGTTTGTAAACAATTTATGTATAAGTTCTTATACAATAGCGAAATAATACTCGATTTTGTGAATTTAACATGGGTCAAAAAACAGCCTTAGGAAGTCTTTTAAAAGCAATTGGTAATTCAGGACAAGGAAAAGTTGTACCTGGTTGGGGAGCAGTTCCTGTGATGACAGTCATAGGCCTATTACTTCTGATCTTTTTAGTTATTCTCCTACAAATTTATAATCAATCGCTGCTATTACAAGGTTTCTCAGTAAATTGGAACGGAAACTAAATTTCTTAAACTCTTTCAGAAAGTTTTCTAAATTAATATGAAAATTCCCTAATAAGTTTATTTGGGAATTTTTTTTAATTTATTTAGTTTTAGTTAGTTTGTATATTTATAATTCTCAATAAAAGAGATTTAGAAATAAATTATGAATGAAATATATTTAATTGGCTTGGGAAATCCTGGTAAAAAATACTCAAAAAATAGACATAATATAGGTTTTTTACTTCTTGAAAATCTCTCAAAAAAATATCATTCAAATTTCTTATTCAAGGATAAAATTAAAAGTTTTTACTCAGAATTCAAAATCAATAATTATACGTACAGGTTATTTTTACCTAATACGTTTATGAATAATAGTGGGGATGCTGTAGAAGCAATAATAAATTGGTACAAAATAAATATTGATCAGATTTTTATAATAGTCGATGATAAAGATTTGCCTCTTGGTAAAATAAGATTTAGAAAAAAAGGGAGCTCAGGTGGACATAATGGGCTTAAAAGCATCATTGAAAAATTACAAACTCATAACTTTAATAGAATAAGAATTGGTATTGGAGCTCCTCCATTAGTAAAAGGAACAAATTATTACAATACTATTTCTCATGTGTTAGGCAATATTTCTCAAGAAGAAAAATCAATTTTGGATAAAGTATATAAGAGAGTAATAGAATCCCTCGAACAATTAAATACGAAAAAAGAAGAATATATAATAAATGAATTAAATTCTTTTGATAAAGACCAAATATAACAAATGCGGTCAAAACCAGAAACAATAGCCAATGTAAATGTTATAGAATATTGCTTTTCAAAAAAGCAAATTAAGGGAGTTGTGGAAGCTGGTGAATTTAAGTGGGATTTTACATGGTCTTTTAATCAAGGTTTATTATTAGTGAATCCTCCTTTGGGAAGAGCATTAATTGAGGATGCTTTATTAAGATTTTTATTAAAAAAAGATTATGAACTTGAAGCAGGTAATCAATACAAGTTTACTATTTCAGCCAAGTTTTAAAGTCTATATCTTGATTTAAAGTAAACTTCATTTTGCAATAATCCTCTAAAATTATCAAAGCTGATATCGCATCAAGATTTTTATTAAAAATAAAAATCTCCCTAGGAATTAAAAACTTCAAACCCCTAATTGGGAAAAGTTCAAAATATCTTGCTTTCGCTCTATAAGTAGTATTCTTTTCTTCGAAAGTTATTATTTCTTTTTTAAAAAAATCCAGTTTATCTCTAATCTCTCTACTGGTTGTTCCGTTACCAATAATAATTTTTGATATATCTTGAACGGTATTTAAATTTCTGACATAATCCTCAAGTAATTCACTTTTAAGAATGATGGCTTTATAAACTTTTTTTTCACTTATTTCAGCTACAACTAAACCACATTTACATTTACCAGGATCAATAGATATTAATTGAGACATACAAGATTATAATTTAGTGATATTCAACTCAACTATTATTGGATCTGCAGTTTTACTATCTTTTAAAGATACAACCTCCAATAGATATTTATTATTTTGATTTATCTTTAACGAATCTCTGATTTTTTTTATAAAGTCCCCTCTTGTAGTCATTTCGTTAACAATAGATCCTCTTAACTTGATTTTGTCTCTAGTTTTTCGCAACAAAGTTTTAATTTTTGAATTAATTTTTTTATAATCTAGATCTTTATTGTCAAGAATTTCGCTAGTAATAACTTCTCCTTTTTTTAAAATTGTTTTATTTTGCAGCAATTCTGGGTATACAAAAACAAAATTATCCCCTCTCAAAACATTAGTTGCCGATTTAATCAATAAAATCCAACTACCTCCTTTTTGAGTAACTCCTTCAATTTCAGAAATATCACTAGGTCTCCACAAAAGAATATTTTGTATTTCTTTTTTATTAGGAATTACAATTTTCTGAACATATCTATCTGCACTATTGTAAATCTTGCGTAAATTTAATTTTATACTCGGATTAGAAGTAACTTCAGCAATAAATAAAGTTTGCCCTCTTTTAAAAACTACATTTCCTCTTCTAAATTCGTTAACATCACTTTTTAGTTTATTTAATTCCTTTTCTTTATTATTAATCTTTTCTTCAAGCTGCTTCCTTTCTTCCTGCAAAGGAAGCAGTGCCTTTTTACTCTCTTCCAAAGTTTTTTGTAAAAAAGGAATATCAACAAAAAGTCTTTGCCTAAATTCTTCACTAACTAAAATCAGTAATCCTATAGATATTGCACTAATAAATCCTCCAGTTATTATCGTTACGATTGTAGCTGTTTTCTTTGGTCTTAATTTTAAGATACTAAATCTAGCTTTACCTATTTTTGTACCAAGAATATCCCCAAATGGTGCAATTAATCCCCCGAGTAATATTAAAAAAACAATTAAAATCCAGGCCACACTATTTCATAAGCTCAATACATCATAGTTAATGATGAATCAATTAAATCTTTTTGCAAGAGCTATTGGATCAAATACTGTAATTTTTTTTCTTTCAATATTTAGGAGACCGGAATCCTTTAAATCTCCCAATAATCTTGTAATCGTTACTCTTGTTGAACCAATAGCTTCAGCAATAGCTTGATGTGAAAGTTTCAAATCTATTGTAATACCTTTTTCACTTGCAACTCCAAAGTCTCTACAAAGAACCATTAAAAAGCTTACTAACCGAGAAGACATATCTCTATGAGTAAGAGTTTCTATCATTGTTTCTGTTTGTAGGATCCTACTTGAAAGACCCTTCAACAATAATAGTCCTACTGATGCATCTTCTTCTATTGCTCTTAAAACAGAATTTGCAGGGGCTGTTATCATTTCAACTCTTGTGAATGCTATGGCATGATAAAAACGATCAGATCTATGTCCTGTAAGAAGAGATAAAACACCAAAGAGACTATTTTCTCTTAATAAAGCAACAGTTATCTCTTCACCTGACTCATAAACTCTTGACAACCGTACTGCTCCTCTTCTTATCAGATAAACCCTCTCAGCAGGATCCCCAGGGAAAAATATTGTTTTAGATCTCTCAACCATTTCTGTGCTTGCACCCTCTAGACCTTTAATTACTTCCATTAAAGATTTATTGATTGGGAAACGTTCTCCAACAGAGTTAATTTTACTTTTTCCGGATTGTTGGGAACTAAAGTGGTTGAGTCCTCGAGAAGAATGTATCATAAATTTCTTTACTTTTAAAAATTTAAGAAGACACCTTGAAATATCTTGTATCAACAGTAACAATTTCCGATTCTGATTGGTATCTCTATGCACTTCTTTCGTCTAGTTTCAACTTTCTAAACGCTTTTTTAAGTAAAATTACACTATATGCAGTGTAAATAAATTCAAATTATACTGCATATATAAAAAAGAAATCCAGAATAATGGTAATTAGCTCATCTAATAGTTATTCCAAAAATAATCCCGATTTAGTAAAAATAAGTTCTTCTAACAAAATAAACTTAAAAAAATTTATACAAAATGGTCAAGTCCAAATATACCAATCTTCTTATAGAGGGAGTTATTCTTCTATTATTAGAGACTCCCTAAGAAATGCTGCTCTTGGTAGGAAAGTACTTTTAGTACAATTTATGAAAGGAGGGGTTAAACAAGGGGTCGCTAATGCAGTAAAACTTTGTGGCAATTTAACTTGGGTAAGATCATCATATTCCTTTGATCAATATGATTCTGAAGAAATTGAAAATAATGAAAATTTAAAAAAATCTATTCATGAATCTACTTTTGAATTATGGGATTTTTGCAAAAAAGAATTACTCTCTGGAGAAAATGATCAAATCATACTTGATGAAATTTTTCTTGCAATTGAGATGAAAATTATCGATAAGGATGATTTGATTTCAACACTTGAAAACCGATTTATATCAGGAGATGTAATCCTTACTGGTACAGATATTCCTAAAGATTTATTATTAATGGCTAACCAAATCACCGAACTTCGTTCATAAAAAAATGCTTAAAAATGATCTCTGGATAAATCAAAAAGCCTCTGAAGGGATGATAAAACCCTTCCAATCAAATTTGGTGAGACATCTTGAACCCGATAATCAAAAAAAGCCAGTTTTGAGTTACGGATGTTCCTCTTATGGCTATGATTTAAGACTTTCACCAAAAGAATTCCTGATTTTTAGACATATCCCAGGTACTGTAATGAATCCCAAAAAGTTTAATCCTCATAATTTAGAAAAAACGGTTCTTCATCATGATGACGATGGAGACTTTTTTATTCTTCCTGCTCACTCCTATGGTTTAGGGGTGGCTTTAGAAAAGATGAAAGTACCAAAAAATATAACGGTAATTTGTATTGGCAAAAGTACTTACGCACGACTAGGAATAATTGTTAATACAACACCTGCAGAAGCAGGATGGGAAGGTCACCTAACTTTAGAATTTAGCAATAGTTCAGGTGCAGATTGTAGAATTTATGCAGACGAGGGTATCTGTCAACTCCTCTTTTTTGAAGGTGATCCTTGCGCGACAACATATGAAGATAGAAGAGGTAAATATCAAAATCAACCAGAAAAGGTAACTCTAGCAAAGATCTAAAATGAGTAAAGTTGAGCTGATTTCGCTAACTCCTGATGCAGAAAAAACAATGGCTTACATTGCAAGAGTGAGTAATCCAAACAATCAGAAAAATGAAGATTATTCAAAATTATTGAGTTATTGTATTAAAAATGAACACTGGAGTGTATTTGAACAGTCATTTATGACCTTACAGATAGAAACCAATAGAGGAATTGCAGCTCAAATTTTGAGACATAGATCATTTACTTTCCAGGAATTTTCACAGAGATATGCAGATAGTTCTCAATTGGGGAATATTCCTTTACCAGAGTTGAGAAGACAAGATTTTAAAAATAGGCAAAATTCTATTCCCGACCTCCCTGATGAGTTAAAAAAAAGATTCAATGCAAAAATTGCTTCACATTTTAAAGCTGCATCAGAATTATATGAAGATTTACTTGCTGAAGGAATAGCTAAAGAATGTGCGAGATTTGTTTTACCATTAGCAACTCCAACGAGAATCTACATGTCTGGATCATGCAGATCATGGATTCATTACATTAATTTAAGATCAGCTCATGGTACTCAAGAAGAACACAAGTCTATTGCCCAAAATTGTAAGTCTATTTTCAAACAAAGTTTTCCGGTTGTATCAAAATCTCTAGATTGGTAAGAATTATCCATGACTACGAGGAGTAACCTCATTATTTTTATTTTCTTTGATTGCTGAAAATGCAGCATTAAGAATTTCTTCTTGAGATTCCACTTCTCTTTCTAATTGATCAATAGATTCTTTTATTGTTAATTCCTCTTGTTTACCAATAAAGGTAGATTTTAAATTACCTTTTCTATCAAAAAGATTAACTTGAGGAATTCCATTAACTTCAAATTTTCGGATATATTTTTCCCATTTTTGATTATCAACATTTAAAAAAACAAAATTAATATCTTTTTCATATGTCTCTTTTAAATCAGATACTTTTGGAGCCATTTCTTTGCAAACTTCACACCACTCAGCATAAAATTCAAGAAAAGTAGGCTTATTGTTTTTAAAAGCTATTTCAGGATCAACAGATAATTCACCAAAACTCTTAAGAAGATAAGTTGATTGAAAAAAGAGGTTTCTAAATAAAGTCAAAGAGATAATAACAATCGCAATAATCAAGACAAGTATGACATTTAAGTTATAATTTGAAATTGGTTCTCTACTCTCAGATTGCATTATAAATTTTTACTCACTAAAGACATTTTAAATAAGTTAAACAAATAAAGAGAATTAAAATCGGTTAACTTTTAATCAACTGATAAAATAAGAACCAAATAATGATCAAAATATATTTGATTCCCGAAATCTAATTATGCAATCAATCTTTGGTACTGATGGGATAAGAGGAAGATTTAATAAAGAGATAACTTATTCTCTAGCCTATAAAGTTGGATATGCTTTAGGTTCAAGTTTAGAAAATAAAAATCCAATATTAATTGGAAGAGATACAAGGATTAGTGGAGATATTCTGCTTCAGGCAATAACACAAGGTATAAATGCAAGTGGAAGAAAATTTATAAATCTTGGAATATGCCCTACACCAGCTATCCCTTTTTTAATCAAACAAGAGAATCTTAGTAGTGGAATAATGATATCTGCTAGTCATAATCCACCAGAATACAATGGCATAAAAATCTTTGATCATAATGGTCAAAAAATTACTAAAGAAGTTGAAAATAAAATTCAAAAATTAGTTGAAGAACAAAATCAATTAGTTCCTACAAAAGAGTTCTCTTTAAAAACAAATAAAGAACTTATGGATATTTATATGAAAAGCTTAATCCACACAATGGGTGGAGAAAATTTAAGCGGCTTGAAAATAATATTAGACACATGCTATGGATCAGCGACAACCTGCGCAAAAACAATATTTCAGAATCTTGGCGCTGATGTAAAAGTTATCAATAACTCAAAAAACGGGTTAAAAATTAATATGAATTGCGGTTCTACTAACCTAGAACCATTAAAAAAAGCATTAAGAGAGAGTTATGCAGATATGGGATTTAGCTTCGATGGGGATGCCGATAGAGTAATTGGAGTAGATTCTAAAGGCAATGTATTGGATGGTGATCATATTCTTTTTCTTTGGGGTAGAGAACTTATGGCACAAAAGATTCTCACAAATAATTTACTAATATCAACTCAAATGGCAAATTTAGGGTTTGAAAAGGCTTGGAACAAAATTGGTGGAATTTTATATAGAACTGATGTAGGAGATAAATACGTTCATGAAGCAATGAGGGAAAAAAGAGCTGTTTTAGGAGGTGAGCAATCAGGACATATACTTTCAAAAATTAACAACTATTCTGGAGATGGTATTTTGACTGCACTTCAAATTGCTAAATACTGTAAAAAGAAAAATATTACTTTAAATGATTGGTTAAAAAGCAGTTTCGACCCTTTTCCTCAGAAACTAACCAACATCAATTTAGATTTTAATATTAATAAAATAAATCCAAAAACAAAAATTTTAATTGATCAAACTATAGAAATTTTCCAGGCAAACAATTCAGATAATTTTAGAGTTTATATAAGGCCTAGTGGTACAGAACCCTTAATGCGAGTTCTTATTGAGGCCACAAATCAGACTAAAGTCAATTCTTTATCAAGTGAAATAACGCACAAACTCTCTTTAGAAATTAATAAAATAATGAATTAATTATGAATCAGATTTTTATATAAATCATATCAAAAATATCAAGTTGGTTAATAATGACATACTTCTCTCTATTAGTTTTAACTTTATTTGGATTAAAACTTTGGGAATAATTAAAATCCTTTTTATCTATTTTTTTAAACTTAGAATTTCCTGATATAGTGCAATCCATATAATCTAATAAATCCTTTACATCAGTTTTTATAAAAATTAGGGATCCTTTTTGCAATAAGTTGGAGAGAGTATTAATAAATTCTGTCTGAATTACGCGCCTTTTATAATGTCTCTTCTTAAACCACGGATCTGGAAAGTTAAAAGAAATACTTTTTACATTCTCTATAAAAAATTTACTCTGGACATCATTAAAAATATTATTAGCATTGCCAAATATAAAATATAAATTTTTAATTTCTCTTTCACGCACTTTTAATTTAGCAGTTTTAACTAATTTCTCACGTATTTCAATTCCTAAATAATTCCAACTGGTATTAACTAAAGCTAAATCAAATAGAAACTCACCCGCAGCACAACCTATATCCAAATGCAGATTCAATTTAGGATCACCAAACATTTCAATCAAAGAAGGGATTCTCTCAATTTCATTGAAATTTTTACTAAGCGGATTAACGTGTTGTCTCATACAAGTATTAATCTATTCCTCGTCAATAATATAAAGATTCATAATATTCATAACTATGACAATAGTAAGTTAAAAAGTAACAGTTTGATGTTTAATTATTATGTATGTAAAAAGAAAAAGTTTTGAACGTTTTTAATCAACTTTCTATTTGGCTATCTTTTCAACTTTCAATAATTTTCCTTGTTGGTATTCCTATTACTTTATTCTTTTGGTCAATAAAAAAAAGAAATCAAGCTGTTAATAAACTTTTATCAATTTATTGGAAAATATCCCTTTTATTTTTTATAAGCCTTTTACTTTTAATAGGTAAGTTTAATTACGCTCTTCTAGTAACAAATATTTCAACATTATTAATGACAATTTCAGTTTGGTTTTGGAATGATATAAATGATGAATTAAAAGAATATGACTTTACTTACCCCCTTACCACAACGACAAAAGTGTGGAGATGGTCTCTTACTTTTATATCTCTGAATTTCTTAATCCAAAGTTTGCAAAACTTTAACTGCTTTTCTTCTATTAATTCTGCTGCATGTGAGATCTGGCTTCAGCCTTCTTCAAATTTATATATTATGATCAAAAATTTATTTAATTTTTTCTTCGGAGCTAACTTTACTCAGCCGATAGCAAAATTTTTAGGATTATTTTCATTATTAATCTTTACTTTAGGGTTGATGCAATGGTCAATAATTAAATTACCTAAAAATGGAAGAAATTCTTCCTTCTCCGAAAATGGCAGATATTGATTTATTAAATAACTTAGAAAAAATAAGTTCCTTGATACCTAATAGGGTACTCAAAATAGAGGGTTACATTCTAAAAGAAAATCATAAAGAACAGTTAGAAATAATTATTTTCAAAGGTTTCAGTAGCTCTACCACTCATCCAATTGAAATAGATTTAGAAAAAAAAGTTATTGAATTTAGATATATACTTACAAATTTTAAACTTTTTAAAGCACCCTTAAAGGAAACCAAAGAAAACTTTATAAGAGAAAATCAAAACTCAGTTTTCTTTTTGAATCAAAAAAATTGGATTTAAGAAAATTAAAGATTAATAATATTTGAACATCTTTTGCATAATTTTGTATTTTGAATTCCACTAAAAGTTTCTTTTTGATAATGCCAGCATCTATCACATTTTTCACCATCAGCCTTTAAGATTTGGATTTTTCCAAGTTCATTTTTATCTATAATTAGAGAATGATCAACCAACTCGGATACCACTTGGAAATTTGAAACTATAAGCCAATCTCTAAATAAATCGACATCTTCATTACCAAATCTTTGTAGCCAAGTCAGAGAATCTTTTACAACTTTATCTTCAGGTAAATAATTAACTTCAGTTTCTAACGCTGCTCCAATTATTTGTTTGTTTCTACATCCTTCTATAGCTTTGTTAATTTCAACTCTCAAATTTCTCAAATTTGTGATGTGTTCATTAAGAGTTTCATTTTTCCAGGACTGTGAAAAAATTGGCCATCCTCTTTGAAATACTGATTTTTCTTTAGTTGAATATGGAATATTTTGCCAAATATCTTCAGCCATATGACAAAGTACTGGAGAAATAAGAACAGCTAAATTTTCAACAACTTTAGACATTACAAACTGACATGATCTTCTCCTAAATTGTGATTTAGAACTTACATATAACCTATCCTTAGCAATATCTAAATAGAAATTTGATAGATCTACAACGCAAAAACTTTGTAAGATTTGAAAAAATTTTGAAAATTCATAATTTTCATAAGCATTTGATATTTGATCTGTAACCTCAACTAGTCTGCCTAACATCCATTGATCTAAGAGCGGCAATTGATCAATTTCAAAACTATCAATATTAGGGTCATAATCATGAATATTCCCTAAAAGATATCTTGCTGTATTACGAACTTTTCTATAAACGTCTGATAGCTGCTTGAGTATATTTGAACCAATTGGAACATCTACTGAATAATCTACTGAGCTTACCCAGAGCCTTAAAACATCAGCTCCATAAGCAGGGTCAGTTTTTTTATTATTACCTCCATTAATAATTATATTTGGATCAACAACGTTACCTAAAGATTTACTCATTTTTCTTCCGTTTTCATCTAGTGCAAAACCATGAGTTAAAACTTTCTTATATGGAGGTTTATTATTAACTGCAACAGATGTAAGCAAAGAAGACTGGAACCAACCTCTATGTTGATCTGAGCCCTCTAAATAAAGATCTGCTGGATATTTTAATTCACTTCTTTGTTCACACACTGCTGCCCAGCTAGATCCTGAATCGAACCAGACATCCATTGTATCTGTTCCTTTTTTCCATAAATCAGAATCTTTTGCATAATTTTCTGGCAATAGATTCTTAACATCCCAATCCCACCAAATATCTGCACCATGTTCACTAAAAAGTTCTTGTATATGATTAATTATCTCGCTATTTAGGAGAATTTCATTACCATTTTTTTTATAAAAAACTGGAATTGGAACCCCCCAAGACCTTTGTCTAGAAATACACCAATCCCCTCTACCAACCACCATAGAATAAATTCTTTTCTTTCCAGTTGCTGGCATCCATTCAACATCTTCGATTGCCTTTAATGCCGATGATCTGAAGCCATTTACAGATGCAAACCATTGTTCTGTTGCTCTAAAAATAGTTGGTTTTTTGGTTCTCCAATCATAAGGGTATCTATGCTTATAATTTTCTTGTAATAGGAGTAAATTATTTCCCTTTAAATATTCAATAATTAAATCATTTGCATCTTTAAGGACGTTTGATCCTTTGAATTGGCCTGAATATTCATTTAAGTTCCCTTTTTCGTCAACAACACATGTTGTAGGTAGATCATATTTCTGCCCCACATTAAAATCATCTATCCCATGACCTGGTGCAGTATGAACAATTCCAGTACCTGATTCTGTAGTGATGTAATCACCCCCAATCACAATTCTGCAATTTTTATTTTTGGTAGGATGTTGATATTCAAGATCTTCCAAGGAAGCCCCTTCAACCTCAAAAAGAGTCTTTAGATCTTTATTAAATTTGTTACTAATTTCAGCAGATAATTCTTTTGCAAAAAGGTATATTCGTTTCTGCTCATCAATAGCAAAAACGTATTTTATTTTTGGATTTACTGCAACTGCTTCATTTGCGGGTATGGTCCAGGGTGTGGTGGTCCAAATAGTTATGAAAGAATTATTTAGAAAAACATCCTTTTCAATATTGCGGTTTTCTTTAAAGAATTCTAATAGAATGTGTTCAGATACTTTAGTAATTTTTAAGGAAACATAAATACTCTTTGAATAATGTTCATCAGGATATTCTAATTCTGCTTCTGCGAGTGCAGTCCTCGAACTTGGACTCCAATGAACAGGTTTAAGACCTCGATAAATATAGCCATTTAAAAACATTTTCCCAAACACTCCAATCTGAGCAGATTCATAACTTTTCTTAAGAGTTAAGTAAGGGTTATCCCAATCTCCCCAAATGCCCCACCTTTTAAAACCCTCCATTTGATTGTTTATTTGTATGTATGCATAATCTGTTGCTTT
Organism: Prochlorococcus marinus CUG1415; assembly: GCF_017696015.1. Lineage (NCBI taxonomy): Bacteria > Bacillati > Cyanobacteriota > Cyanophyceae > Synechococcales > Prochlorococcaceae > Prochlorococcus > Prochlorococcus marinus. Next base: position 240,879 of record NZ_JAAORL010000001.1, on the reverse strand, counting down.
TTTTCTTAGATTTAGAGTATCAAGATTCTTTCTTTCATCAGATTTTAAATTCTGAAGTACTTTTAATTCAATAGGTAATCCATGGCAGTCCCAACCAGGAACATAATGTACTCTGAATCCTCTCAAGGTTTTGTATTTATTGATTATGTCCTTTAAAACTTTATTTAGAGCATGACCCATATGCAGCGCACCATTTGCATAAGGTGGGCCATCGTGCAATGTAAATGTTTTTCCTGAGTTGTTTGAACCTAATTCGAAATCAATATTATTATTAGCCCAAAAATCTTGAATCTCAGGTTCTCTTACAACTGAGTTAGCACGCATTGAGAAGTCAGTTTTAAGTAAATTTAAAGTCTCTTTATAAGAAAAGTCTGATTTTTTTTCTTTGCTATTTTGAGATTTCATACAAAGGTAAAGGCGATATTGGTGATCAATAGAATTGTTTGAATAAATCTAATTTACTAGATTCTTTATTAGTATTGAACTGTAGTTTTTTTGGCATGTTGCAAATAACCAATTGATTTGGTTTCAGACTTTTATATTATCATTTTTATCATTTCTTACCCACTTTTTTGGGCTTGTATTTTGATTGTTGCTACCAAAATTAAATAAGTTTAAAGGTTTTGCAAAATTCCTAACTCCAAGATTAATAGCATCTAATATTTTCGAAAGATTATTTTTGAATTCCAGAAAGGTAGTTAATTTATTTTTTTCTTTATCTGTCAATTGATTCCATCTAACTGAAAAAAGCTCTACTAGATATAAAACAACTAGTATCGTAAATAAGAGGAAAATTAAAAAAATTGATTCATCTATAGTTTTATTTTTAATTATCAATATGAAACCTATTAATAAATTCAAAAAAGCTTTTATTAAGTCTTTTGGTCTACCTAACTCAAGATAAATCAAAGGTACGAATAAAAATATAGTCCCAACAACTATGTAGAAAAATCCAAAATAAACTATCAAATTATTCATTTAATTAATTAATTAATTAATTAATTAAATTATAAGAAGTTGATGTAGATAAACAAACTTACTATCAGAATTCCCTTAAGTGCGGTCGGGGAGACTTGAACTCCCACACCCGAAGATACGAGTACCTAAAACTCGCGCGTCTACCAATTCCGCCACGACCGCTCAAATAAAATAATAATAGAAAGAGGTTTATTTTAAAAATATTTTTAACTTAAGATGATTAATTTGACATATAAAATTAAATTAAATATCTCTTTAAAAAAATTTTTTTTTCTTAGTATGTAATCATATATAAATATTAGTTATATTATTTAAAGAATATAAGAAACAATTTCAAACTTAACCAATAAAAATAAAACAACATTCACCAATTCTTCAAGAACCTTTAATTGGCAAAAGGAGATAAAAAATTACGTAGATCCGCCAAGTTTTTGGAATCCAACGTTAGGTCTTTTTTTTGGCGGTTATTTTCTTGCTTTTCTTAGTATATGGCAATGGTATAGAGGTGTTTGGCCTCTACCTTTACTTGTAGCCACTGCTTTTTTGGCTTTGCATATTGAAGGTACTGTCATTCATGATGCATGTCATAAAGCTGCCCATCCAGTTCCATGGATAAATCAAGCAATGGGTCATGGCTCAGCAATTCTTTTAGGGTTTAGTTTTCCAGTTTTTACAAGAGTACATTTACAACATCATATTCACGTAAATCATCCAAAAAATGATCCAGATCATATTGTCAGTACTTTTGGTCCAATTTGGCTAATTGCTCCAAGATTTTTTTATCATGAAGTATTTTTCTTTCAAAGAAAACTTTGGCGAAAATATGAATTACTTCAATGGGGAATTGAAAGATCAATCTTTATAAGCATAATCTTGGCAGGTATAAAGTTTGACTTCATGAATCTAATTTATAATCTATGGTTCGGACCAGCATTAATGGTGGGAGTTACTTTAGGAATATTTTTTGATTATCTACCACATAGACCTTTTCGATCAAGAAACAAATGGTTAAATTCTCGAGTTTATCCAAGCAAATTTATGAATTTATTAATAATGGGCCAAAATTACCATCTCATTCATCATCTTTGGCCTTCAATTCCTTGGTTTGAATACAAAGTAGCATATGAAAAGACTAAGCCTTTATTGGATATGAAAGGCTCCCCTCAAAGAGTTGGTATTTTTGAAAGTAGAGAAGACATTTTTAACTTTATTTATGATTTATTAATAGGTATAAGGAGTCATAGCAAAAGGAGGGGAAAGATAAGAAAAATTATAAATATGTATCCAGGCTATAAAATAAAAAAAGTTTTATTAAAGATAGTTAATAAAACTTTTATTGGAAGCAACTAACTCATTCATTAATAATTTTCGGTACTTTAAAGTATTTATCTTCTCTAGATGGCCCCAATTCTAAAAGCTCTTCTGTACAATCAGAATTTTTCTTTTCGTCTTTTCTAAATACATTAATAACCTCTATAGCTCTTGTTGTACAAGGCACATCATCTGTATCAATTTTTTCAAGTTGTTTAATATATTCCAAAATTTTTTCTAATTGTTCTGCATGATTATTAATTTCATCCTCGTTTAGTTCCAATCTCGCTAAGTGGGCAACTTTTTTTACCTCCTCTTTAGTGATTTTTGCCATGCTTTTAATATTCTTATTTATTAAATAATAGTTTATCTACAACATCTTTATTGATATATCCTTTGAATTTCAAATAATTATAAAAACTAATAATCACATCTTTTGAAAATCAATTTCAATTAATAGCCTTAATTATCTTTCTCAGCTAAAAATAATATTAGATAAATATTGAACAATAGAAGAAAACTTATTTCCAAAAAACTTTTTTTATCGGCACTCTAAACTTGTAGCCCCTGATTTAATAGGCTGTTACCTTATAAAAAACAATAATAAAAAAGATCAAGTTAAGGGGATTATTGTTGAAACTGAAGCTTATTCAGAGGAAGAAGAGGCCTGTCATGGCTACCGCAAAATAACTGAATCAAATAAATCATTATTTGGCAAACCTGGAACATTTTATATTTACAAATCTTATGGCATTCATCATTGTTTAAACATAGTTACTGATAAAGAAAATTTTGCTAGTGGTGTTTTAATCAGGGCAGTTTTTATCACCAAAGAAAATGAGAGATTAGCTTCTGGACCTGGTTTAGTTACTAAAGCATTCGGTATAGATATATCATTTAACTCAGTTGAAGTTATTAATAACAACTCTTTAAGGATTTCTCAAAGAGACTCAATTCCAGAACAAAAAGATCTTATTCAAACTACTAGAATTGGCATTTCCAAGGCAAAAAATATAAAATGGCGTTGGTATCTCAAAAATAGTAGGAGTGTAAGTAAAAGAGTAAAAGGTGACAGAACACCTAAATCAAATAATCAATTATCTTAATAAGCGTAATGCAAATTTGGCCTCATAAACATATACACACACTCGCTAATTTTTCTATTCAAGATTATAAATCAGTATTTGAATTGGCTAATAGATTTGATGCACTAAAGAATGCAGGAACGAAAAAGATACCGGCCTTACAAGGGACTTTGGTAACGTCTTTGTTTTTTGAAGCAAGTACAAGAACAAAAAACAGCTTCGAACTTGCAGCAAAAAGGCTATCTGCGGATGTACAAACATTTGCGCCAGCTTCTAGTTCTTTAACTAAAGGTGAAACAATCATTGATACAGCAATAACTTATTCTGCTATGGGTGCAGATACATTAGTTATTAGACATTCATCAAGTTACATAACCTTTGAGATCGCTAAAAAACTTGATGCAATAAATTCCAAGACTTCGGTTCTTAATGCCGGAGATGGATTACATAGTCATCCTAGCCAAGGATTACTTGACATCTATACTTTAATAAAATTCTTTTCCAAAAAATCACTGAATCCTGAGGTTTTAAATTCCAAAAATATTTTAATAATTGGAGATGTTAATCATTCAAGGGTTGCAAGATCAAATATATGGGCGTTGAGTGCATTCGGCGCAAACATAACCTTATGCGGTCCGAAAACATTAATACCTGATGAATTTATCAATTTTTTAAAAACCCCTGCGCCAAATCAAATAGAAGATCCCATTAAATCAAGAGGATCCATAACAATTTCTAGATCCTTGGAAGAATCAATAAAAATTGCAGATGCAATTATTGTTTTAAGACTTCAGAAAGAAAGAATGATGGAGAATTTACTGAGCAGCATTGATTCATATAGTTTGGATTATGGCTTAACCACAGAGAAATTATCTTTAAATAGTAAAACAATTCCAATTCTTCATCCTGGACCTATCAATAGAGATATTGAAATCAGTAGTAAAGTAGTTGATGAATATCCTAATTGCTTAATCAATAATCAAGTTGCAAATGGTATCCCAATAAGAATGGCTTTACTTTATCTATTACAGAAATACAACAAATAAATTTACAGTAACTTAAGACTTTCAGTAAAGAAGCCATAAAATAATCCTAATCTTAAAGAGTCTAATAAAAGTACTAAAAATTTCTTTTTCCTTTTCAATCGAAAATTTCTTCTAAGAACTATCAAAATTTCAATAAAAAAAACTGATAAGAAAGCAGCTACCGGATCCATAAGTTCCACAACGGCACTTACCATACCAAGAGAACTTCCTAAAAAATAACCAATTAAAAGAATAATTAAAGATATTGAATATCTTCTCCATGGATTATTTGCCCAAATACTTAGTGTTTGAATATTTTCTACAATTTTTAATTGAAAATTGGTCTTTTGAGGTCTGACAACCATTTTGATTGCAACTAAGCTGCTTCAGAATTTGATTGAATTCTAGTCTTTCCATCAACTAATTCAAGTAAAGCCTCCAACTGAGCTATTATTCCTCTTATTTCACCTGGCTCAGGAAAGAGACCATCTTCTTTTATTCCTAAATGCATTTCTCTTAGTTCTTGCCTTAAAAAACGTAAGTGACTAATGACCAGATCTCTCTTGGTTTGAACCATAATTTATCCTTGAAAATATCATTTTAAAAATAATATTTTTGATAAGGAGTATTTGCATATTTATGATTGAGAATGAAGATAAATTGCTCAATAAAACTAAAAATAATGCCGTTTAAAAACTTTCAAATTCTTAAAAATATGTACTTAATACTTCATCAATTTTAAATAATTACTTGAGGCCTTATTATTAGAATATATTGACTTAATTCAATAATGGAATTTATTTCTGAAAATAAAATAAGTGAGGAACTAGTCAATTCTTTTGATGAACAAATGACTCTTGAGCTTGCAATAAGGCTAGAAGAAGATAACTATAAAACACCATTTGACGGTTTAAACGACTGGCACTTACTAAGGGCCCTTGCAATCAATAGACCTGAATTAACATCTAATTATATCCATCTCCTTGATCAAGAACCCTTCGATGAAAACTAAAAATACGGATTCTAAAATAAAGGTTCTTTTATTAATAACTGGGAGTATTGCAGCTGTAAGAATTCCATTATTAGTTAGCCAATTAGCAAAAGAAAATTTTGAAATAAGGTGCGTTTTATCTAAAAATGCAGAAAGATTAATAAAACCCCTTTCTCTTTCAATATTAAGTAGAAACCCTTGCATTTTAGAAAATGATCAATGGTCTAATATTCAATCAAAACCTCTTCATATAGAACTATGTAATTGGGCTGATATTTTAATCATTGCCCCTTTAACAGCAACAACATTATCAAAATGGGTAACTGGAAATGCAGATGGATTAATTCCAAGCATTTTAATGGCAAATATGAAGCCAATTATTGTTGCACCAGCAATGAATACACAAATGTGGCTAAATAAAGCTGTCAAAAAAAATTATGAGAATTTACAGAATTACGAAAATGTTTTATCTTTGCAACCAAGTGAAGGTCTCTTAGCCTGTGATGCTTTTGGAACAGGCAAGATACCTCCTAATGATCTAATTCAGTTAGCTATTGAATTTATTATTTCAGACAGTCAAAATACTTATCGCAAAGATTTACTTAATAAAGAAATTTTAATAACTGGAGGATGCACCATAGAAAACATTGACGCGGCAAGACATATTACCAACAAAAGTTCTGGAGCAATGGGCTTACTCCTTGCTCAAGTAGCAAGGTTCAGAGGAGCACAAGTAAAATATGTCCATGGGCCTCTGAAAATCGATAAAGATCTTATTGATGGAATAAAAAGATATGAAATTGAAACTAGTTTTGATTTAATTAAGGCACTTAAGAATGAAATTTCAAATTGTGATTATTTTTTTATGAATGCAGCAGTATCAGATTTCAAGATCAATTCTGATACTTCAGCGAAAATTCCCAAAAATAAAATTAATGATCATTTAAATAAAAATTTTGAGCTAGTCCCAGATATTTTACAAACAATTAGTAAATCAAAAAAAGATAACCAAGTTTTTGTGGGCTTTTGTGCTTTCACAGGATCTATTGATGAAGCACGAATAACAATTAAAGAAAAGATTATTAAAAAAGGTTGTGATTATCTATTCGCAAATCCAATTGATCTTGAAGGCCAGGGATTTGGTTTTTCAGCACAAAATGAAGGTTGGCTATTCGATACAAAAAATATGGAACACTATATAAAAAAAACATCAAAAATTGATTTAGCAAATAAGTTAATAACTAAAATTATTTCAGTAAAAAAATAAAAAAAATTTTTAATTTGTATTTTTTTGTAATCTTAATCATTAAAAATAATGTGATAGCTTACAATAATTCCAGTTTTTAAAATTCTAAAAAGCTACGGGTTGTTTCGAGGATGAAAAAGTCCTAACTTTTATTGTCCTTTCCCTAGTAATATCCGTACTGAACTATTTAGGTGACCATTAATCATTCGTCACAGAAATTTACTGCTACTTTAAATTATGAGAATTCGTTCTTTCTTAGCTTTTGTTATCTCAATTTGTATAACATTTGCTTTCGTACCTGTTCAAACATTTGCTTTTTCTGAGAGAGGAAATGCAGAATTCACTGATGTTGTTAATACAGGTAAAGCTAATGATTGCCCTACATTAGACTCATCTCTTGTAGGATCAATATCCTTAGGGAGTGGAGATAGCCTTAAAGGAATTTGCATGCACCCAACTGAAGTTTATGTAAAAGTACCAGGGACAAAAAGAAAAGCTGCAGAATTTGTATCTACAAAAATTATTAGTCCAAGGAATAACACTACAGTGACTGAAGTTTATGGAGAAATCAACTCCGGAACTTTCACTGAAAAAGGTGGGATTGATTTTCAACTTATTACTGTCTTAACTCCTGGGGGATTAGAGGTGCCATTTGCATTTTCAGCAAAAGAGCTTACAGCTAATGTACCCTCATCTATTGAACCAGGCACTGAGGTGAGTGGTTCTACATTTACACCTAATTACAGAACTGGTGATTTTCTAGATCCTAAAGCAAGAGCTAAAAATACTGGTGTTGAATATGCTCAAGGTTTAGTTGCATTAGGAGGCGATGATGAAGAACTTGCCAAAGAGAATATTAAAGTTGATGTAAACGGTACTGGAGTTATTACTCTTTCAATCAATAATGTAGATTCTGATACAGACGAATTTGCTGGTACTTTTGAAGCTATCCAACCGTCAGATACAGATATGGGTTCAAAAGAACCACTTGATGTAAAAATAGTTGGAGAGCTATACGGAAGAAAGGCATAATAACTAGTTAAAAAAAATAAGAGGGGTTAACCCCTCTTTTTTTTTTAAAATTTTTCTTTATAAATTTGAAAAAATGGAATTACAACAAAAAACAAAAACAGACAATAATGGACTAATACCGGCTTATGGAGGGGAACTAAAAAATTTAATTATTAAAGATAAAAATCTTAAAAATGAACTTATCTCTAAAGTTTCTTATGAGTTTGAATGCAGCGAGAGAAATGCATGCGATGTGGAACTTTTGATGGTTGGTGCTTTTTCTCCATTGGAAGGTTTTATGGATGAAAATAACTACAAATCAGTAATTCATAATAATAGAGATACAAGCGGTTTACTTTTTGGGTTACCCATTGTATTTGATTCAAATAATGAAGAAGTAAAAGCTGGAGAAACAATATTGCTTACCTATAAAAAACAAAAAATAGCAGTTTTAGAAGTTATTTCTAAATGGGAGCCTGATAAATCATTAGAAGCTGAGCTTTGTTATGGCACTAATTCTCTAGATCATCCCGCTGTAAAGATGATCTTTAATGAGCGAGGACGATATTACATTGGAGGGAAAATTTATGGTTTAGAAATACCAATTAGGGAATTTCCCTGCAAAACTCCTGAAGAAGTTAGAGCTACATTGCCCTCAAATTATGATGTAGTTGCATTTCAATGCAGAAATCCAATTCATAGAGCTCATTATGAATTATTTACTAATGCCTTACTTTCAGACAATGTCTCTCCAAATTCAGTTGTTTTAGTACATCCAACTTGTGGGCCAACACAACAAGATGATATTCCTGGTAAAGTGCGATATTTGACATATAAAGAATTGGAAGAAGAAATATCTGATGAAAGAATAAAATGGGCATTTTTACCTTATTCAATGCATATGGCAGGGCCAAGAGAAGCTCTTCAACATATGATAATTAGAAGGAATTATGGCTGCACCCATTTTATTATTGGTAGAGATATGGCTGGATGTAAGTCATCATCAACTGGTGAAGATTTTTATGGTCCCTATGACGCTCAAGATTTTGCGAATAAATGTGCAGGCGAGTTAATGATGCAAACTGTTCCTTCAAAAAATTTAGTTTATACAAAGGAAAAAGGATATATTACGGCTGAAGAGGCTCAGGAATTTAATTATCAAATTATGAAACTTAGTGGTACAGAATTTAGAAAGAAATTGAGGAATGGAGAACCAATTCCCGAATGGTTTGCATTCAAAAGTGTAGTAGATGTTCTAAGAAACTCTTAATATTGTTTTATTATTAGTATTATAGATTTATTAAATATTATTTATCGTGAACAAACGTTGGAGAAACGTAGGACTTTATGTCCTAGCTGTAATTACTGTCATTTTCATAGGTACTTCTGTTTTTGATAAACCTAATACAGAGAATGCTACAAAGACCTTAAGGTATAGTGAATTTATAGAGGCAGTTCAGGATAAAGAAATAAGTAGAGTCTTAATATCTCCAGACAATGCTACTGCTCAAGTTGTGGAAAATGACGGAAGCAGATCGGAGGTGAATCTAGCCCCTGACAAAGATTTATTAAAAATACTCACCGAGAATAACGTTGACATAGCTGTAACACCTACAAAGTTAGCCAATCCATGGCAACAGGCTGTAAGTAGTTTAATTTTCCCAGTACTCCTAATTGGAGGACTATTTTTTCTTTTCAGAAGATCTCAAAGCGGTAATGCAGGTGGAGGTAATCCTGCTATGAGTTTTGGCAAAAGTAAAGCCAGACTGCAAATGGAACCATCTACACAAGTTACCTTTTCAGATGTGGCTGGTGTAGAAGGTGCCAAATTAGAGTTAACTGAAGTTGTAGATTTTCTTAAAAGTCCAGATAGATTTACAGCTGTTGGCGCAAAAATCCCAAAAGGTGTCCTTCTTGTTGGCCCTCCTGGTACAGGTAAAACTCTATTAGCTAAAGCAGTTGCTGGAGAAGCAGGTGTACCTTTCTTTTCTATATCAGGCTCAGAATTTGTTGAAATGTTTGTAGGAGTTGGTGCTAGCAGAGTTAGAGATCTCTTTGAACAAGCTAAAAAGAATGCTCCTTGCATTGTTTTCATTGATGAAATTGATGCTGTTGGGAGACAAAGAGGTGCTGGTATGGGAGGAGGAAACGATGAAAGAGAGCAAACGTTAAACCAACTTCTTACCGAAATGGACGGTTTCGAGGGTAATTCTGGAATAATAATTGTTGCTGCAACTAATAGACCTGATGTCTTAGATTCTGCATTAATGCGTCCAGGAAGATTTGACAGGCAAGTAACAGTAGATAGGCCAGATTATGCTGGAAGATTACAAATACTAAATGTTCACGCTAAAGATAAAACTTTGTCAAAAGATGTTGATTTAGATAAAGTTGCCAGAAGAACCCCAGGTTTTACAGGTGCTGATTTAGCAAATTTACTTAACGAAGCAGCTATACTTGCAGCCAGAAAAGATTTAGACAAAGTAAGCAATGATGAAGTTGGAGATGCCATAGAAAGAATTATGGCTGGACCAGAAAAGAAAGATAGAGTCATAAGCGATAAGAAAAAAGAATTAGTTGCCTATCACGAAGCTGGTCATGCTCTTGTTGGAGCATTAATGCCCGATTACGACCCAGTAGCAAAAGTTTCAATAATTCCTAGAGGACAAGCTGGAGGCCTAACCTTTTTTACTCCAAGCGAAGAAAGAATGGAATCTGGTCTTTACTCACGTTCTTACCTTCAGAATCAAATGGCTGTAGCACTAGGAGGAAGAGTTGCAGAAGAATTAGTTTATGGAGAAGAAGAAGTTACAACTGGAGCTTCAAATGATTTACAGCAAGTTGCTAATGTAGCGAGACAAATGATTACTAAATTTGGCATGAGTGACAAAATAGGTCCAGTTGCCTTAGGACAATCTCAAGGTGGAATGTTTCTTGGAAGAGATATGAGCTCCACGAGAGACTTTTCTGAAGATACTGCAGCAACAATTGATGTAGAAGTTTCTGAGCTTGTTGATATTGCTTATAAGAGAGCTACAAAAGTTTTATCAGACAATAGAATTGTGCTTGACGAAATGGCTCAAATGCTTATCGATAGAGAAACTATAGATACTGAAGATATTCAGGATTTGCTTAATCGTTCAGAAGTTAAGGTAGCTAACTATATCTAATTCGGAGAAAATCAATACTTTAATGAATAAGAAAGAAGATTTTTTTTCAGAGATACTGAAAAATGAATCTTTTTTTTTACTCATAAAACCAGAAGAAAATATCTACTTAAATACCTCTCTAAGGAATTTATTATTTGAAGAATTGGACAGCTTAATAAAGTTAGGATTAAAAAATGTTGAAATAAGTTGGTCTAACAATGAGAATTGGTTAAATTTTGTATCCTCAATCAAAATCAAATATCCAAGAATTAATTTAGGCTCTGCCTCCATAATTAATAAGCAATCAATAGAAGATTCTTTAAAAATTGGCTTAAATTTTTCGATGATGAAATTTTGGGATAAAGATCTTTTCAATTATGCAAAGGCAAAAAATTATTTATTAATTCCTGGTATTAAAAATTTAACAGATCTTGAAGAGGCAATAAATTCGAGTTGCAAAATTATCAAAATTTATCCAATAAAAAATAAAGATAAATCTATAAATATACTTAACTATAAAAATATTGATTTCATTGCTGCTGGAGGACTATCAATCAATGATATAAATAACTATAAGTCTTTAGGATACAAATCAATTGTAATTGGAGATAAAGGTATCACAAACCTAAAATTTGATCGAAAAATATTTGAATGGCTTAAAACTAATTAAATCAAGGATAATTATAATTTATTTTTCGTAACTATTAATTTTTCATTAAGCCACATTGAGCATGATTCAGAAGCAAATGGTCAGCAAGCACTAGAGCGACCATAGCATCAACCATTGGGACTGCTCTAGGTAGAACGCATGGATCATGCCTCCCTTTTGCCTTCATCAATACTTCTTTTCCATCAGAGTTTACTGTTTTCTGTTCTTTCCCGATGGTTGCTGTAGGTTTAAAAGCTATCTTCATCTCAATATTTTCGCCATTACTTATTCCTCCCTGTATACCTCCTGAATTGTTAGATTTTGTTCTTAACTTACTAATATCATCAGACTTAATGAATGAATCATTATGTTCGCTCCCTTTTAAAAAAGTTCCAGAGAAACCCGAACCTATTTCAAACCCTTTCGTAGCAGGCAATGACATCAAAGCCTTAGCTAAATCAGCTTCTAATTTATCAAAAACAGGCATCCCCAGGCCAGAAGGAACATTTCTTACCATACATTCAATAACCCCTCCACAAGAATCTCCTTGACGCTTTAATTCCTTAATTCTCTTGATCATTTCAGCTGATACCCTTTCATCAGGACATCTAACGATATTGGAATCTATTTTAGTGAGAGAAATCTTTTCTTTATTTATATCAGAATCTATATCATGTATACGCTTTACCCAAGATAGTATTTCAGTATTACAAAATTCTTTTAATAGTTGTTTTGCTACAGCACCAGCTGCCACTCTACCGATTGTTTCTCTTGCGGAGGCTCTCCCCCCACCTGAACCAGCTTGAATTCCATATTTAAGATGATATGTACCATCTGCATGTGATGGTCTAAATATTTGCTCCAAATTATTATAATCTGCTGGTCTTTGATCCTTGTTTCTAACCAACATTGCGATTGGTGTTCCAAGTGTTAAGCCTTCCTTTAGGCCACTTACTATTTCAATTTTGTCTTCTTCATTTCGGGGAGTTGTAATGTCACTTTGTCCAGGTCTACGCCTATCCAAGTCATTTTGTATCAGCTTAATATCTATATTTAAATTTGGTGGACATCCATCAAGTACAACTCCTACTGCGCCACCATGTGATTCTCCAAAAGTACTAACACGAAAAATCTTTCCAAAACTACTACTCATAGAAATATCAAATGTTTTATCTATATATAAACATTATATGAAACCATTTGAAAATTAAACAAAAAAAAACCCCCAAACAGGGGGCTTGTAAATTTAAGAACTTTAAGCTTAACCGATAGCTGGAGCTGAAAGAGCTACTGTTGTAGACTCAGCTGCTGCTAGATCAAGTGGGAAGTTGTGAGCGTTACGCTCGTGCATTACTTCCATACCTAGGTTTGCTCTGTTAAGAACGTCACCCCATGTAGGAACAACCTTACCGTTTGCATCAACAACTGACTGGTTGAAGTTGAAACCGTTAAGATTGAATGCCATTGTGCAGATACCCATTGAAGTTAACCAAACACAAACAACTGGGAATATAGCTAGGAAGAAGTGAAGACTTCTGCTGTTGTTGAAACTTGCATATTGGAAGATCAAACGACCGAAGTAGCCATGAGCTGCAACGATGTTATATGTTTCTTCTTCTTGTCCGAACTTGTAACCATAGTTCTGAGACTCTGTCTCAGTTGTTTCTCTGATTAGAGATGAAGTAACAAGTGAACCATGCATAGCTGAGAATAGAGATCCTCCGAACATACCAGCAACTCCAGCCATATGGAATGGGTGCATAAGAATGTTGTGCTCTGCCTGGAAAACAAACATGAAGTTGAATGTTCCAGATATACCTAAAGGCATTCCGTCAGAGAATGAACCTTGACCGAATGGATATACAAGAAATACTGCGAAAGCTGCTGAAACTGGTGCAGAGTATGCAACACAGATCCAAGGACGCATACCTAAACGGTATGAAAGCTCCCACTGTCTTCCCATGTATGCACAGATACCAATTAGGAAGTGGAAAATTACAAGCTGATAAGGGCCACCATTATATAACCACTCATCTACAGTAGCTGCTTCCCAAATTGGGTAGAAGTGTAGACCAATAGCGTTAGATGAAGGAACAACTGCACCTGAGATGATGTTGTTTCCATATAGGAATGAACCAGCAACTGGCTCTCTAATTCCGTCGATGTCTACTGGTGGTGCTGCGATGAATGCAACAATGAAGCAAGCCGCTGCTGCAAGTAGGCATGGGATCATTAAGACGCCGAACCAACCAACATAAATTCTGTTGTTAGTTGATGTTACCCACTCACAAAACTGTGGCCAACCCTTTAACAGCGAAGAACGCTGCTGCTGAATAGTTGTCATGAGTTCGTAAAGTATGTCTCTAAAGTGAGACTTGTAAATAAAAGCGGAAAGAAATTCCACTTCAAAGATTTTAGACCAAAATTGCTAAAAATGTGCAAATTATTTTTCTGTAAGTAAACTTATTTTTTGCAATATACAAGAAGAGAACCTCCATGTCTTAATATTTTCTTTGTTATTGAGGATTTAACTTGGTAATCATCGAATGGCTTTTCAACGGAAAAAGATCTAAAGAGGTAGTTGCTTTAAAAGAAGCTAAGCATAGAAGACTGCAATTAGAGGCTTTTGGAGCTTTTATTTATTGGAGCGAAAGAGTTTAGATTTACAAAAATTTAAAAGTAGTAAAAAAGGTAAAAGGGAAAATATTAAATAAACTTATCTATAAAATAAATAATCCTTATTATTCTAGTAGCAATTTATTGTTCTCTTTTCTTGATTTATAGACTTTCAAACTCTTTAATCCATTCATTTTGGCAAAAAAGCACTTCTTTCTTTGTATAGCTCATCGCTATTTTTTTTTCTTTGTAAGCAACTTCACCAATAAAAACAGGCCAAATAAACTGATCGCCATCATATTTATGAACGATTCCTTGGCTATCAAGAAATAATGGATCTCCTTTTTTTATCATTTTCCAATCTTGGTTAGTTCTTTCAGGATGAATTAAGCCATCAATATCTCCTTTGTCATCTCTTGGATAATCTATACTCTCTTGATGGACGTGAACAATCAATTCCTTTGGTAGTTCTATTAGATTGTTTTTCAATTTATCTATCTCTTCTCTTAAAGAGCTAATTATTATTAAAAATTTATTTATGATTTTTGGATCATAAAAGTTTTGTGCGACAGCGCCTATTTCAATAACTAACCCACATGGCCAGGCCTCTACAAGAAAGCCTGTTTGGTCTTTATCTTTTTCGTGTAAATAAATAGGCAATCCAAATTTATTCTGCAGTAATGCAGCTAAACAAAAATCCTTGAATCGCCTCCCATACATAACAATACTTGTTCCCATATTTGCAGTTGTAGTATGCAAATCGATAGCAATTTGACAGGGGTCTGATCCATTTATTCCAAATTGGTCAACTAAAAAATTAGCTCTATTAATTTCATAAATACTTTTCTTTTGTTGATGATTTTTCTTACTTTCGTCAAAAGATCTATTTAAGTCTGCATCTATGTATCTATAGCCTTTTCCATAAGCAAGAGGATTGCCTATGATGTACTCGTATTTAATACCTTTTTTTATACGATTTTCCTCTCTATTGAATTGCTTAACAGCCCAAACAGGGTTAATTTCATTACCATGTGTGCCTGAAACGATAAGTATTCTTTGAATAGTCATTTTTCTCTCAAAATAAAATATTATGCAAAATAAATACCTAATTAAGGCCTCCCGGAAATTCTGGTTTTGGTTATGGAAGCAATTAATGAATGGTTTCGCACCATCAGATGTACAAGGTAATTATAAGAGGCCTGAAGGAATAACAATTAATAGTGAATATGATATTAATAATGAAAATGGACAAATTTATTTATTGGTAGGTAATTCTTGTCCTTGGTGTCAAAGGACACTACTAGTCCATACAATAAAACAACTATCTAAAGAAGTTAAAGTTGTTTTTTTAAAAGCAGATGTTGAGCATGGTGAATGGATTTTCAATAAAAAACTTAAAGGATGTACAAGGCTTTCTGAACTTTATAAAAAAGCTAATAAAAAAATAATTTTCAGAGCGACGTTACCTCTTTTCATTAGTTTTGTAAAAGATGAAGTAAATATATTATCTAATGAAAGTTCTCAAATCATAAGATTACTTAACTCAATACAAAGTACGTCGAAAGATAATACATTGAAAATCAAAGACTGTGATCAAAAACATTTAGATTTAATTCATAACAACATCAATGATGGTGTATATAGGTGCGGATTCGCCAGAAACCAGTCATCATATGAAAAAGCTAGTAAAAACCTTTTCGCAGCTTTAAACGAAATCGAAGATACAATTAGCCTGAATAAAGGGGATTGGATATTTGGAGAAGATTTAACTTATGCAGATATTTACCTTTTTCCTACACTTATAAGATGGGAATTAATATATAGCAAACTTTTTAAATGTACTGAACAAGAACTATCTTATTTCGAGAAAATTATTGAATGGAGATTAAAATTTTTTAAAATATCTAATGTAGATAATACTTGCTACGACAATGAATGGAAAAAAGATTACTACAAAGCTTTATTCCCTTTAAACCCAAATCAAGTAATTCCAGTATTACCATCACTAAAGGAAATAATTAGATTAGATGCTTAAAAATATAAAAACCAAGTTCGATAAAGAAAAATGATGTTGTAATGAACACTTATTTTGTTCATAGATAATGCAATTTCATTAGAAATTAACTATCTTGTATATGTCTACTAAAGTACGAAAAAGCTTCAAATGAAATCCATTGACGAACACATCCAAAAAGATCAATCGGAAATCGAATCTGCTAAAGCAGAGGGCAATCTTCCAAAGGTCAGACATTTAACTGAAGAATTAAAAGAACTAGAAGAGTATAAAGATCATCATCCAGAGGATAAACATGATCCAAATGCTTTGGAATTATTTTGCGATGCCAACCCAGACGAACCAGAATGTCTTGTTTATGATGATTAAGTTTTCTTAATTAAGAAAAAAAAAAAGGGCTTTTAGAGCCCTTTTTTTATTTCTTAAATTTTTTTAGTAATCCCGATTAAAATCGGATGGGCTACCAGTTAGCGAGCATACCACCGACTCCTCATTTTTCATTTCCTTAACTTCTACAATTGGTCTTCCCATTTTCTTAAGAACCTCAATATCTTTAATGGTTTGACATCTGGCTATTATTTTCCCTTGTTGATCAAAGCAACTGTAGAAATTCATGTTTTGGTTAAAGCAGTATCTTATTTATGGCTAATTTTCATTATTAAATCAAGTATATTTATTTACAAAATTTTTTTTTAATTTAAGTTAGATCCTTTTCCATACCTCAGAAAGCAGTGAAGATAAACCTTTTTTTAAAGATGAAGAAATTACTAAAACTTTTTTTTTCGATAAATCTTCTAACTTTTTTGTGATTATTTTCAAATAATCATCATCTATAAGTTCCATTTTATTTAATACTATTATCCTCTCTTTATCTAAAAGGCCTTTCCCATATTTTTTTAATTCCTGCTCAATTATCTCAAAATCATGAATAGGGTTTTCTGCAATTGAATCAATTAAGTGCACAAGTATCTTGGTTCTTTGAATGTGCCTCAAAAAATCATGACCTAAACCTACTCCATCAGCTGCCCCTGATATTAATCCAGGTATATCGGCAAAAAGGCAACCATTCCCATCTTCTTTTCTAACTACACCTAAGTTAGGTATTAAAGTTGTGAAAGGATAGTTTGCAATTTTTGGACGGGCAGATGATAAAACAGAAATTAAAGTACTTTTCCCTGCATTTGGAAGACCTATAATCCCAACCTCTGCAAGTAGTTTAAGTTCTAATTGAACCTCCCATATCTCACCATCTTTACCTTCAGTGAATGATTCTGGGGCTCTATTTTGATTACTTAAATAGTAAGCATTACCATGTCCACCTCTTCCTCCAATGGCAATAGTTAAACTTTGTTTATTTTTAGTTAAGTCTCCTAAAATAATGCCAGTTTTAAAATCCCTTATTTCTGTACCGCAAGGAACTTTAAGGATTGTATCCTCACCTGAAGCACCAGATCTTTTATTCGGACCTCCTTTGCATCCATCTTCAGCAATTATTTCTCTTTTGAATTTAAAATCTAATAATGTTTGAAGATTATCATCAGCTACCAATATTATTGAACCCCCTCTACCGCCATTTCCGCCCGAGGGTCCTCCAGCAGGAACGAATTTTTCTCTTCTAAATGAAACTATTCCATTCCCACCTTTGCCAGCTTTAAGAATAATGTTTGCTTGATCAATAAATTGCACTTAATAATCTTATTTAATGGTTTTCTAAATATTTTAAATTTTATTTTATCCACGCAATACTGCAACCAGGTCCACCCTCGTTGATGGCAGCATCTTCAATCTTATCAACATAATTTAATCCTGATAACCATTCTCTTAATCCTTTTTTTAATTTTCCAGTTCCAATTCCATGAACAATCCATAGCGGGCCATGAAATTTTCTAATTTTCTCCTCAATAATTATTTCGGCTTCATGAACTCTTAGTCCTCTTACGTCAATTGTATTTTTACTCGTTCTAATTTTAGAAAAAGAAAAATCTTCTCTTGATGAATTGATCTCAATTTTAGACTTTTTGATATTAGGTTTTTCCCCATGAATACCTTCAAAGTCATTTACAGATAATGTACTTCTGAATGAACCACATTTAACTTCGTAAAAACCCCCCTTTTTATCCAACTCTACAATTTGACCTATACTGTTTAGACTTTTAATTTTCACAAAATCACCTACCTTAGGATTCCATGATATTGACTTTTCAACTTTTCTTTGGGTTAAATGTTCTGTCTCAATTTCCTTTAATCTTTTTCCAATAATTCTAGTATCCTCTCCTCTAACATTTTGATCTCTTAATTTTTTAATCAAACCTATCACCTCTTTTTTAGCATCAGCAATATGTTTTGATAATTTATACCTTTCAATTTCCTGTATTTTTTCAGCATTTATTTTTTGATATTCATAATTTTTATTCAATTCATCATGTAACATTTCAGTTCTAGCAATAAGTTCTGCAGCCGCTTCCGCAGATTTTTGTTGTTTGATCCTCTCTTCTTCAAGTCCTTTAATAATACTGTTAATATTATCAACTTCTTTTGGCTTTAGATAATTTGCAGCTTCATGAATTATCCTTTCATCAAGACCAATTCTCTTCGAGATTGACAAAGCATTACTTCTCCCAGGAATTCCCCAGTTGAGTATATATTTTGGCTTCAAAGAATCCTCATCAAAGGCAACTGAAACGTTTTCGAATCTGGAGTCATTATATTTTAATGCCTTAATATCTCCATAATGTGTAGTTGCCAAAGTGATATCAGATTTATTTGCAAATTCTTTTAACAAAGCCATTGCAAGAGCGCTACCTTCAAGAGGATCTGTACCAGATCCAATCTCATCTAACAAAACAATTGATAATCCTATCTTATTTTCAAGTGCTTCTAAGATCTGTTTTATCCTGGTTATATGCCCACTGAAGGTAGATAAATTTTCTTCTAATGATTGATTATCACCTATATCAACATATATATTTGGACAAAAAGGAATAATTGGATTATTAGTTGAGGGGATCAATAATCCTGCTCTAGCCATTAATAACGACAAACCCAAACCTTTTAAAGCGGCAGTTTTACCGCCGGTATTTGGACCTGTAATAGATACAACCTTAATATTTCTATTTATATGAAAATCAACAGCAACTGGAGGTGGAGCTCCTTTTTTCTTGTTTTCCCAAATCAATAACGGATGAGAAAAACCAATTAGGGTAACAATAGGATTTTTCTCAAAAATAGGAGTTTTACCTCCAATCCATTTCGAATATCTTGAACGGGTTAAAGCATTTTCTAATCTTAATAAAATATATGACATTAAAATGAGATTATCTGAATTATCACCAATAACTTGAGACCATTTCTGAAGTAATTTAAATTCTTCTGAGGTGATCTTAGCCTCTAAAGAAGCGATCTTATTACCTTTAGTTACTGCACTATCAGGTTCAAAATATACTGTATTTCCTGAAGATGAAGAGTCATGAATTATGCCTTTAAATTTATCTACATGATTAACTTTTACTGCTACAACTGGTCTCCCATATCGATCTCCAATAGTAGTATCTTGCAAATAAGCTAAATTCTTTTGAATAAATTTATCAACTAATATTTTTCTTTCCAGTTTCTTGGATAATAATTCTTTTCTGAGAATAGATAATTTACTACTAGCATTGTCTGAAATGCTTCCATTAGATTCGATACCATTTTTTAAAATCTTTTCGATATTGTGATGATCAATTAAATTTTTTGTGAATGACGAAATAACAGGCCTTTGTTCAAAATCTAATATGATTTTTTTTAAATTTCTTGCTGCAGAAATTGTTTTCGCAATTTCTAAAAAGTCAGAAGATAAAATTATTCCTCCCTTTGAGCAAATTTCAATATTTCTTTTAATATCAAAAACATCAGAAAAACTAATTGATTTATCTAAATTATTTTCTAGCTGATTTATTTCAACTGTCTCATTCAAAAGTCTTTTAGAAACTTCGTATTCTGAAGGAATTTCAAAACTTAAAATTGCTCGTTTACCCATTTCTGTTGAGGCAAATGAGGATAAATGCGTTTTTAGTGAATCCCACTCTAAAAGGCTTATAGATTCATCTTCTAAGGATTTCTCTGAATATGATTTTTTAGAATGACTTTTCTCTTGCATACAAAAAAAAAGAATCAAACATTCGATTGAATTCCTTCAGGAGGAACATAAAGCATCTCGAGCCAGTTTCCTTCAGTATCTTTCATATAAAAAGATGCTGTCCCATCTCTATGTTCATGTAAAGGACCAACTTTTACACCAGAATTTTTTAAATTATTTTGAATGTTTACTACTTCTTGTTTATTTTCAAAATGAAATGCAAAGTGCGGTCCTGCAGCTTTATAGCTAGGGCCTAACAACGCAAGTCCATCTTTACCTTTACCAGCTTCCAAATAAGACCAATCTTTATCATCCCAAACCAAATTCATACCCAATTTAATATAAAAAGATTTGGCCCTTTCGAGATTCTCTACTCTAAGTGCGATGTGACCAATCCTATTAACTCCTTGTGAAAACTTCAAAACAAAGCGATGAATTTAATATTAATCTAAGAATAAACCAAATTTTTGTTAATAATGAGTTTTTAAGTATCCTGCAACCATTGAGATGCATCACAAGCATGATAAGTGAGTATTAATTTTGCTCCTGCTCTTTTAAAACTAAGTAAAGTTTCTAAAACAATATCTTTTTCATTAATCCAGTTTTTCATAGCAGCAGACTTTACCATCGAATACTCCCCGCTAACGTTGTATGCAGCTATGGGCTTATTTGAAAAAGTGCTTAGTCTATAAACAATATCCAAATATGAAATTCCTGGTTTTACCATCAAAATATCAGCTCCTTCATACTGATCCAATGCAGATTCAATTAAAGCCTCTTTTGCATTGGCAGGGTCCATTTGATATGTAGACTTATTCTCTGGAATTATTTTCTTACTATTTTCTCTTGGAGCTGAATCTAAAGCAGTTCTAAACGGACCATAATAAGCAGATGAATATTTTGCTGTATAACTAATAATACCTACATCACTAAATCCTTTGCTATCAAGAGCATTCCTAATTGCTCCAACTCTCCCATCCATCATGTCACTAGGGCCAATAAAATCTGCTCCGGCTCTAGCTTGTGTTATAGCTTGTTTTTTTAAAATTTCAATTGTTTCATCATTCAATATTTTTCCAGTTTCATCAACTAATCCATCATGTCCATCGCACGAGTATGGGTCTAAGGCAACATCTGTCATTATTGCCATTTCTGGAATCTCTTTTTTTAATATTCGAATAGCTTTAGGAATTAAACCGTCTTCGTTAAAACACTCTGCTCCATCTTCAGTTTTTAAGCTATCGTTTATTTTTGGGAAAAGAACAATACATCTTATTCCCAATTCCCAGGCCCTAGTGACCTCCTTTATTAAGCCATTCATATCCCATCTAAAAGTTCCTGGCATTGCAGAAATTTCTTCTTTAAAATCTTTTTCATGAATAAATAATGGATATATAAAATCCGAAGGCATTAAATGGTTTTCCCTTACCATCTCTCTAATTGCCTCAGTCCTTCTTAATCTTCTTGGACGAATAATCGAATTCATTTGAATATTATTTAAGTTGAAAAATATTTATCTAATACATTAATCGCTTACATCGCATATAAATCAATCAGAGTCTCATTTTGTTCAGGAAAATTAACTTAATTACTTTTAACAGACAATGGAAAAAGTTACAAAAATTTTCTTTAGAAACTTAATTTTTTACAAATTTACTACATAAAGAGATAAAATCTTTGAGTTAATGCATTTATTTAAGGAGAGTATCTTTGAAAATAATTAATGGATTTCATCTAAACAATATTAGAGGCGATATTCTTGGAGGAATCACCGCGGCAGTTGTAGCTTTGCCACTTGCTCTTGCTTTTGGTAATGCTGCTTTAGGCCCTGGTGGGGCAATTTATGGACTATATGGGGCAGTTGTAGTTGGTTTTTTAGCAGCTTTATTTGGCGGAACGCCTGCTCAAGTTAGTGGACCTACCGGTCCCATGAGTGTGACTGTTGCCGGTGTAGTAGCAGGTTTAGCAGCAGTTGGAGTTCCTAGAGATCTTTCTGCAGGGCAAATTTTACCTTTAGTTATGGCAGCAGTAGTCATTGGCGGCTTACTGCAAATACTATTCGGAATTCTAAAACTAGGTAAATACATTACTTTAGTTCCATATTCAGTTGTCTCAGGATTTATGTCTGGTATTGGGGTAATCATAATTGCGCTTCAAATTGGACCATTATTAGGCATAAGCACCAGAGGAGGTGTAGTCGACTCTTTAACTACTGTTTTTTCAAATTTCGAACCTAATCTTGCTGCCATTGGAGTAGCAATAATGACATTAGGAATAGTATTTTTAACACCTAGAACAATCACTCAGTGGGTTCCTTCTCCACTTTTAGCCTTATTAATAGTAACTCCAATATCAATGTTTTTTGGTGGATCAATAGACAGAATTGGAGAAATTCCTAGAGGAGTTCCATCTTTAGATTTCCCAAGTTTCAACCAGTATTTTCCTATTATTTTCAAGGCAGGTCTTGTATTAGCAGTACTTGGAGCAATTGATTCTTTACTTACATCCTTAGTAGCAGATAATATTTCTCAAACAAAGCATAATTCTGATAGAGAGTTAATTGGGCAGGGGATAGGAAATGCTGTGGCAGGTCTTTTTTCAGGATTACCTGGAGCAGGTGCAACAATGAGAACTGTTATAAATGTCAAATCGGGTGGCTCCACTCCTTTATCTGGAATGGTTCACTCAATAGTTTTGTTAATAGTATTAGTTGGTGCAGGACCATTAGCAGAAAAAATACCTACAGCACTTTTAGCAGGTATCCTTATCAAAGTTGGATTAGATATTATTGACTGGGGATTCTTGCTAAGGGCCCATAAATTATCTCTAAAAACTTCAGTTGTTATGTATGGTGTACTCCTAATGACTGTTTTTTGGGATTTAATATGGGCAGTATTAGTTGGAGTATTTATTGCAAACATGCTCACTATTGATTCAATTACTGAAACTCAACTAGAAGGTATGGAAGAGGATAATCCTTCATTAACAGGTAATAATCAAGGTCAAAATACATTACCCGCGGATGAAAAAGCTCTACTGGATAGATGTTCTGGAGAAGTAATGCTATTTAGACTCAAAGGGCCACTTAGTTTTGGTGCAGCAAAAGGCATCTCTGACAGGATGAATCTTGTAAGAAATTACAAAATTCTGATATTAGACATAACTGATGTACCGAGACTTGGGGTAACAGCAACTCTTGCAATAGAGGATATGATGCAAGAAGCAAAAAATAACTCTAGAAAAGCATTTGTTGCTGGGGCTAATGAAAAAGTAAAGGAAAGATTAGCTAAGTTTGGAGTTGAAGGCATCATTGAAACTAGAAAAGAAGCGTTAGAAACTGCTCTCAATGAAATCGCTTAGTAATTTATGGAAATAAATCCAATTCTGCAAAATGTATTAGCACCCCCAGTTCTTTTCTTTTTGATTGGAGCAATATCAGTACTCTTTAAATCTGATTTAGAAATACCAGCTCCATTACCAAAACTCTTTTCCTTATATCTACTATTAGCTATTGGTTTTAAAGGAGGTATAGAGATACAGAAAAGTGGGTTTACTGATCAAGTATTGCCGACCTTAAGTGCTGCAATACTAATGTCACTAGTAATCCCGCTAATTGGATTTTTAATTCTAAGATTTAAGTTTGATGTCTTTAATTCAGCAGCAATAGCAGCAGCATACGGTTCAATTAGTGCTGTTACATTTATTTCAGCCGAAAGTTTTTTAGAAAGTCAAAAAATAGCTTTTGATGGGTTTATGGTTGGCGCCTTAGCTTTAATGGAATCTCCTGCAATAATTGTTGGATTATTACTAGTAAAATTTGCAGCTCCCAAAAATAGACCAAAATCAAGAAAAATGCATCTAAGCGCAATATTACATGAATCATTTTTGAATGGATCAGTATATTTATTACTTTCAAGCTTAATTGTGGGATTTCTGACTGCTTCCAGTAATCCCTCAGGGATTGCAAAAATGGAGCCATTCACTGGACAATTATTCTATGGAGCAGAATGCTTCTTCTTGTTAGATATGGGAATAGTCGCTGCGCAAAGATTGCCGAGGCTGAAAAGTGCAGGTTCGTTTTTGATTGGGTTTGCAATTTTCATGCCTCTATTTAATGCATTTATAGGTGTTTTCGTTGCAAGATTTTTATCTTTAGAACCTGGCAACGCACTTTTATTTGTGGTTTTATGTGCAAGCGCCTCATATTTAGCAGTCCCTGCAGCTATGAGAATGACAGTTCCAGAAGCTAAATCTAGTTATTATATTTCAACAACACTAGGTCTAACTTTTCCATTTAATATAGTTCTTGGCATTCCCATATATATGAGTTTAGTAAATACCATTATCCCACTTTCCCCTTTATAAAAATGAAAAGATTGGATTTAATATTTAGTGAAAGAGAACTAGATGCAATCATTAAAACATTAGAAAAAGCTAATGTTCCTGGATATACAGTTATGAAACACGCCACAGGCAGGGGGCCTGAAAGAGTTGTTACTGAAGATATGGAATTTACAGGATTAGGAGCAAATGCTCATGTAATTGTTTTTTGTGAGCAAGAATTAATAGATAAAATTAGAGATAACATTAGGGATGATTTAAGCTATTACGGAGGAGTAGCTTATATTTCTGAAGCAACACCCCTCTAAGTCAAAGAAGTTATATTTAGTTTCTAAGAATGAATCCAATCTACTCTTATATTTTTTCTACTATTTAAGTATCTATCAATTGACATTGCTGCAATACATCCATCAGAAGCTGCAACAACTGCTTGTTTAAATGGTGTATTTCTTATATCTCCAATAGCCCATACTCCATCTGAATTTGTGGACATGAAATCATCCACAATCACCCCTCCATCTTCTTTTAAGGCAATCTGATCTCCTAAGAAATCAGTAATTGGCTTTGAACCACTCATATAAACGAAAACTCCATCTAAATTAAGATTAATAGGATTTTCTTCCTGTTTATTTTTTACAATTACACCATTCACTCCCATATCATCTCCCAAAATTTCCAATAATCTTGTTCTACTCCAATGTTTAATATTTGCATTATCCATCAATTCCATAGCCTCCTCATTTTCTGGCTTTGGATCACTTGATGTAATCCAATGCACAGTTGAAGCAAATTTAGTGAGCACAGTTGCTTCTTCAATTGCCTCCTTGTTCACTCCTACAACAGCAACTTCTCTATTTTTATAAAAAGCTCCATCACAAGTAGCACAATAACTTACTCCTTTGCCAAGAAAATCAGCTTCGCCCTTAAATGATGCAGGTCTGCCCATCGCTCCACTTGCAAGAACAAGTGCTTTAGCCTTAAAGGTGCCCTCAGGTGTATAAATCATTTTCCATTCTCCACTAGCATCTATCCCAAACACTTGTGCTCTTCTATAGTCCGTACCATACTGGATAGCCTGTTCTCTCATTAAAGTGAGTAATTTCTCCCCACTTATATCAACAGGAACACCTGGATAATTAGCTATCTGATGAGTTATTGCTAAGGCACCAACAGATGGATTTTTATCTAAAATTACTGTCTTTAAGTTTGAACGAGATGTATATAGTGCACAAGTGCATCCAGCTGGACCTCCTCCGATAATAACTACATCTGACTCAATGATTTCCAATGTAATAAAACTCCTTATAATAGTTAATTAGATGAGTTTCTGGTTAGAAGATATATTAAATGTTAATACCTAACCTGCTTATAGATATAACTTATAAGAAAAAAAAGAAAAAAACATAATATAGAAACAAACTTACATAGGAAAACTTAAAAATTTAATTATCAAAGATTTCAGTTATCTGAATTGTTCTATATTGATTTATTATTAGAACACGTTGAATCAATTAATTGCTAAAGAAACATTATATTTTTCATGACGAACTCTGATTACCTTTTAAAAGCTGCTATAAAAAAAATAACCGAAAAATTCAACGAGATATTGGTTGAAAAAATTGAAGAAGCAACAAATATTGCACAGGATGCTCCAGAAATACTCAAAAAAGAATTTGACAGCTTGAAAGAATCCATTATAGAAGAAGCCTCAAGGATGGAAAAAGAAGAGAATGTTAAAGAAAATAAACCTACAAATACTTATCAAAATTCTAAAATAAATAAAGCTTTTAATGAAATTGAAGCTATTAATAAACAAATTGAACTATTTAATAAAAAAATGAATAATCCAATTAAATGACTTATCACATTCTTCATTATCATTTCAAAAAATTGAAGAGGGTCTTTCTTATTTGGATAACTCTTATTTCGCTTGTAATAAATTTGTGGATAGATCATATTAGGTTTAAAATTTTCCAAACCAAGGGCAATAAAAAAAGTAAGGTCCAAACTAAACGAGCTAGGTGGTTTACTAATCAATTAATTAGGCTTGGTTCTGCATTCATTAAAATTGGACAATTATTATCTGCGAGACCGGATTTGATTCCTAACAACTGGATTCAGGAATTATCTAAATTACAGGATCAAGTTCCTAATTTTTCATTTGATCAAGTTGAAGAAACTATTAGAGAAGAACTAGGATCAAAGTTTGATGACATAGATCAAATAATATGTGATCCGATTGGATCAGCATCACTGGCTCAAGTTCATAGGGCAACGTTAAAAAATGGCAAAAAAGTAGTATTTAAAGTTCAAAGGCCTAACTTAAAAGAATTATTTATTATCGATTTGGGTATAATGCAACAAATAGCAGGTGTATTGCAGAAAAATAAGAATTGGAGCAGAGGTAGAAACTGGGTTGAGATTGCTAAAGAGTGTCGGAAAGTTCTTATGAAGGAGCTTGATTTTAATTGTGAAGCACAATATGCAGCAAGATTTAGACAGCAATTCCTTGATGATAAAAATGTTGAAATTCCAGAAGTAATTTGGGATATGAGTAGTGAAAAATTGCTTTGTTTAAGTTATCTAGAAGGAACAAAAATAAGCGATATAGAAAAATTACAATCCCAAAAAATTGATCTGCCAAAAATTGCAGAAATAGGTGCAATAAGCTATCTCAAACAATTAGTGAATTATGGTTTTTTTCATGCAGATCCTCATCCAGGTAATTTAGCTGTTTCAAATACAGGTAAATTAATTTTTTATGATTTTGGCATGATGGGAAATATCTCAAATAACCTTCAAACAAGATTAGGGGCAATGGTTAAGGCGGCTGCATTAAGAGACGCCTCATCACTCGTAGAGCAATTACAACAAGCTGGTCTAATTTCAAAAGATATTGATATCGGACCAATCAGAAGATTAGTCAGATTAATGCTTAAAGAGGCCTTAACTCCACCATTTAGTCCAAATATAATTGAAAAATTATCTGGAGACTTATACGAGCTTGTTTATGAAACACCATTTCAGCTGCCAGTAGATTTAATATTTGTAATGAGAGCTTTGTCAACTTTTGAAGGAGTTGGCAGAATGCTTGACCCAGGGTTTAATCTTGTATCAGTTACCAAGCCTTATTTAATAGAACTTATGACTTCTAATAATCCAACTCCTAACGATTTAATTAACCAATTTGGAAAGCAAGTAGGTGAACTAGGATCCAAAGCTGTAGGAATTCCCAAAAGAATAGATGAAAGTTTAGAAAGATTAGAGCAGGGCGATTTACAATTACAAATTCGAATGGGAGAGTCTGATAGACAATTTAAAAAAATGTTTACTGCGCAAAAAACATTAGGCCATTCAATTCTTATAGGAAGCTTATCAATTGCCTCTGCTTTACTTGTAACTAATAAACAAAATAATTTTGCATTACTACCATTATTTTTTGCACTACCCATAAGTATTGATTGGATAAAATGCCAATTAAGTATGAGTAAAGGCTCACGTTTAGAAAAACTTAAGCGCTAGAAAAATTATATATTTTTGGGACCCAAACCTAAAGCACCAGCAAATTTTGCTTGATTGCCCAACTCCTCT
The DNA here is from genome assembly GCF_017696015.1 of Prochlorococcus marinus CUG1415. Taxonomy (NCBI): domain Bacteria; kingdom Bacillati; phylum Cyanobacteriota; class Cyanophyceae; order Synechococcales; family Prochlorococcaceae; genus Prochlorococcus; species Prochlorococcus marinus. The sequence goes on along the minus strand of NZ_JAAORL010000001.1, from coordinate 212,755 downwards.
TCAATTTTTAAAAGCCTATTATATTTTGCAATCCTTTCACTTCTACTCAAAGAACCTGTCTTGATCTGACCAGATCTTGTAGCGACAGATAAATCAGCAATTGTTGTATCTTCAGTCTCACCACTTCTATGACTTATAACACTTGTGAAACCTGAGGTTTTAGCTAAATCAATAGCTTCCAAAGTTTCAGTTAATGTTCCAATTTGATTTACCTTTATTAGGATTGAATTAGCAGATTTCCCCATAATCCCTTTCCTTAACCTTTCTGTATTAGTAACGAATAAATCATCACCTACAAGCTGAACTTTATTTCCTAGTTCTTTGTTTAATTCTGACCAACCCTCCCAATCATCTTCTGCTAAACCGTCTTCTATTGAAACTATTGGATAATTAGAAACTAATCTTGAAAGATATGAAATCATTTCAGAACTATTCAAACTTTTTCCTTCATATTGATAAATACCATTGTTATAAAATTCAGTACTAGCAACATCTAAAGCTAAAGAAACTTGCTCACCAGGAATAAATCCAGCTTTTTGAATAGCTTCTAACAGTAAGTCTCCCGCTTCTTCGCTCGATGATAAATCAGGTGCGAATCCGCCCTCATCACCTACAGCAGTAGATAGACATTTTTTATCCAGTAATGATTTTAATGAGTGAAAAATTTCAGTACCCATTCTTAGTGATTCACTGAAATTTTGAACTCCATGTGGTACAACCATAAATTCCTGAAAATCAAGACTATTTGGTGCATGAGCACCTCCATTGATTACATTCATCAAGGGGACTGGAAGAAGATTGGATAAAGGATCGCCAAGATACCTATACAAGGGTATATCTAAAGCATTTGCAGACGCTCTAGCAGTTGCAAGGCTTACTGCGAGGATTGAATTTGCCCCAAGGTTGGACTTATTAGGAGTTCCATCAATTTCAATCATTAAGTTATCTACCGCAGTCTGATCTAAAGCTGATAAACCACATAAAGCAGGCGATATTGTTTCATGAATTTTATTAACAGCATTTAAGACACCTTTGCCCATATATTTTGAACCGCCATCTCTTAATTCATGTGCCTCATGAGCACCAGTACTAGCTCCGCTAGGAACAATTGCTCTACCACTTGCCCCACATTCCAAAAATACTTCTGCCTCTACAGTCGGATTGCCTCTTGAATCAAGGACTTGCCTCGCTTCAATAGTGTCAATAAGAAAATCAATAGTTTCTTTCACAATTTAATTATTACTATTTAAATCCTATTAATAGCTGAACTATTTGGCTAATATCTGAAATATATATTTTAACCAAATCTAATTTCTTGATTTCAGAACAACTTAGAAATAAATTTAGGCTTTTTAAAATTCCAAACACTGCATAATGCCTTAAATAAGCATATTTTTCAATTTCATCTTACAAATTGAAAATTATTGGATGATTATTAATACAGATCTTACTTAGAATATCAAATAATAATCAACTATAGTTTTTATAGTTTATGACAGAAACCCTTACATCAAGTCCTGAACTTTTTAGCGATATAAGTTGGAATCTTCTTCTATTAGGGGAAGAAACTGCCAAAAAATGGGATCATAGCGAATTTAATATTGAACACATAATTCATACATTGTTTGCATCAAGTGAATTCTTTGCTTTCATTGAAAAATTATCAATAGATCAAGATACAGTTTTAGATATAACAGAAGACTTTTTAGAAGAGACCCCAACAAATGAATCAGATATTTTTACTATCGGAGAAGATCTAGAAATTTTATTAGATAATGCAAATCAGATAAAAATTCAATGGGGATCAAGATTCATAGAAATCCCACATTTACTAATTGCTCTTGGTAGAGATTTAAGAATTGGTAATTATGTTTTTCAAGAAGGTAATCTTTCAATTGAAAAATTAGAGGAAGAATTAAAGTTTTTCCCAAATATTAATCAATCGAAAGCTTCTTTTGAGTATAAGAATCTAATGGAGATAAATAATCAATCTAATTTTGACGGAAACAAAGAGACTTTACTCAAAGAAGAAAAATTAGAAAAAGCTATTGTTCCATTACCTAAAAGTGCACTTCAAATAGAAACCAACAAACAAATTGAAAAAGATGAAAATGCTCTTTCACTTTATGGAAAAGATTTAACAGAATCAGCTAAAAAAGGTTTACTTGATCCTGTTATAGGAAGAGAAAATGAGATCAATAATTTAATGAGGGTACTCTGCAGAAGAAATAAAAATAATCCCATCCTTATCGGCAATCCTGGAGTGGGTAAAACCTCAATTGCGAAATTACTTGCGCAATTAATTATAGAAAAAAAAGTTCCTGATTCTTTAAAAGACTTAAAAATTATTTCACTTGACATAGGTGCATTAGTTTCTGGGACAAAATTCAGAGGCCAACTAGAGGAACGACTAAGCTTAATCCTTCAGGAATTAAACGATCCAACCCAAGGAATGATTTTATTTATTGATGAAATCCACTCTATATTGAGTTTTGACAGATCTACTGCCGATATTATTAATATCTTAAAACCTTTATTAGCTGAAGGAGAACTTAGATGTATTGGTACAACAACACCTGAAAAATTTCGTGAAACTATTGAAAAAGATCAGACATTGAATAATTGCTTTCAAAAGATAGCTGTTAATGAACCTTCAGTAGAATTGAGTGCAAAAATACTGCAAGGCATCAAAAAGAAATATGAATTACACCATGGCATAAGAATTTCTGAAGACGCTGTGAATTATTCTGCAAAATTGGCCGACAGATATATCAGTGATAAATGTCTTCCTGATAAAGCAATAGATTTAATTGATGAAGCAGCTGCACAATTAAAAATCGAATCTAATAAAAAGCCTCCAATAATTATCCAACAAGAAAACAAAATATATAAGATTGACGAAAAACTGAATAATTTGCTAGATGAAAATATAGAAGAGAACGAAAAACTATTGAATATTAGGAATCAATCAGAGGCAAAATTGAATATTCTTACCAACAATTGGAATAATTTGCGCGAAGAAATGGAACAATTATCTATTTTGATGAAAGAAGAAGATAAGCTAACAAAAAAAATTCAAGATGAATCAAGTCGCGAGATTGTAAATGATGGGAATTTTTTAGAAAAGCTTGAAAAAGATTTAAGTGAAATAGAGAATGAAATACAAGAAATTGAAGGAAACTTTAATAAAATAAAGAAAAATAGAACTTTCCCTTTTAAATATCAAGTTGAACCTGATGATATTGCTGATGTTATTTCAAAAATTACAGGTATTCCAATTTCTAAAGTAGTTTCAAATGAACGAAAGAAATTAGTTAATTTAGAAACAGAATTAAGTGAAAAAGTTATTGGACAAGAAAAAGCTATAGAAGCTGTTTCTTCTGCAATTAGAAGAGCTCGCGTTGGCATGAAAAGTCCAAAAAGACCTATTGGGTCTTTTTTATTTATGGGTCCTACAGGTGTTGGCAAAACAGAATTAGCAAAATCTCTTGCTTCAGCTTTATTTGATGAAGAAGAAGCACTCTTAAGATTAGACATGAGTGAATATATGGAAAAAAATGCAGTCGCCAGACTTTTGGGAGCCCCTCCAGGTTATGTTGGTTATGAAGAGGGAGGACAATTAACTGAAGCTGTAAGACGTAAACCCTATTCAGTAATACTTCTTGATGAGATAGAAAAAGCACATGTAGAAGTTTTTAATATCCTTTTACAAGTATTAGATGAAGGAAGATTAACGGACTCTCAAGGAAGAACCGTGGACTTCAAAAATACCGTAATCATTATGACAAGTAACCTAGCTGGGAAACTCATACTGGAGTATTCACAAAAGATTGCTAAAAGTGAGGAGAAGTTAGAAAAAGATCAACAATCTCTAGAAAATTCTATTAATGATACATTGTCTTCAATCTTTAGACCGGAATTTTTAAATAGAATTGACGAAGTAGTAAAGTTTGATCCATTATCTATTGATGAACTTCAAAAAATAATTATTCTACAAACAGAAGATTTAAAAAACCTTCTTCTTGAACAGAAAATAAATATAGCTATAGACAAAAAAGTTATCAATAAAATTGCAAAAGATTCTTACGAACCTGAATATGGTGCTAGGCCACTTAGCAGGGAACTTAGAAGACAAATAGAAAATCCCTTAGCTGCAAAACTGTTAGAGGATAACTTTAAAAACAAAAAAAATATAACAATTAAACTTAACCCCGCTAAAAAGGATGAGATTCTTTTCAGACCTAACTGATGAGTATATCAATAAGCTAAAATAAAAATAAAGCGTAAAGCTTCATTCCAAAAAATCTTGTGACAAGTCCTACTACTAATCAAGAACCTCTTAAAAAAGATTCCCCTCAAATTGAAGCACCTAAAAACAAGAATAATTTTTTAAGATCTACCTACGATGAGCTTAAACTTGTCGTGTGGCCAAACAAACAACAACTTTTTAGTGAATCGGTTGCGGTTATAATTATGGTATCCTTCTCTGCTGCAGCCATAGCATCTGTCAGCAGATTCTATGGATGGGCAGCCTCGCAAATTTTTGGTTGAATTATCCCTGAATATCAATTTCAACAAAGATCTTAATTAAGTTTCCAGAAAAAAAAATGAGTAATGAATTGACTACAAACATTGCTTCTTCAAAAGCAAATACAAGCATAGCTAGATGGTATGCAGTGCAAGTAGCATCAAGCTGTGAAAAAAAAGTAAAAGCGACGCTTGAGCAGAGATCAGTAACTTTAGGAGTTAATAATCGAATCATTGAAATTGAAATTCCCCAAACTCCTGGAATTAAATTAAAAAAAGATGGAAGTAGACAAACTACTGAAGAAAAAGTGTTTCCAGGTTATGTCCTCGTAAGAATGATTTTGGATGAAGATACAATGATGGCTGTAAAAAGCACTCCAAATGTAATTAACTTTGTTGGTGCTGAAGACGGTAGAGGTAGCGGAAGATCACGAGGTCATATCAAACCTCGACCATTATCCAGACAAGAAGTTAATAGAATCTTTAAGCGCGCATCAGAGAAAAAAGCTGTAATAAAGTTAGATATTGAAGAAAAAGATAGAATCATAGTAACTAGTGGTCCATTTAAGGACTTCCAGGGAGAAGTGATAGAAGTTTCTGGGGAAAGAAATAAATTAAAAGCATTACTTTCAATATTTGGGCGCGAGACTCCTGTAGAATTAGAATTCTCTCAAATCAATAAACAAAATTAATTTCTAATTGTTCTTGTTTATCGAGTAAAATCATGATTTTCTACCTCAGCTTAAATTATCTAATCTAATGGCAAAAAAAATTGTTGCAGTTATTAAGCTTGCTCTACAAGCAGGCAAAGCAAATCCTGCTCCTCCTGTAGGTCCCGCTTTAGGACAACATGGTGTAAATATTATGGCATTTTGTAAAGAATACAATGCAAGGACACAAGATAAAGCAGGTTTTGTAATTCCAGTTGAGATTTCTGTTTTTGAAGATAGAAGCTTTACTTTTATCACAAAAACACCTCCTGCTTCTGTCTTAATAACAAAAGCAGCTGGTATAGAGAAAGGATCAGGTGAATCCGCAAAAGGCTCTGTTGGGAATATAAGTAAAGCTCAATTAGAAGAAATAGCCAAAACTAAGCTTCCTGATCTAAACTGTTCTAGTGTTGAATCAGCAATGAAAGTAATTGAGGGTACTGCTCGTAATATGGGCGTCTCTATTACTGACTGAGTTCAAGACAAAATTGCTCACTATTTAGGGGAGGTTAGTTAATAACCGTTTGCACCCAAAATTACTATGAAAAAACTATCAAAAAGAATGGCGGCTCTATCAACAAAGATAGAAGATCGCATTTACGCCCCACTCGAAGCTCTTAGTATTATCAAGGAAAATGCTAATGCGAAATTTGATGAAACTATTGAAGCCCATATACGTTTAGGGATTGATCCAAAATATACTGATCAACAATTAAGGACCACTGTTGCATTACCACATGGCACTGGTCAAAGCATCAAAATTGCAGTAATAACAAGCGGTGAGAATGTATCGAAAGCTAAGGCTGCTGGTGCAGATTTATTTGGAGAAGAAGATCTTGTGGAAAGCATCAACAAAGGGAATATGGAGTTCGATCTACTTATTGCAACTCCAGATATGATGCCAAAGGTTGCAAAATTAGGACGAGTTTTAGGACCTAGAGGTTTAATGCCTAATCCTAAAGCTGGGACAGTAACTAATGATATTGCTAATGCAATAAAAGAATTCAAAGCTGGTAAGCTCGAATTTAGAGCAGATAAAGCAGGTATCGTTCATGTCCGTTTTGGAAAAGCTAGTTTCACAAAAGAGGCTCTTTTTGACAACTTAAAAACCTTACAAGAAGCAATTGATAAAAATAAACCAAGTGGAGCCAAAGGAAAGTATTGGAAAACTTTTTATGTGACTTCAACTATGGGGCCTTCAGTTCAAGTTGACATAAATGCCGTTCAAGATTATCAACCTGAAGGTTAGCCCTTTGTAGTATAATTTAAAGTGCAATAATACGGCCAAAGAAAGTAGGTTTATTTAGTTATTCTAAATTTTTAATCCCTACCGAGGACTCGTCTTAATTATTTCTTTTTGGATCTAATAAAAGCGGCCTCTTTTAAAAAGGACTTTGCCGCATTTCCTGCTCTCCCTAAATTACGATCCAAAAAAACAACAATGGGCCGAACACTAGAGAATAAGCAACAAATCGTTACTGAGATTAAATCTTTATTAAACGATTCGGAAATGGCTGTAGTTCTTGACTATAAAGGTTTAACTATCAAAGAAATGTCAGATTTGCGATCTAGATTGCAAACAACTAAAGGCATTTGCAAAGTTACTAAAAATTCATTAATGCGTAAAGCTATTGATGGAGATAGTAATTGGAACGATCTTGAATCTTTACTGACTGGAACCAATGCTTTTGTCTTAATTAAAGAAGATGTTGGTGGTGCTGTAAAAGCGATCCAATCTTTTCAAAAAGACACCAAAAAATCCGAAACCAAAGGAGCTTTATTTGAAGGCAGACTTCTTAGCGATTCTGAAATAACAGAAATTGCAAGTCTTCCATCCAAAGAAGTATTGATGGCAAAAATTGCTGGCGCTCTAAATGGCGTAGCAACAAAAATTGCGATCTCTATCAATGAAGTGCCTTCTGGAATTGCTAGATCACTTAAACAACATTCTGAAAAATCAGAATCTTAAATTCAAACCCTAATTAACTTTTAAGAAAATGTCCGCAAAAACTGAAGAAATTCTTGAATCATTAAAATCTCTATCACTTTTAGAAGCATCTGAGCTTGTAAAGCAAATTGAAGAGGCTTTTGGTGTATCTGCTGCAGCTTCTGCAGGTGTCGTAATGGCAGCCCCAGGATCAGCTGGCGGTGATGGAGATGGTGGCGCTGCCGAAGAAAAAACTGAATTTGATGTAGTTCTAGAAAGCTTTGATGCAGCTGCAAAAATCAAAGTCCTTAAGGTTGTAAGAAATGCAACTGGTCTAGGGCTTGGCGATGCCAAAGCACTTGTTGAATCAGCACCAAAAACAGTCAAAGAAGGTATTGCCAAAGCAGATGCTGAATCTTTAAAGAAAGAGATTGAAGAAGCTGGCGGTAAAGTTACACTTAAGTAAGAGTTGATTTTTTCAAGCCGATAACCATAATATCGGCTTCAAAAATTATGAATAGTAATTGTATTGCAATTGAAGCTGCAACTGATGGAGCCTGCAGTGGTAATCCAGGTCCAGGTGGTTGGGGTGGTCTAATCATTTTTGAAGACAGCAGTGAATTAGAAATAGGTGGTTCCGAGCAAAATACAACTAATAATAGAATGGAACTAACTGCAGCTATAAAAACTCTTGAGAAATTAAAAACCTATAAATTAAAAGAGAACTTTAAATTAAGAACTGATAGTAAATATGTCATAGAAGGGTATACAAAATGGATTATTAATTGGAAGAGAAATGGATGGAAAACAAGCTCAGGAAAATCAGTTCAAAATCTTGATTTATGGCAAAAAATTGATCAATTAAGAATTAATGGCCTTGTAATGGAATATGTTAAAGGTCATAGTGGTGATAAACAAAATGATAGGGTTGATAAAATCGCAACCAACTATAGTAAAGGTATATCTTTAGTAGGTAACTTAAAAGAATCAGAATCTTCAGACGACTTTTTTGAAAAAAATGCACCTTCAGAAATTCAGGAATTATTTTCAAGGAATGAATTAATTCAAAAATTTGCCGAAAAAAAGTACTTCTTAACTTCATTAGAAATGAGTAACTTATTGGGTGAAGAAAACCACTTAAAGATAAAAAAATATTTACTTTTTGAATGGCGTAATTGGAGATTGATTCCTAAAGATAAAAAATATTGGATAATAGAAAAAAAGGAATCCTAATTTTTTTATGAATGAACAGAAGGGAGTATTTAACAATCTTTATAAAAACTTGATAACCCCTATACTAAAAAAAGACAATGGAATAGATGCAGAATATTTAACTAATTTATCTCTTAGCCTTCTATCATTCAGTTCAAGGAAATATAATTGGCCTGTAGTTTCATCAATCCTAAAAAATATTAATAAAGAATTTTCTATTGTTGATAAAAGGTTAATTCAGAACATATGTGGAATAAATTTTAGTAATCCAATTGGTTTAGCTGCGGGTTTTGACAAAAATGGAAATGCTGCAAATATATGGAAAGATTTTGGATTTGGTTTTGCTGAACTTGGTACAGTAACTAAATTTGCTCAAAATGGCAATCCCAAACCAAGGTTATTTAGATTAGCAGAAGAAGAGGCAGCATTAAATAGGATGGGTTTCAATAACAATGGTGCTGAAAATCTAGTTAAAAGCTTTCTTGAACAAGGTATTGAGTTAAAAAAAAACAGGAAGAATATTTGTTTGGGAATAAATTTCGGCAAATCTAAAATTACTGGTTTATCTCAAGCAAAAGATGATTATTTAACATCTTTAAAATTATTAATTCCATATTGTGATTACGCAGCTATAAACGTAAGTTCTCCAAATACTGAAGGACTAAGAAAGTTGCAAGATCCAATTCTTCTAAAAGAACTTCTTAAAGAAATTAAAAACTTACCTAATTGTCCACCAGTATTTGTAAAAATTGCGCCAGATTTAAGCCTCAAAGATATTGATGATATTTGTCAATTAATAATTGAGGAAAACATCGATGGAATAATTGCTACTAACACCAGCATTGATAGATTAGGTCTTGAAAATAGAAAGATCAGGCAAACAGGATTATTACTTTCTGAAGAAAATGGGGGATTAAGTGGAAAGCCTCTACAAAAAAAAGCAAATCAAATAATAAAACATATTCATAACATTGATAAAAAAATTATTTTAATTGGCGTTGGTGGAATCGATAGTCCTGAGTCTGCTTGGGAAAGAATTTGTTCTGGAGCATCATTAATTCAACTTTATACAGGATGGATATATAAGGGTCCACAATTAGTCCCTGATATACTTGATGGAATTATAAAGCAACTCAATAACCATCAATTATCTAATATCAAAGAGGCCATTGGATCAGACTTAAAATGGATTGAATAAAAATAGAAAATGAATAATGAATAATGCATAAATCGGAACCTAATTACTACTCAACAGAAGCGATGCAAATATCAAACTTAAAACATGGAGGCAATGTATATGCAAATGCAAAAAAATTAAATTTATTACCGTCTGAAATCATTGATGCAAGTGCCTCATTAGTACCCTTTGCCCCCCCTCAAATACTAATAGATTCATTAAATGCGGAAATTAAGAATCTTGGATTTAGATATTATCCGGAAAGAAACTTGGTTGATTTGAAAAGAATAATCGGCAAATTCCATGGGATAAATCCAGACAATATATTACCTGGAAATGGAGCTTCTGAGCTAATAACATGGGCAGGTTATGAAGCATCCAAATTTGGAAAAAGTTGTATTCCTTCTCCAAGCTTTGTTGATTATGAAAGATCTTTAAATTGTTGGAATAGCAATTTCATACATTGCGAATTACCAAAACACTGGGATAATATTTTTCCTCAATCATTTCCAATTCATCCTAAAGGTGATGTTATTTGGATAACAAATCCACATAACCCCACCGGCCAATTGTGGGGTAAGAATTCATTAGAGGAAATAATAAAAAAATATAAATTAGTTATCTGTGATGAGGCTTTCTTATCAATAACACCTCATGGAGATAAAGAATCTTTAATACCATTAACCCAAAAATATGATAATTTATTAGTCTTGAGAAGCTTAACCAAAATATTTAATATTCCAGGTCTTAGATTAGGTTACGTTATTGGCTCATCGAAAAAACTTAATCAATGGAAAATCAATAGAGATCCTTGGCCTTTAAATTCCTTTGCTATTAAAGCCGGAATTGATCTACTAAGTAATAAGAAATTTTATGAACAATGGACAAGAAAGATTCACTGCTGGATAAATATTGAGAGAGAGAGAGTATGTGAAAAATTATCAAAGATAGAAAACCTTAAAGTTCATAACTCTTCAACCAACTTTTTTTTAATAGAAAGTAAAACATCCTTATCGCCAAATATAAAATACTTAGCAGATAAGGGAATATTGCTTAGAGAATGTAATTCATTTAGATTTCTTGACGAAAAGTGGGCAAGAATAAGTTTGCAGAATAGGAAAAATAACACTCTTTTATGTAAAGAGATTCAGAATTCCTTTAAAAAATAATTAATAAATTTTTTAATCTCATTTTTAGATTTAATTTTATTATTATTTTCCATGTTCTTCTTCATAAGATTTAATATTTCATAGTGATTTTTTCCCTTTTTTGATTTTATTTTAAAAATTCTTTCTAGAGTTTCTTCAAAAAATTCCTTAGAAATTTTATTCTGATTGATTAAAACTGAGCCTCCACTTTCAGCAAGAATCATTGCATTTTTCTCTTGGTGATTATTTTTAGAATATGGATATGGAATTAAAATTGAAGGTTTTTCAGCCTCTATTAATTCATTGATTGTTCCTGCACCAGATCTCGATATTACAAGATCACAGTTTTGAATTAAAGCTGCCATTTCATTAGTAAATTTCTTTTGAATATAATTTTTGGAATTTTTTACATGAAAAGGTTGTTGATTTGATTCGCCAATAATATGAACTATCCGAAACTGTTTTTTCATTAAAAATTCTAGAGATTCATAAATAATTTGATTTATAGCTTTTGCACCTTGACTACCTCCCATAACAATCAGAAGAGGTCCTTTCCCTTTTGGAACCCATTCTGGCAAAAAATTAAATTGATAGAATTGCTCTCTTAAAGGAGTTCCAGTGAAAATAGTTTTACAATTTTTTAAATAAGAATTTGTTTTCTTAAATCCTAAAAAAACATAGTTACATAAAAAACCAAAATATTTCGTGACCATTCCTGGAATTAAATTTGATTCATGAATAATGATAGGTATCCCGAGAAGTTTTGAAGCAATAATAGTAGGTGCTGATATATAACCTCCAGTCGTAAAAACTAAGTTGATTTTTTTTTCTTTTAAGATCCTAATTATTTGGAAAGTTGACAATAAAATTTCTATATATTGGTAAAACAAAAAAATATTTTTTTTTGGTGTCTTTATATTCAAACTCCTCAAATTATATTTTTTGGGAATAAAATTTGCATCAAGTCTTTGATGAACACCCAACCAATGAATATTCCATTCATCCTCCAACTCTTTAGAAACTGCTAACGCTGGGAAAATATGCCCGCCTGTTCCACTCGCTGCAACTAATAAATTATTTTTTTTAGACATAAAAACTTAAATTAGTAGAATAAAAATAACCAATGATTAATATGTTTAATTTAAACTTATTTAAAAATATAGGATTTCTTCTCTACTTATTTGTTTATCTTATTATTCCCTATTCAGCAATAACGCAAACTTTAAAAGTTGATTTTACTAGAAATCTAGAAAACTCTTTAAATAATAGTGATTTAGAGTTCATTAGAAAAAATTTTAGAAATGAAGAAAGCCAAAATATACAAAAACAATTTTCAAAGATTATTAATGATTTCCCGAACAGCAAATGGAAGATAACAAGATTAAAATCTAATATTCCAAATGAAGCTATTTTGCGAATAAAAGTTTCTGGAGAAAAAATAGTTAATGGAAAAATACATATACTCCAATCCAATTTTGATTATTTATTTTCAATCGTAAATGGGAAAATAGATGAAGGGATTATCAAAAATTTATTCACAACTATAAGAAATGATGATAAAAAGATAGATATTAGTTTTAAAATTCCTGATAGAGTTCTTACTGGTTCAAAATATGATATCGATATAATTCTAAATAAACCTCTTGAAGAAGTTATTATTGCCGGAGCTATAAAACCTCATCAAGTTAATTCATTTTTCGAACAAGAAATATTATTGGAGCCATTGGCATCTGGGGGGATTTTTAAAATGACAAGAGCCCCTTCAAAACCCGGTATACAAATTTGGTCAGGAATCATAGCTCACCCTGAGGGAATGATTACTTTCACAAAGAGTATTAATATTGTTGATGAGTTATAACCTAGGCTTCGTTTAAAGCTGCTACACCAGGTAAGGTTTTACCTTCTAAAAGTTCCAAACTAGCGCCACCACCAGTAGATATATGAGACATTTTCTCAGCTAATCCTGCTTTCTCAACTGCTGCAACTGAATCTCCACCACCAATTATTGTACAAACTTCAGAAAAAGCACTTAAGTCAGCAAGGGTCGTAGCTATTGCATTTGTACCTTCTGCAAATTTATCAAATTCAAAAACTCCCATTGGTCCATTCCAAATAATCGTCTTACATTCTGCAAGAGCATTCTGAAAAACTTTAATGGAATCTGGACCAATATCGAGACCCATCCAATCCCCACTAATTGAATCAATTTGAGAAATTTTGCTTTCGGCGTCAGGAGAAAATTCATTAGCTAAAACAACATCAGTGGGTAACAATAATTCAACTCCTTTTGCTTTTGCTTTTGCTTCTAAATCTTTAGCAAGCTCAAGTTTATCTTCTTCTACAAGGCTTTTCCCGACATCTAGACCTCTAGCTTTATAAAAAGTAAAAATCATACCTCCACCAATCATGATTTTGTCACACTTATCTAGTAAAGAATCAAGCACTCCTATTTTGCTACTAACCTTTGATCCTCCAACTATTGCTGCCAATGGGCGCTTTGGAGAATCTATTGCTCCTTGTAAGTATTTCAATTCTTTTTCTAAAAGGAATCCAGCTACTGAGGGACTTAAATAATTAGTAACACCCTGAGTTGAAGCATGAGCTCTGTGAGCAGCACCAAAAGCATCATTGACATACATATCTGCATGTGATGCTAAATTTTTAGCAAAATCCAAGTCGTTCTTTTCCTCTTCTCCAAAGAAACGAACATTTTCAAGTAAAAGAACATCTCCATTATCTAAACTATTTGATTCTGCAACTGCTTCATCACCTATACAACTATTAGTAAGAGCGACATTTTTTCCTAACAATTCAGTTAATCTTGCTGCTACTGGAGTTAATCTCATTTTTTCATTTACCTGACCCTTTGGTCTTCCAAAATGGGCAGCTAAAATAACTTTCGCAGAATTATTAATTAGATATTCAATTGTTGGGATCGCTGCTCTAATGCGTGTATCGTCAGTTATCTGGCCACCTTCATTTAATGGAACATTAAAATCTACTCTTACAAGAACTTTTTTACCTTCTAAATGTGTCTTATCAAGACTGGAAAGAGATAATTTTGACATTAAACAACCTATTTTTAATCTTAAGACCCTAACGTTTATTTGGACTTATTGGGTTAAAAAGTAGTAACTGTTACCTATGCCTTAATAAATTTTAAAAATTAACTATGATAAAAATTTTTTAGTTATTAAATTTATACTAAAATTTAAAAGTAAATACTTTTGAAACTAATAAAAATTAAAAGGAATACAAAAATTTTATTTATTTTATTGAAGTGGACATACCCAAAATTCAATGGTATCCAGGCCATATCGCAAAAGCAGAAAAAAAATTATCTGAAGTCATCAATAAAGTAGATTTAGTTATAGAAGTTAGAGATGCACGAATCCCAATATCAACAGGTCACCCACATTTAAATAAATGGATCAACAATAAAAAACATATTCTTGTTATTAATAGATCAGACATGATCACTCCTGACACAATAACTAGTTGGAATAAATGGTTTAATGAAAAAGATCAATATCCGCATTGGTGTGATGCTAAAAGAGGTATAGGTATTAAAGAAATTTGTAAATCTGCAAAAGAATCTAGATCATCAATTGATGCTAGAAGGATTGCTAGAGGTATGAGAATAAGGCCAATAAGAGCCCTTACACTTGGTTTCCCAAACGTAGGTAAATCAGCGTTAATTAATAGAATTGCAAAAAAAAGAGTTGTCGATAGTGCTAGGAAAGCTGGAGTGACACGTAATTTAAGATGGATAAAATTAGATAGTGGTATTGATCTACTAGATGCTCCTGGTGTTATACCTCCTAATTTAGAAAATCAAAAATCAGCACTTAATCTTGCACTATGTGACGATATTGGAGAGGCTGCCTATGAAATAGAGAGTGTCGCAATTGGATTTATCAAAATTATGTCCACTCTCAACAAAGATAAAAATGCGAACATCTCAGTAAAACAAATATCAAATAGATATGGGGTTGATATTACAAAAGGCTTTGAGAGTCCTTCTGATTGGATCGATGAAGCAGCCTCAAAACATACCTCAGGCGATAAAAGAAGAATGTCTCATAAATTATTGGAAGATTATAGAAATCAAATGCTTGGTAAAATTGCTTTAGAAGTCCCACCATGGAATTAGATAATCAAAATTCTTTCGGCATTGGAGAGGGTGAACTTATTGAAATTATTTATGAGCTACCTCTTCCGATGAGACTAGATAGATGGTTGGTAAGTAAAAGGCCAGAACAAAGTAGAGCAAGAATTCAACATTTTATCAATTCAGGATTAGTACTTGTAAACTATAAGACTGCGAAAGCAAAGACCCCATTAAAAATTGGCGACAATGTTCAAATCTGGATGCCTCCTCCAGAACCTCTTGTATATTTGAAACCTGAAAAAATGGATTTAGAAATCCTTTTTGAAGACGAGCACATCATAGTAATCAATAAACAATCAGGACTTATTGTTCATCCAGCCCCAGGACACAAATCAGGAACTCTAGTCAATGGATTACTTTTTCACTGTAATGATCTTCCTGGAATTAATGGGAAACTAAGACCTGGTATTGTTCACAGATTAGATAAAGATACCTCCGGATGTATGGTGGTAGCAAAAAGCCAAGAAGCACTGGTAAATCTCCAGAAACAAATAAAAGAAAAAATAGCTTCACGCGAATATATTGCAGTAATACATGGAGCACCTAATTCTGAAGAAGGCCAAATAGTGGGGCACATTGGAAGAGATAAATTCAATAGATTGAAATATAAAGTAGTTGAAGAAGCTTCAGGAAGATACGCCTGCACTTATTGGAAATTAAAAGAAAGATTAGGTAATTACTCATTAATGAATTTCAAATTAGATACTGGTCGAACGCATCAAATAAGAGTTCATTGCGCTCACATTAATCATCCTATTGTGGGTGATCCTTTATATGGAAGATGCAAAAAACTTCCATGTAAATTAAAGGGCCAAGCATTACATGCTTTTAAGCTTGGCCTTATACATCCAATCAATGGTAAAGAAATGATATTTGAAGCAGGATTACCATTAGATTTTAAAAAATTACTAAACGTGCTTAAAGCTAAATAATAAGATTTAAAGAAGAATTTAGAAGAGATTTTGTATAGGTGTTTTTAGTTTTAATGAATATTGTAGAACTTTCTCCTTCATCAACTATCTTTCCGTGATTCATGACTAGCAACCTATTACAAAATCTTTTAGCAATACCTAAATCATGTGTAATAAAGATAATGGTTAAATCCATTTTTTCTTGCAAGACTCTAAGTAATGCAAGAATTTCTATTTTTACTGAAGCATCTAACATATTAACGCTCTCATCACAAATCAAAATTTTTGGTTTCAACAATAGCGCTCTGGCTAATGAAATTCTTTGCAATTGACCACCAGATAATTGGCTAGGATAAGAATTTAAAAATTCACTATTAAAAGGAAGACTTAAATGTCTAAACATGAATTTTATTTCTTTTTCAATTTTTCTTTTATCTGAGATTTTTTGAATAAAAAATATATCTTCCAAAATATTTTTAATTGTCATTTTCGGATTCAAACTTGAAAAAGGATCTTGAAAAATAATTTGCATATTATTGTGCTTTTTAAAAGATTTATTTTTTTTCGATGCGTGATTTTTATCATAAATTTTTATTTCACCACCTCTTACTTTCAGAAGTCCAATTAAAGCCCTACATAATGTACTTTTACCGCTGCCTGAAGAACCAACTATTCCAAGAGTCTCATTCTTATATAATTTAAAACTAACTTCATTTAAAGCCTTATTCCATTTATTTATAAAAATCGAAGAATTTAATTTATACCAATGTCTTAAGTTATTTACTTCTAGAACGACCTCATCTAGAACATTATTTTTAATATTTGATTCTAATACTATTTTTGAGGCATTTACTAACTTTATCCCAATATCTGATTTTGGTGATTGAAAAATATCTAATATATTTCCTTTTTCAACAATCGATCCTTTTTCAATTATTGCAACTTTTTTACACCACTTTGCTGCAAGATTAATATCGTGACTAATTAAAATTAAAGTAGTATCGAATTCATTACATAACTGAATTATTTCTTTCATGATTTCAAAACTTGTTCTGGTATCTAAGCTTGTTGTAGGTTCATCAGCTATTAGTAATTTAGGTTTTAAAGCAAGAGCCATTGCTATAGAAACTCTCTGTCTCATTCCACCGCTAAATTGATGCGGGAAAGAATCAAGTCTGCTTTCTTCAATTCCTACTTTTTGAAAAACTTCTTTTACTAATTTTTTAATAATTAAAGATGATTTAGTTTGATCATGAGTTTTAAACAATTCATATAAGTGATCCCCAACTCTCATAAGTGGATTAAGTTTTTTTATAGAATCTTGATATATAAATCCAAAATTTTTTCTTCTAAATAATTGTGCTTCTTTGTTATTTATTTTCCTGGGATCTACACTAGAAATCGATATATACCCTTTAGAAGTGGCCTTATCAGGCAATATATTTACTAATGTTTTTGCAAAAGTAGTCTTTCCACATCCAGAGGATCCTATTATGGCCAAATGATCTCCTTTATCTATTTCAAGATTAAAATTTTTGATGATAGGTTGCTGTTTTAAACCATATTTAACAGTAAGATTTTTAACTACAAGAATTTTTTCTTTATTTATTTCCATGATTTTATAGCAAATTTTTCTAGACCTAAATAAAATACATCTAAAGCAATATAAAATGTCTGAGGCAGCTGCAAATTCAAAAGAAAAAAACGAAATTGAAGTTTCCAAAACTATTTTGCCTGAAAATAAAAAATATGAAAGGGAATCTTTGAATTATCAAATAAAAATACCCGATTGGCTTCTTAACGATATTAATAATTTTGAACAATCAAATAAAGAAAATGATGATAATCAAAACCTTATAGTAAAGGCTTTTAAACTTGCTTATAAAGCTCATGATGGACAATTCCGCGCTAGTGGCGAGCCATACATTATCCACCCAGTTGCCGTAGCAAATCTCCTCAAAGAAATAGGTGCTAGTTCATCTGTTATTGCTGCAGGACTTTTACATGATGTTGTTGAAGATACTGGCGTTGATTTATCCGAAATAGAAACAAATTTTGGATTAGAAGTAAAAATACTTGTGGAGGGTGTAACAAAATTAGGAGGTATTCACTTTAATAACAGGACTGAAGCACAAGCTGAAAATCTTAGAAAAATGTTTATGGCTATGGCTAGCGATATCAGAGTTGTTTTAGTAAAACTGGCAGATAGACTTCATAACATGAGAACAATTGAATGGTTAAATGATGAGAGAAAAAAAAGAATAGCAAGAGAAACAAGAGAGATTTATGCACCTTTAGCTAATCGATTAGGAATAAATAGATTTAAATGGGAATTAGAAGATTTAGCGTTTAAATTTCTGGAACCTAAAGAATATCAAGATCTAAAAGATCAAATCGCTGTCAAAAGGAGTGATAGAGAAAAAAGATTAAAAGTAACCCTGAATCTTATGAAAGAAAACTTAGTCTCAGCGGGTTTAAACAACTTTGAAATAACTGGGAGACCAAAACATCTTTATGGCATCTGGAGTAAAATGGAAAGACAGCAAAAACAGTTTAATGAAATTTATGATGTTGCTGCTCTAAGAATTATCGTTGATAATTCAGATAGTTGTTATAGAGCTTTAGCGGTTGTACATGATACTTTTAAACCAATTCCAGGCAGATTTAAAGACTATATAGGATTGCCAAAACCAAATGGATATCAGTCCTTACATACTTCTGTGATTGGAAGACATCGACCTATTGAAGTTCAAATTAGAACTACTTCCATGCATCAAATTGCGGAATATGGAATTGCTGCGCATTGGCAATATAAAGAGGGTGGTTCTCCTGCTAAAAGCAATGCTGAAAGATTTAATTGGCTAAGACAACTAGTCGAATGGCAACAAGAAGGTAATGAAGGTGATCATAATGATTATTTAGCATCAATTAAAGAAGATTTATTTGATGAAGAAGTATTTGTAATCACTCCTAAAGGAGATGTTGTTGGTTTAAGAAAAGGATCTACAGCAATAGATTTCGCCTACAGAATTCATTCTGAAGTTGGAAATCACTGTAATGGAATAAGAATTAATGAAAAGCTTTCTCCATTATCTACATCACTACAAAATGGGGACTTCATAGAAATCTTGACAAATAATAATGCCACGCCAAGTTTGGATTGGCTGAACTTTGTAGTTACGCCAACTGCTAAAAATAGAATTCGTCAGTGGTATAAGAAAAGCCACCGGGATGAAACAATTAAAAGAGGTAGAGAATTACTCGAAAAAGAAGTAGGTAAAAATGGTTTTGAAACATTGCTTGCTGGTGATGCCATGAAAAAAGTTGCTAATCGATGTAATTTAAAAAATACGGAAGATCTTTTGGCATCTCTTGGTTTTGGGGGTTTAACTTTACATCAAGTATTAAACAGACTAAGAGAAGAAATAAAATTACAGACAGAAGATATAAAAAATAATTCTGATTCTGAAATAGCAAAATCTCTTAAAAGTATTAGTAATTTTTCCACCAATCAACCTCATCTAAAGACTAAATCACCAATTTCTGGGATAGAAGGTCTTGATTACAGAATAGGTAAATGCTGTACGCCACTTCCAGGTGAAGATATAGTTGGAACCGTATCGCTTGGTAACCATGGGATAACCATTCATAGGTCAGATTGTGAAAATGTCATGCCAATTCCAATAGAGAGAAGATTACCTGTTGGATGGAATCAAGATAATAAAACTCGTGCTAATATATTTCCAATTCAGCTGCGAATAGAAGTTATTGATAGGGTTGGAGTTCTTAAAGATATTCTTATGAGGTTATCTGATAAAGGTATAAACGTTAGCGATGCCAATGTTAAAACTGCTTATGGTAAACCAGCTATTATCAATCTCTGCGTAGGTCTAGAAAGTTATAATCAACTTCAAAAAACAATTGACCAAATTAAATCAATGGCAGATGTTTTAGATATTGCCAGAATTGGACAAAGTTAATTTTACAAATCAGATCAAGCTATCTTGTAATTTTTATCTTGTAGATCAAAAAAACAATACTGCCACAAATCAAAGCTAATAAAAAACCAACAAAAGATGAACCTATTAGTAGCTTTAGTGAAAAAATTGTACCTTGTTTCCATAAGTCATCAATAACAAAACTTTTTTCAATTATTTTATTAGAAGAGGTATTTAAAAAAATAGAACCAACTTTATAGTTGAAATAATAAAGTGGAATGTAAGTAAAGGGGTTGCTGATCCAAGTACCAATTGCAGCTAGAACAATATTTCCCTTAGCTAGTTTCGCAAAAAATACCCCTATTAAAGTCTGAAACCCAAAGAAAGGAAAGCAACCACTAAATACACCTATAGCTAAACCTTTAGCATTAAAGAAAGGACTCCCATTCTGATGCCTAAATAATGATAGAATTTTTTTAAAGCTAATATCTCTTTTAGATCTCATTCAGAAAGAAAAATTAAAAATTAAATTATTGATAATCTTACTTAATTATCTATAACAAAGCGAGAGATGGATTTGATACTTACTACAGAAGATACGATAGCAGCAATTGCTACAGCTATAAGTATAGGGAAAGGTGGAGTTGCGATAATAAGAGTATCAGGGAAAGACTCAATAAATTCTTGCAAAAAGATTGTTCAAACTAAATCTAAATATGCATGGGAATCACATAGAGTTTTTCATGGTTTTATTAAGGAAAATAAAAACAATAAATTTATAGACGAGGTTTTAATTTTAGTAATGAAATCACCAAATAGCTTCACAGGAGAGGATGTTGTTGAAATACATTGCCATGGAGGAATTATCTTAGTAAATAAAGTTCTAAAGATATTATTATCTAGTAATTCTAAAATTAGACTTGCAAATCCAGGAGAATTTAGTCAACGAGCTTTTCTCAATGGAAAAATAGACCTTACTCAAGCCGAGTCAATTAATCAATTAATTAACGCAAGTAATATCAGATCAGCGGAGTTAGCTTTTGGGGGGGCTCAAGGAGAAATAAAGAAAAAAATTGATGATATTAAAAATGACCTTATAAATGAACTTTGCGAGATAGAAGCAAGAGTTGATTTTGAAGAAGACTTCACAGAGTTTAATTACAACAAATATCGAAAAAACATTAAAAAAGTAAAAGAAAAAATAGAATTATTAATAGAAAATGCAAAAAGAAATTCATATATTCACAATGGAATATCCATTGCGCTTATAGGCAAAACCAATGTGGGTAAGAGCTCTTTAATAAATTTGCTTGCAAAAAAAGAGACAGCAATCGTAACTAATATTCCTGGAACAACTAGAGATGTTATTGAAGTGAATTTAAATATTAATGACATTCCAATGAAAATAATTGATACTGCTGGCATAAGAGAAACTCAGGAACAAATTGAAAGTATTGGAATAAAAAAAAGCTTTGAAAAAATAAAAGAGTCAGATTTTATAATTTATATTTATAGTCTTGAAGAAGGATTTCATGAAGAAGACAAAAAAATAATAAAAGAAATCCCCAAAGAAAAATTAATTACTATTTTGGGTAATAAAAAAGATTTAATTGATTCTAAAAATATTAAGTCAAATCAGTTAAAAAACTCAATTCTTATGAGCATTAAGAATAATGATGGTGAAAGATTATTAATCGATACGATCATAAAAAAATGCGGATTAAAACAAGTAGAAAATATCAATATATTTTTAAACGAAAGACATCTAACGAATTTGTCTGCTTGTCTATCTAATTTAAATGATACTGATGAAATAATAAAAAATAAATTGCCATTTGATTTGTTATCAATAGAACTGAGAGATGGAATTCAAAACTTATCTAAAATAACTGGTCAAGAATTAACAGAGGAACTTCTAGAAAATATTTTTTCTAAGTTTTGTATTGGTAAATAAATTTGAGTTAAATTACATAGTGATATATAGTTAATTCTCTAACTTCATTTGAATTTTTATTAATTAATTATTTTTTAGTTTAGTGGATTTAAATACTCCAATAATAAGTAAGTTCATTGATAATTGGATCGATGAAGATATAGGAAGAGGAGATCTAACAAGTCCTTCTATTACAGAAGAGAATGGTAATGCATATTGGATTGCGAAAGAAGATGGTATATTTTGTGGTGTTGAAATTATAAAAGAAATTTTTAAAAAAATTGATTCAAATATCAGTTCAAAATTTAATATCTCTGATGGGGATAAATTTTTTAAAGATCAAAAACTCCTGGAAATATATGGACCTTCAAAAAGTTTGCTCGCTAGTGAAAGGGTAAGCCTAAATTTAGCAATGCATTTATCTGGAATATCAACATATACAAAGAATCTTGTAAATAAGTTAGAAGGCACAAATATAAAATTAGCAGATACTAGAAAAACGACTCCTGGCTTAAGAATATTTGAAAAATATGCATTCAAATGCGGAGGTGGAGTGAATCATAGAATGGGATTATACGATGCCGCTATGATAAAAGAAAATCACATTGCATGGACAGATAATCTGAAGAATGCAGTAAAAAAAATTCGACTAAATTCCCCTTTTACAACTCATATCATAATTGAAGCTGAGAATATCGAACAGGCAAAAGAAGCAATATTAGCAGGAGCAGATAGTGTCTTATTAGATGAACTTAGCCCAGAAATAATCAAAACAAACGTTCAAGAATTAAGAGATTTATCAATGTATAGCTTAAAAAAAGAAGTCAATAAAAATTTGATAATAGAAGTTTCTGGAATTAACCCTAAAGAAATTAGTAAATATCTAATAAAAGGTATTGATTTGATTTCAACAAGTTCTTCAATTACCAAAAGTAATTGGATTGATTTAAGTATGCGTTATATTAATTAACTATATAGATAAATAATTGAATAATTAATGCTAATCATTTTTAAAGAATTAACACAACACTTTGAACAATCTCTTTTAGATAGTCTTGAAAAAAATGATAAAAAAGGAGAATTCGAAAATCTTAGAAAAAATTTAATTACAAAATCAACAAAAGAAGAGTTTGGTGATTATCAATGCAATGTTTGTTTAAGTTTATCTAAAATATATAAAAAGAAACCAAGAGAGATTTCTAATGATTTTGTTAATCTTTTAGATAAAAATAAAGGCATATCAAAATTATGCAAGAGTCTAGACATAGCAGGGCCTGGATTTATAAATATAAAATTAAAAGATGAAGTTCTGATAAATGAAATCAAATCAAATATTCAATGCAAAAGGGCTGGCATACCACTAATTAAAAAAGATTTAGATAGTGGTTTGTCTAATAAGGTTATTGTAGATTTTTCTAGTCCTAATATTGCTAAAGAAATGCACGTGGGGCATTTAAGATCAACAATAATAGGTGACTCAATATCCAGAATTTTCGAGTTAAGAGGTTATGAAGTCTTAAGACTCAATCATGTTGGTGATTGGGGAACACAATTTGGAATGCTTATTACTCAGCTCAAAGATTTATATTCAAATGATCTAGAAGAAATAGGTAGGATCAAGATAAGTGATTTAGTTGAATTTTATAAAGCATCAAAAAAAAGATTTGATAATGAATATGAATTCCAAAAAAGATCTAGGGAGGAAGTAGTAAAGTTACAAAGTGGAGATAATAAATCTATTCAAGCCTGGAAATTGTTATGTGATCAATCGAGAAAGGAATTTGATGAAATCTATAAAAATTTAAAAATAAAAATAATAGAAAGAGGTGAATCTTTTTATAATCCATTCTTAAAGTCAGTTATTGAGGATTTGAATTTAAAAAAAATACTCGTAGAAAATCAAGGAGCAAAATGTGTATTTTTAGATGGGATGACTAATAAAGAAGGCAAACCTTTACCGCTAATTATTCAAAAACAAGATGGCGGTTTTAATTATGCCACTACAGATCTTGCTGCTATAAGATACAGATTCAATCAAGCTCCTAATGGGGATGATGCTTCAAGAATTATTTATGTAACTGATCATGGACAAGCAAATCATTTTGCTGGAGTTTTTCAAGTTGCAAAAAAAGCAAAATGGATCCCGGAGAAGTGTCAAGTAGACCACGTCCCTTTTGGGTTAGTTCAAGGAATTGATGGCAAAAAACTAAAGACAAGAGAAGGTGAGACAATACGTCTAAAAGATTTATTAAAAGAAGCGGTTAGAAGAGCAAAAGAAGATTTATTGAAAAGATTAGAAGATGAAGATCGTTACGAGACCAAAGAATTTATTGAAAATACTTCAAGAATTATTGGATTAGGAGCTGTTAAGTATGCAGATTTAAGTCAAAATAGGATTACTAATTATCAATTTAGTTTTGATAAAATGCTTTCCCTTAATGGAAATACTGCTCCATATTTGTTATATACATTTGTAAGAATTTCAGGAATTAAAAGAAAAAGTGATTTTGTTTATGACTCTAAAGATTTTCAATACATAAATTATGAACATAAATCTGAGTGGAAACTTATAAGAAAATTACTTAGGTTCGATGAAGTGATAATCTCTATTGAAAAAGACTTAATGCCAAATAGACTATGCAGTTATCTGTTCGAGCTATGTCAGACTTTTAATAGATTCTATGATCAAGTTCCAATACTCAAAGAAGAAAAATATATAAAAATTTCTAGACTTAATTTATGTGACCTAACTGCAAAAACACTAAAATTAAGTTTAGATCTTCTAGGAATTGAAACTTTAGAAAGAATGTAATGAATGATTTTGATCCATCAAATAATCTTTTCCCAAAACCAAGAGAAGAAATAATAAATATGCAGTCTTATTCTGCACCTTTAGAAAATAGAAGAAATTTACTCCGCTTAGACTTTAATGAAAATACTTTAGGTCCAAGTCCTAAGGTTTTAGAGGCATTACAAGCGATAAAATTAGATGAGATTTCAATTTATCCAGAATATAATTTTTTAAAAAAATTTTTATGTGATCACTATCTAGATTCAAGAAAATTTGATAATGATGAAATCGGAATTTTCAATGGAGCAGATGCAGCAATAAATGCAATTTTCAATTGCTTTGGAGTAAAAGATCAAATATTTCTAACAACAAATCCAACTTTTGGTTACTATTCTCCTTGTGCAGAAATGCGAGGAATGAAGAAAATAAGTTGTTCTTACGTTGGAGAAAATTTTCTATTCCCCATCGAAGAATTTAGGAAAAAAATAATAAAGCATAATCCAAAGTTAATATTTATTTGCAATCCAAATAATCCAACAGGTACGGTTTTAAGCTCTGAAGAAATAATTAACTTAGCTAATATCAACTCCGATTCATTAATAATTGTTGATGAACTATATGAAAAATTTAGTGGAGATAGTCTTCTTAAATCGATAGATTTTGAAAAGAATAAAAATATACTAATAATCCAATCTCTTTCAAAAACTGCAGGCTTAGCTGGTTTAAGAATAGGTTTTACTTTTGGCAATAAAAATTTAATTCAGTACATAAATAAAGTTACAGGACCATATGATGTAAATAGCTTTGCTATTAAAGCAGCATTAGCAGCACTTAAAGACAAATCATATATTGATAATTATGTTTTAGAAGTAAAAAAAGCGAGGGAATGGATTTTAAATAAATTTAAATCAACAAAAATCAGAACCCACTTTAGTGGAGGTAATTATTTCTTAATTTGGCCAAAAAAAGATCCTAAAATTTTAATACAACATATGAGAAAAAAAGGCATTCTTATTAGAAGTATGGAAAACAAACAGGATATTGGAAAGTCAATAAGGGTTAGTATTGGAACTAAAGAACAAATGATTTCTTTCTGGGAAAATTACAAGGTTTTAGATTTAATAAATTAATTACCGAAAATATAAATTGTATTTTGATCTATTCTTTTAGGTTTTATTTGAAAATCTTTTCCAACATATTTTACTTTAAAATCTTTCATATTTTCGATAAATAAATCAGCATTTGAGAAATCACATTCTTTATTAATTTTTTTACCGCTTGCAAAGTGAACAGGAATAACTACATTAGGTTTTAAGATTTTAATTATTCTTGAGGCTTCTTCTCCATCGTAAGATTTTATTCCACCTCCAATTGAAATAAATAAGATATCTGGGCGAGACAAAATAATTTGACTATTAATATCAATATCACCAGCAGCCCCTCCCATATGAACAATCTTAAGATCATTCTGCTCCCAACTCCAAACAGTTGCCATACCAAATCTACGTCCATCTAATCTGTCATGTGGTACAGAAATTCCATGTAATAAAATATCCTCAACTTGATAGATTCCTGGCTCAACAAACATTAATTGATCATTAGGGTTATATCCTTCATCTTGGAGCCTAGAACTAGCCAAAATAAAATCAACGTTGACTTCTTTTGGCTCCTTTAAATGACTTGCACAACCTATTGATTTAAAGGGATTGATAAGAATTGATTTTTCTGGACTATTAATTAAAAAACTACTATGTCCCAAACTTTTTATTACTAAATTCCTTGCAAATAATGAGGTAGGTAAAAAAGAGCTAAATAATATAAAAAAGAAAATGTTTTTAATTTGAGAAATCATAATATTAATTATTTTTTTTTATTTTACTTTTGTTCAGCCATTTTTAGAAAATTACTAATTAATTTATGACCAAATTGTGTCAATACACTTTCAGGATGGAACTGTACCCCATGCAAATTTTTATATTCTTTGTGAGAGATAGCCATAATAGTTGAGTCTTCTAAAGTCGCAGTTATCTCGAAACAAGATGGTAAAGAACTTGAATCAACTATAAGACTATGATATCTAGTCGCAACAAATGGAGTCTCGATATCTTTAAACAATCCTTTTTGATTATGAAATATTTTGGATGTCTTACCATGCATAAGTTCTTTACCAACTACAACCTTACCTCCAAAAGCTTGGGCCAAAGCTTGATGTCCCAAACAAACTCCTAATATCGGAATATTTTTAGATAATTTTTTTAGTATTGGAATACAAATTCCAGATTGATCTGGATTACCAGGACCTGGAGATAATAGAATACCACTAGGATTTAATTTGATAATTTCTTCTAAAGTAATTTCATCATTTCTTTTAACTATTAATTCTTTAGTTATTTCATGCTCAACAGAAAGTTCTCCTAAATATTGAACAAGGTTATAAGTAAAACTATCGTAATTATCAATAACAAGAAACATATTTATATGGAATTAAATAACAAATTTAATTTAGGAACAAAGATATATAGAGCAATAATAACAGAATTAATTGAAGCTAATAATACTGCTCCTGCAGAAGTATCTTTTGAAATTTTAGCAAAACTGCTAAATTCTTTTTTAACTACTAAATCAACTATTGATTCAATAGATGTGTTTAATATTTCTAATATTAAAACAGACATAATTGTGGCAACCAAAATTACATAATTACTTAGACAAATTTGCAATAAAAAACCAATAAATAAACTTGTAAATGCAAAGATTAATTGAATTTTAAAATTTCTTGAAGTTTTTAATACGTAACTAATTCCACTGAAAGCATACTTAAAACTTATTAATACATTACTGGAGGTTTTGTATGATTCTCTTCTATTTTCTAAGGAGTTTATTTTTTTTTTCATAGATTTTTAATCTAATCGAGTAATTAAATATTCCTGAAAATTTAACATATTTTCTAAATCAAGATCATTCTTATGTTCCCATCCCAAAAGATGTAAAAATCCATGACTAGCCAACCAGAGCATCTCTTTATAGATTGAATGTTTATATTCATAAGATTGCTCAAGTGCTATCTCTAATGATATAAATATATCTCCCAACTCTATATGATCTAAATTATTTAGAGATTCATCAGAAATGATTGGGAAAGATAGAACATCAGTTGGACCATTTTTTTGCATCCACTTCTGGTTCATAAAAGAAATTTCTTTATTAGATATTATCTGTAAGCCTAATGAAAAAGATTTTTTTTCAAAAATGAAATTTGGCAATTTATAATCGTCTTTTTTTAATATTGTTTTTATCCAAGATAAAAAAACTTTCTCCCAAAAAATAGATTCAAAAATAAGCTTATTTTTAGTATCTTTAAACTTATTTAAAAATTGGGAAAATTCATTACATTTAAAAACCAAATCTAAATTTATTTCAGAAATAATTTTTTCTGTCATACATCTTTACACAGGAATATTGGGCTTACCTATTGTGGCCACAAGTATCAATATCCCAATTAAGACTAGAAAAGTTATTGTAAAATGAGATATACTTTTTGAACCCTTCCTTACCATATTTCTCATAGCAAGCTTTATAAAGCTTGGAGGAGCAACTTTTTTTTCTAAATTTTCGTTTTTATTTTTCATTAGTTATTCAATAAATTCGTTAGAAGAAATATTCATGCGTAATAATTCATGAATAAATGGTTCAAGGCGACCATCTAAAACACTATCTAAGTCATTAGTCTCCTGCAAAGTCCTAAGATCTTTTACCATTTGATAGGGATGGAAAACATAATTTCTTATTTGATTGCCCCATGCAGCTTCCACAATATCGCCTTTAATATCAGCGACTTCTGCAGCCCTTTGTTCTTTAGCAATCACTAGTAGTTTAGACTTAAGAAGTAACATAGCTTTTTCTTTATTTTGTAATTGAGATCTTTCTTGGGTGCATCTTACCGAAATCCCTGAAGGCAAATGAACAATTCTTACCGCTGTTTCTACTTTATTAACATTTTGTCCTCCAGCCCCACCGGATCTACTTGTTGTAATTTCCAAATCTTTTTCAGGTATATCAAGTGAAATATTGTCATCTAATTTTGGCATAACCTCTACCCCAGCAAAGCTGGTTTGTCTTTTGCCATTAGCATTAAAAGGAGAAATTCTTACTAATCTATGCGTTCCTTTTTCATGTTTTAAATAGCCGTATGCATATTTTCCATCAATTTCAAAAGTTACACTTTTAATACCTGCTTCTTCTCCTTGAGATAATTCATTGATGATAAGACTCATTTGATTATTATCAGCCCATCTTGAATACATTCTCAATAAGATCTCTACCCAATCCTGTGCATCTGTTCCACCCGCACCTGCGTTAATAGAAACTACTGCTCCTTCCTTATCATATTCACCACATAACAATCTTTCAAATTCCCATTTATCTAAATTATCTCTTAATTTCTTTAAGCCTTGCTGGGATTCCAGAATCATCTCCTCTTCTGGTTCTAAAGAATAAAGCTCAAGAGAGGCATTAGCATCGGAAATAAAAATTTTCCATTTATCCAACAATTCTAGTTGAGCCTTGACATCATCAAGTATTAACATTTGTTTTTTCGCTTCTTCTTGATTCTCCCAAAATTCAGGCTGAGCAGAAATTTGTTCTAACTCTCTCCTTTTCGCTTTTAATCTTGGAACGTCAAAGACAATCCTGAGCATTACCCAGGCGCTCTGTTAGTTCCGAAAGATCTTTTTTGAAATCTGTAATATCTATCAAAATAGAATTTATTCGTTATTTATAATCTAACAAGCACTTTTGTTTAATAGTATAAACTAAGTATTATTTTAAAAAATGTCTAAAGTTGAAATTTATACTTGGCAATATTGTCCATTCTGTATTCGAGCAAAATCTCTACTCAAGAAAAAAAATATAAATTTTAAAGAATATAAGATTGATGGCGATGAAAATGCTAGAGCATTAATGACTGAAAGAGCTGATGGTAGAAGAACAGTACCACAAATATTTATAGATAATGAGGGTATCGGAGGGTGCGATGATCTCTACGAATTAGAAAATGAAGATAAATTAGACGCATTATTAAACTAGGTCTTATGAAATTTCTATTCGTATTAGATCCAATAAAAAATATAAATCCCTTAAAAGATTCATCTGCTGCTTTAATGCAAGCATCATCAAAAAAAAATATTGAAATCTGGAGTTGTACTCCTCAAGACCTTGAAGCTAGAGGTGATGAAGTATGGGCTTCTTCCGCAAAAGTTCAAGTAAATCCCTGGATTTCTTTCAAAGAGAATGATTGCATACCTCTCGCCGAATTTAATTGCATTTGGATGAGAAAAGATCCTCCTGTAAATGAGGCATATTTATATGCAACCCATCTCTTAGAAGTTGCCGAAAGAAAAGGAGTAAAAGTAATTAACAAACCTTCATCATTAAGGGCATGGAATGAAAAATTAGGTGCTTTGAGATACAGCCACTTAATGGCACCAACAATAGTTGCGAGTAAGGTAAAAGATCTTATTAATTTTGCAAATATAAATAATGAAGTAGTAATAAAACCTCTTGGAGGGAAAGGAGGTCAAGGTGTTATCAGAATAAATAAAAACTCCCCAGGTATTAAATCAATCATTGAATTAATAACTTCTCAAGAAGAATTACCCGTTATGATGCAAAAATTTATTCCTGAAGTCATAGAGGGTGATAAAAGAATAATTATCGTAAATGGTGAAGCAATTGGATCTATAAATAGGATTCCTCAAGGAGGCGATTTTAGGAGTAATTTAGCGATGGGAGGAAAGGCCGAACCAACATTATTAACAGAAAAAGAAAAAAGTATCTGCTCAGAATTATCTCAACACTTCAAAGATGAGGGTTTATTTTTTGTGGGTATTGATGTAATAAATGGAATGCTTAGCGAGATTAATGTAACCAGTCCAACTGGTTTAAGAGAAATAGAAAATTTATCCAATAAGAATGTTTCAGACGAAGTTATTGAAAAATTAGTGGAAATTATCTAGGATTTTTAACGAAAAATATTTGTTTTACTATAGATTCAAATTTTAATTTAATCTCATCTATTTCTTTCTCTAAAACGGAGCCTGAAACTATACCTGAACCGGCAGTAAATTCAATATTTTCTTCAATATACCTAGCTCCTCTTATTGCTAAAAGAAATGAAGCATTTCCTGATGCATCAACCCAACCCATTGGAGAAGCATAATTTCCTCTAGGAAAAGACTCAAGAGTGTTTATCCAACCCAATGCTGCATTTTTTGGGTATCCACAAACAGCCGGAGATGGATGTAAGTTTTTAAGCAATTCAAAAGGACATATATTTTCAACTTTAGAGAAAATGAGTGTCTGCAAATGAGAAATATCTCCAAATGAATTTACCTTGATATCACTTTTTTGAAAGTTTGTTATTTTTGAAACTTCTAAACATTTAATCAAATACTGTATTACATAATTATGTTCTTTTAAGTCTTTAGTACTTTTTAGGAGCTTCTTAAAATTTGAATTAGTAGAGATAGTACCAGCAAGAGCCTCCAAAGTTAAATTAGGTTTAGTAAAAGAAAATAATTTTTCTGGAGATGCTCCAAACAAAATATCCTTACTATTCCTTTTCCAAACGTATCTGCATGTATTTGGTTGATTCTTTTTTAATCTTTTTAAAATTTCTACTAAATCTAATTTATTTTTAAGTTTTATTTTAATCCTATTTGCTAAAACTATCTTTTCCAAGATACCTTTCTCTACTAATTGAATTCCTTTATTTACTACTTTTTTCAAATTTGTATTAGAAGTTTCTAAGGAGTGCAAGAAATCATCAATAATAGATAAATCAAAACTAGTTTTTAAGGCTGATAATTTTATTAATTCTGAGCCAGAATTAATAACTTGATTTCTAATTGTCCATATTTCTTCAATTAATGTTCTTAATGATGATTTACCTTCAACATGACCATTGATTCTTAACCAGCAATTCTTATCACTTTTAATAATTAAAATTTTTGGTAAGATAGCTTCCAAACTTGGGACATCTGAAGATAAATTCTTATTATTCAAATTTTCAGAAAAAGAAAATAAATAAATTATTTTTGAAAGTGCAGAATTATTTGATTCATTAGTTAAGTTAATTAAATTTTTAAAATTCTCAGAATTAAACTCTTTTGCTAATTCAAATCTTTTTGGACCATCCAAAGTAACATATTTACATTTCTCGAAAGCAATATATGAAATGCCATCAGATTCCTCCCAAAATGAAGAAAATGAATATTTATTTATAAACAATTCATATACTTGAAATAAATCAATACAAGGAATCTCCAGACAAATACTTACTAATCCAGAATTTTCCACTTTCTTATCGAAAGAGGAAAATACATCCTTTAAAAAATCTGTTAAGTTTAAATCATTTTTCATTACTTATTGAAAATAACTAAAAATCATGCAATAAAGTAAAAAATGTAACTCAATTTATAAACTACATTTAATAATTATCTAATTTTATGTGTTAATTAAAAATGGACGAAGATAAAAAAAAATTATGGAAACAAGCAATAAAATGGCCTCTTTATTCTGTTGCCATACTTCCGGTTTTAATAACAGGGGCTTATTTACTCAATCAATATGAAAAGGTAAAAATTTATAATTTGATTGCATTTACTTTAGCTGCAATTTTAATATTACTTTGGGAAAATCTAACTAATGATTTATTCGACGCAGAAACAGGAATCGATGAATTTAAATTCCATTCCATTTTAAATCTTGTAAAAAATAAAAAAATAATTTCATTTATTGCATATACATCTTTAGTTGTTGGTTTATTAATAATTTCAATTATTTCAGTATCAACAAGTATAAACATTTTTATTTTGGTGGCATCTTGCTGCTTCTTAGGTTATTTATATCAAGGACCTCCTTTTAGATTTGGCTATCAAGGTTTAGGAGAACCATTATGCTGGCTTGCATTTGGACCTTTTGCTTACTCTGCAGTCTTAATTGCGTTAAATCCATATAATATTTACTTCGAAGATATTCCCTGGAAAGTTTCTTTATTACTTGGTTCAGGACCTTCCTTGGCAACAACTCTTGTATTATTTTGTTCTCATTTTCATCAAATTTCTGAAGATAAAAAGCATGGGAAAAATTCACCTTTAGTTCGCTTAGGGGCAAAAAAAGGTTCTCAATTTGTGCCTTGGATAATTTTGACAATATATATTTTTCAACTTTTCACTATAGTTACTGGATTTATTCCAGTGTTTTGTATCCTTTATTTGATTAGTTTTCCTCAAGCAATAAGACTTATAAATTTATTAAGATCTTCATATAAAAAACCTTCTGCAATAAAAAATTGCAAATTCATCGCAATAAAATTTCAAACTCTTAATGGAGTTGGCTTAATCACAGGATTAATATTTAATTACTTGCTTAATAAATGAACTTAATATTTCAAAAAAAATCTTATAGCTTTAAGTTATCCACCAAAGTAGAAAATTCTAAAAACACTTACCTTACAAAATCGGGTTGGATAATTAAATTAACAAGTCATGATAAAAAAATTGGGTTTGGAGAAGTTTCACCGCTTCATAAAGAAGACTTAAAAAAGTGTGCGAAACAACTAGATATGATCCCTGAGTATGTAGAAGTATTTAATTTATCTGAGCAAATAAATATTTTTCACCCATGCATTCAATCTGCAATAAATTCTGCATTAGCGGAGATAAATGGAAAAATACTTTTTAAAGAAAACTATTACTTTGATGAAATTGATAAAACAGCCATACTGTTAAATCCTGAAAATGTAATTTCAGATCTAAATAAAATTAAAAAAAGACAATCTAATATTGAAAAATCAGTAACCATAAAATGGAAAGTAGCATTAAAAAATAACCATGAGGAAGAAGCCAGTTTAGAAGAAATTTTAAGCCAAATAGGCAATAATATTAAGTTAAGAATAGATGCTAATGGTTCTTGGGGAAGAGAGATAGCTAATAGATGGGCTGATATTTTGAAGGATAACAAAAACATAGATTGGTTAGAACAACCTCTCTGTGTTGATGATATTGATGGACTGACAGAACTCAACAAAAAAATCCCTATAGCCTTAGACGAATCACTTTTAAAATTTCCAACTTTGATTAATGATTGGAAAGGTTGGCAAATTCGAAGGCCTTCTCAAGAAAATAATCCAGTTAAGCTTTTAAGAGAATTAGAAAATAAAAAAGCTTTAATATCTATAAGTACCTCATTTGAAACTGGTATAGGGAAGAGATGGCTTTATCATTTATCGTCTCTACAATTACAAGGACCAACTCCAAAAGTTCCTGGTTTAGCAATGAATGTATTCCCTAATTCGTTTCTATTTTTAAATGAAGCAAAAAAGATATGGGATCTACTATGAAAAATAAAATTCATACTATTGAAGTTGAAAATAACGAAACTCAATCTGTAGAGAAAATTATTGGAAAAATTAGAGAGAATAAAATTATTTATGTAAAAAACAAATTTTATGAAGACAAAGATGTATTAGATTCAATTACTGAAAATGGGCCAGCGATAATCTTAAACAGCAGTGGGAGCAGTGGTAAACCTAGAAAATGTATTCATCATTTAGATAATCTCAAATTATCTGCCGCTACTTCAGGACAATGGCTAAAAGATCAAGGATTTGAATTACAAAACTGCATAATTTTTAACACTTTACCACTCAACCATATAAGTGGATTAATGCCAATTTTTAGAAGTCAAAATTGGGGATGTGATTGTATTAATATTTCTCCCAATTTAATAAAAAAAACTAGAGAACTTTTACTTTTTACAATTAAATCTAAAAAAAACAAAAAACACTTGATTACGTCATTAGTACCTACCCAATTAATAAGACTTTTAGCTGAAAAAGATGGTATTAATTGGCTAAAAATTTTTGATTTAATTTGGGTAGGTGGAGCTTCAATTACCCGCGAAACTGCAGAAAAATGTATACAAGAACAAATAAAATTAGCACCTTGTTATGGCTCAACTGAAACAGCAGCAATGGTTACGAGTTTAAAACCAACAGAATTCTTAATGGGTTTTGACAATGTTGGAGAAATACTACCTGATACAAAAATAAGAATTAACGAACGAGGATTAATCGAGATAAAATCAGCCAGAATTGGCATCGAAATAATAGACTCTTCAAAAACTGAAAATTTCCAAAATAAATGTGGGTGGTGGCAAACCGGTGATTTAGGTGAAATTCATCAAATCAATAATTCTTTATATTTAAAGTTTATTAGAAGAATTGATAACGCTTTTAATTCAGGAGGAGAAATCGTTTTTCCAGAAGTAATTGAATCACGATTAAATAATTTCATTATGAAAGAAAATATCCCAATTAATAAATGCAATATTTCAAAAGTACCCGACAAATTATGGGGAAATAAAATTAAAATAATTGTTGAATTTAGAAAACTTACAAATGATAAAAATATTAAAAATTCATTAAATTTATTAAAAAACTTTTCTCAAAGTTGGCCTAAACATGAAAAACCCGAACAATGGATTATTAAAAACAAAAATACAAGTACAGAACAAATAAATTATAGATTTAAAAAATAAATAATAATAATTAGCACTCTTTTAAATTTGTACTTACATTTGAAGCCTCTATCCATCTTTCAAGATGTTCGGGAAGTTCTATTTTATTTCTTGAATCAACATCTAAAGAACAATGTATTATTTTTCCTTCCGCTACTTTATTTCCATTTTTTATAAATAGGGTATGTACTTTAAACAAATGAGAATTAATTTTATGGGGGGAAATTGTTACTTTTAAGAAATCTCCAATTTTAATAGGAGCAAGGAAGTTCGCTTCGCAATTTACTATGGGAAAAATAATTTGATTTTTACGTATAGAAAAATCTGGGAAAATATCTTGATAAGGAATACCATAAATTTCAATACTCTCTTCCCAAGCTTCGTGTGACCATTTTAATAAGTTATGAAAATGAATTACACCTGCAGAATCACAATCACCAAATCGTACTTTCTTCTGCAATATTAACCAATCTGAGGATTTCATTTAAAGAACTTATCTATCCACAGATCCCATAATGACATCTATTGAACCAAGGATAGCCATAATATCTGCGATTTTGGCACCTTTAAGAATATGAGGCAATATTTGCAGATTATTTAAATCAGCTGCTCTGATTTTAAATCTCCATGGGGTAACTTCATTATTTCCTTGAATAAATACACCTATTTCTCCTTTTCCGGACTCTAATCTTGTATACAATTCTCCATTAGGAATTTTAAAAGTTGGAGCAACCTTCTTAGCTACATATTGATAATCAATACCAAATATTGCACTCTTCTTATCTTCAGTCGCCATTCTTTGAGCTTCTAAATTTTCTGTTGGACCTCCTGGAATCATTTTGCAGGCTTGACGAATGATGCTTAGTGATTGTCTCATCTCTTCAACTCGTACTCGATATCTCGCATAACAATCTCCTTCTTTTTCTGAAGCAATCTGCCAATCAAAATCGTCATAACATTCATAGCTATCTACTTTCCTTAAATCCCAGGAAACTCCAGAGGCTCTAAGCATTGGCCCAGATAAAGACCAATTAATTGCCTGATCTCTTTTTATAGTTCCAAGACCTTCAATTCTTTTTCTAAAAATTGGATTATTTGTGATCAATTTTTCGTATTCATCTATTTTAGGACCGAACCAATCGCAAAAGTCTATACATTTTTCTAACCATCCGTATGGAAGATCACATGCGACACCACCTATCCTAAAGAAATTATTATTTATTAGCCTTTGTCCAGTAGCAGCTTCCCAGAGATCATAAATCATTTCTCTTTCTCTAAAGATATAGAAAAATGGAGTTTGAGCTCCTACGTCTGCTAAAAAGGGACCAAGCCATAAAAGATGATTAGCAATACGATTAAGTTCCAACATAAGAACTCTTATGTAACTAGCTCTTTTAGGAACTGGAATATTAGCTAATCTTTCAGGAGCATTTACTACAATAGCTTCATAAAACATTCCTGCTGCATAATCCATTCTGCTTACATAAGGGACATACATAACATTTGTCCTATTTTCAGCTATCTTTTCCATTCCTCTATGCAAATATCCAATTACCGGCTCACAATCAATGACATTCTCACCATCAAGAGTTACAACTAACCTTAAAACCCCATGCATTGATGGATGGTGAGGGCCAAAATTGACCACCATTGGTTCTGTTCTAGTCTCTAGCTGAGCCATTCGAAATTTAACTTCTAAATAAATCTTAGTCGAAAGTTATGCAAACTGACCTATCTGATTCATCTTTTTTCAATCATAAATCAGTTATGGCAGATGAGATCATGTCCTCTTTAGAGCATTACCCATTAATAAATAAAAGCCAACTTAAAGGCATAGACGCAACTTTAGGAGGAGGAGGGCACTCTTATCATTTATTGAGAAAATATTCGGATTTAAATATAATTGGACTTGATCAAGATCCATTCGCAAGAAAATCAGCATCAAAAAAACTTGATGAATTTAAAAATAGGATTGATATAAGGGCTTCAAATTTTGCGGATTTTGAACCAAATGAAAAAGTTTCTTTTGTGATTGCAGATCTTGGAGTAAATAGTAACCAAATTGATGACCCTAAAAGAGGATTTAGTTTTCAAAAAGATGGTCCCCTTGATATGCGCATGAATCCTTTTCTTGAGGTTGATGCAGAGAAATTAATTGAGACCTTAAATGAAAAAGATCTAGCTAACCTAATTTATAAATATGGAGATGAGAGATTATCAAGAAAAATTGCTAGGAGAATAAAAATGGATTTAAAGGTAAATGGAAAATATTCTGGGACAAAAGAGTTAGCTTATTCTATTGCAGGCTGCTTCCCACCAAAACATAGATATAAAAAAATACACCCAGCAACTAGAACATTCCAAGCACTAAGAATTGCCGTTAATAAAGAAATTGAAGTATTAGAAAAATTTTTGCAAGTTGTCCCTGGTTGGCTACTGCCAGGTGGAATTATTTCTATTATTAGCTTTCATTCCCTAGAGGATAGATTAGTGAAAAGTGCTTTTAAGAATGATCAAAGACTAAAAAACCTGACAAAAAAGCCAATAACTCCTTCCGAACAAGAAGTCGAAGTCAATAAAAGAGCTAGAAGTGGAAAATTAAGAATTGCTCAAATAAAATAAAGATCCATTAATTGCTAACGTAATGATTTGATTGTATTTGTAAGAATATGAATTGCTTGTTTAATATCATTTAAATTAGTGCTTAATCCAATACTTAACCTTATTGAAGATTCTGCTTCTTTAAAAGATCTACCTAAGGCGAGTAAAACATGAGATGGTTCACCATTACTGCATGCCGATCCACTAGAACAAATTATTTTAGTTTTTAAAAGTTTATGAAACTTTGCTCCGTTTAAATCCAACACAGTCAAATTCAAATTATGAGGTAACCTCTTTTTTATGGAGCCATTAATTAATAAACCAGAATTATTTTCTAACAAACCCTCTAAAAGTTTATTTCTATATAAAAGTAATTTCTCAGCATTCTTTTTTTGATTAATAACGGCTATCTCTATTGCCTTAGCAAAGCCTACTACTAAAGGGAGAGGTAATGTGCCAGATCTTAGACCATATTCCTGCCCTCCTCCAACAATTAAAGGTTCCAGATTAATTTCTTCATCAATCAAAAGAAGTCCTATCCCTTTTGGACCATAAATTTTATGGGAACTCATCGTTATCATATTTACATTTGATAAAAGATCGTTTAACTCGATATAACCTAAACATTGTGCAAAATCAGAGTGCAAAGTTATTCCTCTTGAATTACATACCTTTGAAATATTCTCTATGGGCTGAATAACTCCTATTTCGTTATTTGCCAACATGACACTCACCATAAACGTATCTTCTCTTATATTCTTTATGAACTTTTCTTGTGAAATTAAACCATCTCTTTCTGGAGTAATTTCTGTAACCATAAATCCCTCTTTTTTTAGTTGATTTAGAGGCTCCAATACAGCTTTATGCTCGGTTTTTAAGGTAATAATATGTCCATAATTTCCTGTTTTTTGATAGTAATTTCTTGCAAAACCTATTAAGGCTAAGTTATTAGATTCTGTAGCCCCACTTGTAAAAATAACCTTTTTATTATGAAGAAATAAATTTTGTTCTATGCTATCTCTTGAGGCTTCCAAAATCGCGCTTGCATTAATACCCGCCAAATTAGATTTACTTGAAGGGCTAGAAAATATCTCACTCCAAAAAGGTTTCATAGAATCAACAACATCTTTAGAGCAAGGTGTTGATGATTGGTAGTCTAGTAGTATGGGTGTTGAAAGCATTGTATTTAGTATATAAAATTCTCATTATTACTAGAAATCAAATTCAAGAATTTAAAAAATGAATGAAATTAATCAAATAAATAATGAAACAGTAAGGAAATCAAGAATTTTATTAGTGGATGATGAACCTGGTTTAAGAACAGCTGTTAAAACATTTCTAGAGGATGAAGGCTTTGAAATATTTATTGCAGTTGATGGAGAGGACGGTTGGGAAAAAGCTCAAACAATTTTTCCTGATTTGATAATTAGCGACGTTATGATGCCCCGAGCTAACGGTTATGCTTTATTAGAAAAAATTAGAGAAGATGAAAAATTAGGAGGAACTCCAGTTATTTTTTTAACAGCAAAAGGAATGACCTTAGACAGAACAGAGGGTTATCTTGCAGGAGTTGATGATTATATTTCCAAACCTTTCGACCCCGATGAATTAGCTGCGAGAGTTAAAAATGTCATCAATAGGCAAGAACGTTTACTAAAAGAAGCAGCAAGATTCGCAGATATTGATGTAAGCAAAATGGCGAAGCAAATTACTGAAATAAAATCTATGCTCACAGATCAAAATCCCACTAATTCAGAAAATAAAATAAATCTTCCCAGTTTCACTCCAAGAGAAGCAAGTGTACTTCAACTAGTTGCAGAAGGGTTGATGAACAAGGAAATTGCAAGACAGCTTGAAACATCTATTAGAAATGTTGAAAAATATGTAAGTAGACTTTTTATTAAGACAGGTACATCTAGCAGAACCGAATTAGTTCGCTATGCACTTGAAAATCATTTAGTAAAATAGGTTATTTATTTTTTTTCGAATTCAATAAGTTTTGAAAAATAAAAAGGAGCTTGATTTAATTTCGTTTTAACCACGTTAAATCCTCTTTCTTTAGCAGCATTAATAATGCCCTTTTCTTTTAATGTATAAGCTCTTGTAGTTTTACTTGGCCCAGGAAATAATTTACCTATATTTTTTAAAACAGCAAGAACTGGAGTATATGGAGCAAAGCTAACGATTAGTTTTTCTTTGCTTAAATCGCATAGATGTTGGACCATTTCTTCTGCGACCGGTTGCGGATAATGAATAAATACATCCAAACAAACTACAACATCAAATAATCCTTTTAATTGTTCCAGATCACAGACTTCATATTTGATTTTACCTTGGTTCAAACCTAATTCTTTTATGCGTTTCTTAGTTTCTTTAATCATTTCAGAAGAAATATCGCTTACCTGTAATTCTTTTATACCGAGTCTTAGTAAAGGGATTGATAGACTTCCTACTCCACATCCTGCATCACAATAACTTTTTTTTGTTAGTTCAGGATAATTTTTGATGTATGACACTACATCATCTACAGTCTTTTGATGTCCTTTTCTAATGTTTTGCTGAACTGTATTAATTTCATCAGATTTGCTATAAATTTTGTTCCATCTTTCAAAACCAGTGCCATTAAAATACTCTCTAACTTCACTTTTTTCGATAATCTTATTTGACGTCATAATATTCTATGAAAATTTATTCTTTTTATATTAACTAACTGGCGCCAAATTAATTGCACGCCATTATAGGAAAGAATTGATTTGTTATTTTGTCAGAATTGCATTCTAAAGATATATATAAAATCGCTGTCGTAATGGGTAGTGATTCAGATCTAAAAACATTGAAACCTGCTATTGACATTTTAAGAGAATTTGGAATAAAAACTGAAGTTTGTATACTCTCTGCCCATAGAACTCCTATTGAAATGATGGAATATGCAAAAAATGCAGAATCAGAAAACATAAAAATAATAATTGCCGGAGCTGGTGGTGCTGCTCATCTTCCAGGAATGTTGGCATCAATAACTTGCATTCCTGTAATTGGAGTACCAGTAGAGAGTAAAACACTTAAAGGGATTGACTCTCTTTTATCAATTGTTCAAATGCCCGCTGGGATACCAGTAGCAACAGTTGCAATTAATGGAGGTCAAAATGCTGGATTATTGGCAATAGAGATTATCAGTTTATTTGATGAATCCATCAAGGAAAATTTAAAAGAATTCAGAGACAATCTTCATAAACAGGTAAGAACTAAAAATAGTAAGTTATCAACTATTGGAGCTGACAATTATCTTCAAAATAAATGAACTTATATTTTTTTATTAGCCCTTTTTAAGGAAGTTTTCGTCTCTAAGATAGTTTATAACTTTTTCAACCGAATCCTTTAAATCTAATGTACCTGTATCAACAACAATTTCTGGATTATGAGGAGCTTCATATGGACTAGAAATCCCTGTAAAATCCTTAATTTCACCCAAACGAGCTTTCTTGTAAAGACCCTTAGTATCGCGGTTTTCGCAAACTTTGATATCTGCAGCACAATAAACTTCAATAAAATCTTTAGATCCAATAATTTTTCTCACCTTATCTCTATCGCTAATAAATGGTGAAACGAATGCTGTAATAGTTATTATCCCAGCATGCATAAATAAATTTGCAACTTCTCCAATTCTTCTTATATTTTCTTCTCTATCTTCATCGGAAAACCCAAGATCTTTACATAAACCGTGCCTTATATTATCTCCATCCAACACGTAAGTTGAAAAACCATCTAAGTGTAAAACTTCATTTAAAGCGTTGGCCAAAGTACTTTTACCAGAGCCTGATAAACCTGTAAACCAAATAACCATTCCTTTATGACCTCTCATTTTCTCTAACTTATCTCTATCAATAGTTAAATTGTGCCACTTTATATTGGTTGAATTTGTTTGATCTTGTTCTTTCATTTTTTGCATCATCAAATTTAAAAACCTATCTTAACCCTTGCTTCATAAATTATGAAATCCCTCTTTACGAAGAAACTCAATTGATTTCGATACCATATCACCCTGTAACTGGATATTACTTTCAATTAATGTCCCTCCAGTACCACAAAAAACTTTAATTTTTTTAAGCAATTCTTTTAAGAAGATTTCATCCTCGATTCCTAAACCTTTTATTAAAGTTATCGTCTTGCCCTTTTTACCTTTCTTTTGTTTTGAAATATTTATTTTTGCTCTTTTTATAAAAGTATCTACCTTAGCTGTTTCTTCAGGTTTATTTTCATGATTATCAAATTCGATCCAATTCTTTTTTCCCATTATTTTCAATATAATCTATAGTTAGTTAATACTTATTCTATAGACAAAGTGGTAAGTACATTTTCTCGCCAAGATCAAAATTATACAAATGAAGATTTAAATCAACCCTCCAAAGAGGGAAGATTTGGAAAATATGGTGGTCAATATGTTCCTGAAACACTAATGCCTGCTCTTTTTGAGCTTGAAGCAGCTGCATCAAATGCATGGAAAGATAAACATTTTGTAAAAGAATTAAATCATCTACTTAAGACTTATGTAGGAAGAGAAACACCACTTTATGAAGCCAAAAGACTTACTGAACATTACACAACTAAACAAGCAAATGTAAGAATATGGCTTAAAAGAGAAGATTTAAATCATACTGGTGCTCACAAAATTAATAATGCCCTTGGACAAGCTTTATTAGCAATAAGAATGGGTAAGAAAAGAATAATTGCGGAAACTGGAGCAGGTCAACATGGAGTTGCTACGGCTACTGTTTGTGCGAGATTTGGCTTGAAATGTATTATCTATATGGGTGCTGAGGATATAAAAAGGCAATCCCTCAATGTCTTTCGAATGAAACTGCTAGGAGCTGAAGTTAAGGTTGTAAATTCTGGAACTGCAACACTTAAAGATGCCACTAGTGAAGCTATTAGAGATTGGGTTTCTAATGTAGAAACCACTCACTACATTTTAGGATCTGTTGCGGGCCCACACCCTTTCCCAAAGATTGTGAGAGATTTTCATGCAGTTATTGGAGAAGAAACTAAGAAACAATGCCTGGAATCGTTTGGATCTTTACCCGATATTTTACTTGCTTGTGTAGGTGGGGGATCAAATGCAATGGGCCTTTTCCATCCTTTCGTTAAAGAATCATCTGTACGCCTAATTGGAGTTGAAGCCGCAGGAAGCGGAGTTGATACTGATAAACACGCTGCAACTATCACTAAAGGATCAGTTGGAATTTTGCATGGATCCATGAGTCTTCTGTTACAAGATGATAATGGTCAAGTACAAGAGGCCCACTCCATTAGTGCAGGTTTAGATTACCCTGGAGTAGGGCCTGAACATAGCCATTTAAAAGATATAGGTAGAGCAGAATATGGAGCAGTTACAGATCAAGAAGCTCTAGATGCTTTGAGACTTGTTAGTGAACTTGAAGGAATCATACCAGCACTTGAAACCTCCCATGCCTTTGCTTGGTTAGATAAATTATGCCCTACTCTTGAGAAAGATACTCATATAGTTATCAATTGCTCTGGAAGAGGTGACAAAGATGTTAACACTGTTGCATCTTCATTAGAGATTTAATCAATATCTAGGAATTGATGGATCAATATATCTACTCCATCCATCAATACCCTCCTCCAAATTCCATATTTCGCTCACAATATTATTATCTAAGGACCATTGACAAAAGTTATAACTTCTTATTCCTGCATGACAGGTAACAACGATTTCCCTGTCTAATAAACCAGCAAATATTTCTTCAACGTATTCACATGTGACTTTACTAATTGGTATATGTAAAAAGTCTTTTGAGAAACAAGCTATTTCAAGCTCTGACTGTTCTCTTACATCAATTAAGACTGGATTTTCGTTCTCAGAATTAAACCAATCATTGAGACTAGAAGCATTTATAGATTTTGGATAATTTCCCAATTGCAAGGATAAATGATGTGTTATTTACAATTTAATAAATTAAGTTGCATGAGTAAATTTATTGTTAACAATAAAAATAAACATTGATAATGAAAGTTAAAGTAGTAGCAATAATACTATTATTATCTTTATTACTTTTTTTTAGTTTTAAAAAAATTTCTACTAATAAAAATAAGCAGCAAACTACAAATATTGAGCAACTAAATATATTAAACTATTTACCAGAAGATAATAAATTATTATTCATTTCAAATTTCGATATTTCGAATCTTACTAATAATATTGAAAAAGATAAAAATCTAAAAAATCAAGATAAATTGATTTCAATAGAAAATTCTGTATTAGATTACTTAGGTATAGATCTAGGCAACAATAAATTAGAAGATATTTATAATAACG
Organism: Prochlorococcus marinus CUG1415; assembly: GCF_017696015.1. Classification (NCBI taxonomy): domain Bacteria; kingdom Bacillati; phylum Cyanobacteriota; class Cyanophyceae; order Synechococcales; family Prochlorococcaceae; genus Prochlorococcus; species Prochlorococcus marinus. Next base: position 168,797 of record NZ_JAAORL010000001.1, on the reverse strand, counting down.
AACTATTAATCTCAACTTCTGAAAATAAAAAAAAGTTTAAAGATGATATTTTAATAGTTTTCAAAATTAAGCCAGAAAAAAACTTAGATGATATATTGCATCTATCTAATAAAATTGATCAGCCTAATGAAATAATTAAAATTAATAGAGAAAATAAACTAAATTATCTTAACTATATTTATCATACTGAGGATGATTATATTATTGCTTCATCCAATAAGAAATTAATTTTAAATTGTTTTCATAATATTGATGCTTTAAAAGATAAAAAATCAAAATATAAAAAAGAAATTTCAGGACTTAAAAACGAGAAAAATATATTATTCGCAGAAAATTTTGGAAAAAGTATATTTTCTAATAATGAAATTTTTCCAGAGAGGAATGAAGACTTTATAGCTACAACATTTCACTTAAAAAATAAACATTTAATTTTAAAATCATATTTACTAAATAATAAAAAAAATCTTGATATTTCTGCTTACGATAACCTAATATATAAAGATAATAGTAATAAAGATAATCCTCAAGTTTCACTTTTTAGTGATTTAAAAAACTTTGAAAAATATCTAAAACCTTTAATAAATGATTTTGAAAACAGTTTTCTTGAAGAGTTTAATCAAAAAGCAGATCAAAATATTTTAATTCTCAATTCCAGTAAAGATTGGCTTATCACATTTGAGAAAGATAATGAAGATCAACTTGATTTAAGTGATATGAAAACACTAAAAGATTTCAACAAATATACATTGAGACAAAATGATGATATTTACTCGATATATTCTAAAGATATTCTTGAAGAAAAAAATGATGTAATAAAACAATTAACTTATGAAAATATCTATTCAGTAGATTCAGCAGGTTTACAAACCATCAGTAATTATTTAATTGATGTTAAAAAACTAGAAGCAATCTCAAAGAAATTTTTTAACCTAAAAAGTAAGAAAGATAAATCTTCTTTTCTTTTTGCAAACGTTGATATCAAAGGGGCAAATTCTAATAAAATTGAATATTTGCCTGATTTGGAAGATCTGAATTTTCTTATTAGAAATATTTTTAAAATATCAAATAATGAATTTCTAGAAATATTAAAACAATCTATTCCTGAAAAAAATCCAATTTTTTATAAAGAAATCAGTTTAAAAATACTTTAATAATTTTATTCAAATAAACTCAAAAAAGAATCAATTTATATTTTCTAGAATTTAATAATTTGTGGTTAATTAAAAATTATTTGACTATCTTTGTTCTATAAGTATTTGATATTGCATTAAGAAATTGGATAACAACAAAATAATTTTAAAACCAGGATTAGAGGGTGTCCCAGTTACTAATTCATCTATCTGTGATATTGACGGCAACAAAGGTCAATTATTGTATCGAGGCTACTCCATAGAAGAACTTTCCAAAAAAAGCAGTTTTTTAGAAACTGCTTATTTATTGATTTGGGGTGAATTACCTACAGCTACTCAACTTAGAGATTTTGAACTAGAAGTTCAGATGCATCGCAGGTTAAGTTTTAGAGTCAGAGATATGATGAAATGTTTCCCTGCGACAGGTCATCCTATGGACGCTCTTCAGTCTAGTGCAGCTTCCTTAGGCCTTTTCTATTCACGTAGAGCAATAGATGATCCTAATTACATCTACAACGCAGTGATAAGACTTATAGCAAAAATACCCACAATGATTGCCGCTTTTCAACTTATTAGAAAAGGACAAGACCCTATTCAACCTCGAGATGATTTAACATACTCCTCAAATTTTCTTTACATGCTTACTGAAAAAGAACAAGATCCGATAGCTGCAAAAGTTTTTGATAGGTGTTTAATTCTACATGCCGAACATAGTTTAAACGCCAGTACATTTAGCGCTAGAGTGACTGCAAGCACTCTTACAGATCCATATGCTGTCATAGCTTCTGCAGTAGGAACTTTGGCTGGCCCGCTTCATGGAGGAGCTAATGAAGATGTGATCGCGATGTTAGAAGAAATCCAAACCCCAGAAAATGCAGCTTCTTTTTTGGATAACGCAATAAAACACAAAAGTAAGATAATGGGCTTTGGTCATAGGGAATATAAAGTCAAAGATCCAAGAGCAATTATTCTTCAAAAACTAGCAGAAGAACTTTTTATTAGATTTGGAGCAGATGAAATGTATGAAGTTGCCAAATCATTAGAAGCAGAAGCAATACCAAGACTTGGCCCAAAGGGTATATTTCCTAACGTAGACTTTTATTCCGGTCTTGTTTATAGGAAACTTGGTATTCCTCGTGATTTATTTACTCCAATTTTTGCCATATCTAGAGTTGCTGGCTGGTTAGCTCATTGGAGAGAGCAACTTGGAGCAAATAGAATTTTTAGACCATCTCAAATCTATACTGGTTCAGCTCCAAGGGAATGGATCAGCTTAGAAAATAGAGAATAATATTTGCAGCTTTTCATAAAAAACACACATATCGTTTGTGAAGAGTTAATGTATTAAGTAAATAACATCAAAATTTTGGAATACGGATTAGATCTCGAATATAGTTTTAATGAATTCTTAAAAGGTTTTGGCATTTCTAGTGAGATCGCGCATATAATTTGGCTCCCTCTACCTATGCTCTTAGTTTTAGTTGCAGCAGTTGTTGGAGTTTTAGTAACAGTTTGGCTTGAAAGAAAGATATCTGCTGCTGCTCAACAAAGAATAGGCCCCGAATATGCAGGAGCACTTGGTGTACTCCAACCAATTGCAGACGGTCTTAAGTTACTGGTCAAAGAGGATATTATTCCGGCTAAAGCAGATGGGATTCTCTTCACTGCAGGACCTATTTTAGTACTTGTCCCAGTGATTCTCTCCTGGCTAATTGTTCCTTTTGGACAAAACCTTCTTATAAGTAACGTTGGTATTGGAATTTTCCTATGGATTGCTTTAAGCAGTATCCAGCCAATTGGACTACTTATGAGCGGATATGCATCAAATAATAAATATTCATTATTAGGGGGATTAAGAGCAGCTGCTCAATCTATAAGTTACGAAATACCTTTAGCTTTATCTGTACTGGCTATTGTCCTAATGACAAATTCTCTAAGTACTATTGACATAGTTAACCAACAAAGTGGGGCTGGAATCCTTAGTTGGAATATTTGGAGACAACCAGTTGGTTTTATAGTCTTTTGGATTTGTGCTCTTGCAGAATGTGAACGACTTCCATTTGACTTGCCCGAAGCTGAAGAAGAATTAGTTGCAGGATATCAAACGGAATATGCAGGAATGAAATTCGCTTTGTTCTACCTTGGTAGCTACATTAATCTAATTCTTTCAGCATTATTGGTATCAATACTTTATTTAGGAGGATGGGGTTTTCCTATTCCCGTTGAATTAATAGCTAATTTACTTAATTTGCCCATTAATACACCATTCATACAAGTTTTCACTGCATCAATAGGAATTGTAATGACTGTTTTAAAAGCATATCTTTTAGTTTTCATTGCAATATTATTACGTTGGACAACCCCTAGAGTAAGAATAGATCAACTGTTAGATCTTGGATGGAAGTTTCTTCTTCCAATTTCTCTTGCTAATCTTTTGATAACTGCAGGATTAAAACTTGCTTTTCCACAATTCTTTGGTGGCTAAATTTGAGTAAATATACTTAAATTAAACATTAATCCACTAAAATAAAATAACTAAGTGAATTTTTCAAAATGAACAATTTCCTTCAACAAGTAAATAGCTATATAAAAGAGGCTTTTAGTGCTGGCAAATACTTATATAATGGCTTATCAGTAACTTTTGACCATCTTCGAAGAAGACCTGTTACTGTCCAATATCCATATGAAAAACTAATACCTTCTGAAAGATATAGAGGAAGGATACATTATGAATTTGATAAATGTATCGCTTGCGAAGTTTGTGTAAGAGTATGTCCCATAAATCTGCCTGTAGTCGACTGGGTTATGAATAAAGAAACAAAAAAAAAGGAACTTAGAAATTATTCAATAGATTTTGGAGTATGTATATTTTGCGGAAATTGTGTTGAATATTGTCCAACTAATTGTCTATCAATGACCGAAGAATATGAATTAGCTACTTTCGACAGACACAATCTTAATTTCGATAATATCGCACTTGGAAGACTCCCTACAAACGTCACAACAGATCCGTCAGTAAAACCACTAAGAGAACTTGCTTATCTCCCAAAAGGAGTAATGGACCCTCATGAAATCCCAGCTTCAGATATTAGAGTTGGTAAATTACCTGAAGAAGTTTATGATTGGATGAAACCAGCCTCCAATGAAAATAAAGATAAAATTTCTAATCCAAACAATTAATTTCCATTAATTTATGTCCATTGCAATAACAACTCAAATTATTTGTTTTACAGTTCTATCTTTAGTTGTTCTGATTGGAGCACTTGGTGTTGTATTGCTCGAAAGTATTGTCTATTCAGCCTTTCTGCTTGGAGGAGTTTTCATGAGTGTTGCAGGATTATATTTACTTTTAAATGCAAGTTTTGTTGCTGCAGCACAAGTTTTAGTTTATGTCGGTGCAGTGAATGTATTAATAATTTTTGCGATAATGTTAGTCAATAAACAAGAAGATTTAAAACCTATCAATGATATTAAATCAAGAAGAATCATATCAACATCGATATGCTTAACCCTACTAAGCCTTTTAATAAGAGTTGACTTGACAAATGTATGGAGCCTAGCAAGCCCTCAAAACTCTATAGGAGAAGAATCAACTATCAGGATTGGTGAGCATCTATTTAGTGATTATTTACTCCCATTTGAATTAGCTTCAGTTTTACTTTTAATGGCGATGATAGGGGCTATTGTTCTAGCTAGAAGAGATGTCATGAATAAAGATATTTCAACTGGATTACCTGTTGATCAAGAGTTAATTGAAAAATCATCAGAACCATTACTTACTAATAAAAATTAACCACTCAACTTTCTTCTTATGAATTTAGAATCAATTCCTATTCAAGCTTTTTTGATAGTATCTTCACTTCTCTTTTGTATTGGTATTTGGGGATTATTAAATAGCAGAAATGCAGTTCGAGTGCTCATGAGCATTGAATTAATGCTCAATGCGGTAAATATAAACTTGATGGCTTTTTCTTCTTATATCGATAATAATTTAATTCAAGGACAAGTTTTTACAATTTTTGTTATAACTGTTGCTGCCGCAGAAGCAGCCGTTGGATTAGCGATATTGTTATCTCTTTACAGAAATAGAGTAACTGTAGATATGGAAAGTTTTAATTTATTAAAATGGTAAAAGCATTAAATGAAACTTTCATTAGTGCTTATTATATATCGTTCAGATAGTTCTATCGCTCTAGAGGCTTCGACATTCTGTGAAGAAGTCCTTAAAGACAAAAATATCAAATCAAACAGGATTGAAAGTGATTTCCAAAAAGATGAAATTGAAAAATATCTTTGTAATTCAAAACTAAAACCAGATATTGGCATAGTTCTTGGTGGGGATGGAACATTCCTAAAATGTGCAAATGCATTGGCGGATTATGATATTCCTTTATTAAGCATTAATATTGGTGGAAATTTAGGGTTTCTTACTCAAGAAAAAGATTTTCTATTTGACAAATCTTTTATTGAAATCCTTGAAAACGAAGAATATATAATTGACTTTCGTAATAGATTAAATTGTAATGTTTGTATTAGTGCTAAAAGTCCTGAGAAAAAAATCATAAAAAGTTACAACGCATTAAATGATTTTTATTTTAAATCTGTTGAAGAGGATATTTCTCCCACAAACCAAATACAAATTGAAATAGATAACGAGAAGGTGAATGAATATAAAGGTGATGGATTGATTATATCTACATCTACAGGTTCAACAGCATACTCAATGGCTGCAGGTGGTCCAATTGTCCATCCTAGTATAGATGCGATGATAATTAACCCTATATGCCCAATGAGTTTAGCTAGTAGACCAATCGTTATACCAAATACCAGTGAGGTAATCATTAAACCAGTAAAGAAATGTAAAGGGGAAATTAAATTATGGAGAGACGGCTCAAAATGTATGACCATTAAGGAAACTTATTATTGTGAGATCAAAAAAGGAAACTCACCCTGCAAAATAATAAAGTTTAAAAAAAGCACTAATTATTACAATACTTTAATTAAAAAACTAGATTGGAAAGGTGATTTATCTCTGAAAAATCCAAAAAATTAAATGGCCTTAGAAATAGAAAGACGATTTCTTATAAAAAATGATAATTGGAAAGAATTCATCACCAAAAAAATTTTTATTGAACAAGGCTATTTATCAAAAAGCTTAGATGATTGGATTGTCAGGATAAGGTTTACAGGCAAAGACTTTAAAATTGCACTCAAAAAACATATCGAAAGCTTTACGAACTTTGAATTTGAATACTCCATTCCACGAAAAGATGGAGAAGCAATAATGTCAAATCTTTCAAATACAATCAAAAAAGAAAGATTCTTTTTAGAAGTTGAAAAAAAATCTTGGATTATAGATTGCTTTAAAGAAAAGAATTATCCACTTGAAATTGCCGAAATTGAACTTTCCAAGGAAGAGGAAGAGTTAAGTCTTCCATCTTTCATATCAAAAGAAATTACTGGGCTAAAACATTACTCTAATTTCAGTCTTACTAACAAACCTTTTTCAAAATGGAAGGATAACTATTTAACAACTCAAAAAAATAACTAGCCAAATCAACCACCTTTCCTTTATATTTTCTTTATATTTCAATAAAATATATTTTTATCAAATGTATGGTCTTTACGACAAAGAAGGAATATTGAGATTTTCTGATTCAGATAAAGATGCTTGCATTGCATATGCTGAACTCTTCGACTTAGGTTCTGCAAATTATTGTTTAATGGATTTAACTAGTAGTACAAAAAAATCAATGGCTACTAATCTTGATCAGAATCTGGGAGGGAACAACAATTAAATCCATCTCTACAAATCTTTCCATGATCCATTGCCCAATTCAAAAGTGCTACTCTATTTTTTGAACCTGTTTTTGTAAACATATTACTGACATGATTATCAACAGTTCTTTTACTAATAGTAAGTTTTACTGCAATTTCTTGATTTGTAAGCCCATCAGCTACGAGATCAATGATTTCCATCTCTCTTGTTGAGAGACCCATCATATCAATGTTGTTTACTTCTTCTTCAACCATTTGCATTTAAACAGTTCCTTTTTTATATTAATTAAGTTTAGCAATCTAATCACACTTGTTACCAAGTAGGAAACAAAAGCAATTGAAATCAAAACTTCAGCAGACTTTAGAAAAAAAATCCAAGGTAATAACGGCAGAGTTAATGCCGCCCAGAGGTGGAAGCCCCATAAGATCTCTTAAGATAGCACAACTTTTGAAAGATAAGGTACATGCTGTTAACATTACTGACGGAAGCAGGGCTGTAATGAGGATGTGCAGCTTGGCAATGTCCAAACTATTACTGGAAAATGGGATAGAACCAGTAATGCAAATATCTTGCAGAGATCGTAATAAAATTGCTTTACAATCAGACATTCTTGGAGCAAATGCTTTAGGAATTAAAAATATCCTATGCATTACTGGTGATTCAGTGAAAGCCGGCGATCAACAAGATGCAAAAGCTGTACACGAATTTGAGTCAGTGAGATTGCTGCAACAAATTCAAGCCTTCAATACAGGAATTGATCCCACTTTTGGAGAACTCTCCGATAAAAAAACATTTATTTTTTCAGGAGCTGCAGCAGATCCAAGTTGTAGAAATCAGAGAAGTTTAAAAAATAGAATAAGTAAGAAAAAAGAGGCTGGAGCGAGATTCATACAAACTCAAATGGTCATGGAAAAAGAAAATTTGATAGAATTTTGCGAAGAAATTAGTAATCCTCTTGAAATTCCAGTAATTGCAGGTGTATTCCTGTTAAAGTCATACAAAAATGCTCTCTTTATAAACAAATACGTACCCGGAGCAAACATACCTGACAATATTTTAAATCGTCTTAAAAATGCTAAAGACCCTTTACAAGAAGGAATACAAATTGCAGCAGAACAAGCTCATAATTTTATTGAAATCGCAGATGGTATTCATCTAATGGCAGTTAAGGCAGAACATTTGATTCCGGAGATTCTTGAAAAGGCAGATATTAATCTGGAATATTAATCAAATCAGTACCTAACAATTCTGCCATTGCCTTCTGCTGTGGAGATGGAACTGTCATATCAGATCTTCTAGAATCTGTTATCAACCAATCCAAAGATGCATCTTGCAAATCAAAGTGATCACCATTTTTACCCACACAGTAACGGCCAAATACTAATTTATCGACCAGTCGAACACCCTTACCGATTTTGGAATAATCAAAAATAATTGAATTATCAATAGTTGCACCCTCGCAAATGCAACAACTTGGGCCAATCATTGCGGGTCCAATAATTGTTGCACCATCTTCAATTCTTGTCATTCCACCTATGTATACTGGCCCAGTAATATCAACTTTGTCCCAATTAGCAGCAACATTTAATCCTGTGAATACTCCAGGTTTAATTTCTTTGCCAGGTATATCTACTTGTCTCACCTTTCCTTGTAATACATTACGGATAGCGCTCCAATAATCAGGAACTTTTCCAATATCAACCCATTCAAAATCCATTGGTAGTGCAAAAAATGGTAAATCCATCTCAACAAGTTTAGGGAAGAGATCAGCACCAATATCAAATTTCTCACCTGATGGTATGTAATTAAAAATTTCAGGTTCAAACAGATAAATACCTGTATTAATAGAGTCACCTAAAGCTTTATCTATAGATGGCTTTTCCTGAAACGCCTTTATTCGACCATTATCATCTGAGACTACGACGCCATAACTTGATACTTGATCTCTAGTTACCTGTTTAGTTATTAAACTTGCTATGGCTCCTTTTTCCTTATGTTTCTTAACCGCTTCAGTTAAATCTAAGTCAACTAAAGCATCTCCACATAATACAACAAACGTTTCATCAAAGAATTTTTGAAAATCTTGAATTTTTTTTAATCCTCCTGCCGAACCTAAAGCATCTCCTATTAATTCACCGTCTTCAATTCTACCTTCAAAACTATATGCTATCTCCACACCGAATCTTTGACCATCCCTAAAGTAATTTTCAATTTCTTCAGCGAGGTGCGAAACATTAACCATTATCTCTTTAAAGCCATGCTCTTTTAAGAGTTCCAATAGAAACTCCATTACCGGTTTTTGTAAAATAGGTATCATTGGTTTAGGAATAATATGAGTTATTGGCTGAACACGTGTACCTTTTCCTGCCGCAAGTATCATTGCCTTCATGAATTCAAAACCTCTTTTTAAAGATTATACGTTATTACTATTAAGCTGCTAAACAGCAGAGTGATAGGTATTTTTTACCTCAAGATTATCTATTGGCAATTGAGCTAAGCCTCCTTCGGGTATTATTCTTTTAATTTGAATTGGGCCATATAAGGAATTAATTTGTTTAATTTCAACTTTGTTTTCAGATGATAAAAATAACAAAGCCCAAAAGACCCCAAGGCGATCTTTATCTAAATCATTTTTTACAACTGTTTGCCATATTTCAACTAAATATTCAAAATCTGTCCACTGTAATGCCTTTTCCCAACCATCAAGAAATTCACCTAATGCTTTAGTGGTTTCTGGAAGTTTCTCTCGATGTGCTAAAGATTTAACTTGAGAAATTAAGGCCCTATCAGAATATTTTTTATTTCTTTTTCTCTTCATTAACAAAAGATCTTGTGATTCTATAACTTCAGCAATAGACTCTAATTGACTTACCAATTCTCCCAATGTTGTTGTGCGTTTGAGAATTGGTAGCGCTATAGATCTTCTCCTTAGATATTTTTCAGGGTATTTTGGGATATCAAATTCTTGATCAATCCAATCTTGATCATCTAAATCAAAATCATCTTCAGAATCTGACAAATTTTCTTTAAAAACATCAGATTCCAAAACTTGAGCCTTTAAATTAACTAATACAGAAGCAGCAAAAAATGCCTCGCTTGTCTCAGATAAACCCTTTTGATAGGAATCATGACTATCTGAAGTTTTATCTAAAGTATGTGAATATTGTTCTAAAAAGCTATCAATTACACTTATTACATCAATATCCCATGGATCAAGATCACCTTTCCCAGCCGCGTCTTGAAGAAATTTAATCAGCAATCTAGGTCCTAATTGTTGCCTATCAATAGAATGTAAATAAGTTATTTTAAATTAGCTAATAACTACTCATAAGATATCTTCTTATTGCTTTAACGCAAAACAATATTGCATTAATTTAAAAAACTATATTGTTGGAGCCTTTAAAATCTCACTTTTTTTTGTGCCTGAAAAGATATTTGTTTTAACAGAACTTTTAACGGCATTTAAATCTCTATCTACTAAATTATTAATAGATGCAAGATAACTTTCAGTAACTAATCTTGGGTATAATCCTATTCCAATTATCGGAAACAGTAAACAAGCAATAATATAAATTTCCCTAGGTTCTGCATCAATAAGTTTTCTTTCTTCGGTTAATTTAGGATTTTCTTTACCAAAGAAAATTTCTCTTAACATTGAGAGTAGATAAATAGGAGTAAGTATTACCCCTACAGCAGCTAAAGAGGCCATAACTATCCGAAAAGGAAGTGTATAAACTTCATCAGTAACAAATCCTGTAAAAACCATTAATTCGGAAACAAATCCACTCATACCTGGCAAAGCAAGAGAAGCAAGGGAGCAAGCAGTCCAAAGAGCAAACATGATTCTCATTTTTTGTCCTACACCACTCATTTCATCAAGTTTAAGAGTCTTTGTTCTGTCATAGGTAGCTCCAACAAGAAAAAATAAACTAGCTCCTATTAATCCATGACTAACCATTTGTAGCATCGCTCCACTTGTTCCGAGGCTACTAAAACTACCTATTCCAATTAGAACGAAGCCCATATGACTTATAGAACTGTATGCAATTTTTCTTTTGAGATTTCTTTGCGCAAAAGAGGTTAATGCAGCATAAATTATATTTACTACTCCAAGAACTATTAACAATGGGGCAAATTGAGCATGAGCAACGGGTAATAATTGTGCATTAAATCTTAAAAGAGCATATCCTCCCATTTTCAATAAAATTCCAGCTAAAAGCATATGTACTGGAGCTGTGGCCTCTCCGTGAGCGTCTGGCAGCCAAGTATGAAGGGGAACTATTGGGAGTTTTACTCCAAATGCAATTAAGAGCCCCACATAACATAGAATTTGGAATTTTTGACTAAAATCTTGCGCTGCCAAGTGAGAAAACTCAAAATTAGGAATTTCAGTACCGTAGAAACCCATTGCCAATGCTGCTAGGAGGATAAATATAGAACTGCCAGCTGTATAAATAATGAATTTTGTTGCTGCATATTGTCTATTTTTGCCACCCCATATAGCCAATAATAGATATACCGGAATTAATTCCAATTCCCAAGCTAAAAAGAATAAAAGCATATCTTGAACGGCAAATACAGCGATTTGCCCACCATCCATTACCAAGATTAAAAAGAAAAATAACTTTGGTTTGAACTTTACTGGCCATGCAGCTAAAACTGCTAAGGCAGTTATAAAACTAGTTAATAATATTAACGGCATTGAAATACCATCAGCACCAACAGACCAAGTAAGACCTAAATCAGGAAGCCAACTAACATTTTCTTTAAGTTGAACATTTTCATTTTTAATATCAAAGCCATTTATGTATGAACCTACGGTGATTAAAAAAGTTATTAATGCAACAGACAAAGCAAACCATCTAACCTCTTTCCCATCCCCTTTATCTGGGAAAAAAGGTATTACAAAAGCACTCCCAATTGGGAACAAAATAGATGCAGATAGCCAAGGGAAAGTAGACAATCCAGCTCCCAAAGTTCCTAAATTTTGTGTCGCAAAATTTGTAAGAAAATAAGTACTCAATGTTAATAAGAAATTTATCTTAAATAAAGTCTAGAAATTATCTGTATTTTTTCACCCCAATGAACAGTGAAGACACACAATTGTAATTAAGTTACCTGTGGAGATTGAAAGCCAAATATAGCAACTAATAGAATTACTCCTCCAAAAACAATAAGAGCGTAAAATTGAGCTCTACCGGTCTCAAAATATTTTAAACCTTCTCCACTACCTAAAGTTACAAGTCCAGTAAGATTGACTACTCCATCAACAACCTTAGAATCAACTTCTAAAACTTCTTTAGCTAGTTTTCTACTACCTTTAACAAAAAGTTTTTCATTGATATCATCTAGGTACCATTTATTTGATAAAAATTTGTTAATAATAGGAAACTTTTCTGCAAATAAAATTGAAAGATTAATTTTTTTCAAAAAATATGCTTGATAAGCAATAATAATTCCAGTTGATGCAATAACAACTGACGCTATCGCTAAAGGCAAAAATTCTTTTAATTCGAAGGCTTTTGCGGTAATCTCTGCTTCTTCAGGATCTAGCAAATATGCAAATTTACTATCCCATGGAATTCCCATAAAGCCGATAATTACAGAGGGCACAGCTAGAAAGACCAAGGGGAATGTCATTGACCAGGGAGACTCATGAATATAGCCATGTTCTTCATGCTCTTCTTCATTGTCTCCATCAAGATTGATTTCAGAAGCAAGCATAAGTTCTTTTTGTAATTCTTTATTCTCCCCCCTAAAATCTCCTTCAAATGTTAAAAAATAAAGCCTAAACATATAAAAAGCAGTCATGCCAGCTGTTAAAAGTCCTACGAACCAAAAAGCTGGAAATGATATAAATGCATTTCCTAGTATTTCGTCTTTACTCCAAAAACCTGCTAATGGAGGTATCCCACTAATTGCTACACAACCTATTAAAAATGTTGCTGATGTATATGGCATTTTTTTTCTTAACCCACCCATCAATCTCATGTCTTGAGCCAATACAGGCTGATGACCCACTACTTCTTCCATGGCATGTATTACAGAACCAGATCCCAAAAATAGCATCGCTTTAAAGCAAGCATGAGTAACCAAATGGAAAATTCCTGCTATTGGAGCTCCACACCCCATCGCAAGCATCATATAACCAAGCTGAGAAACAGTACTGTATGCTAACCCCTTTTTTAAATCCATTTGAGTCAAAGCTATAGAAGCTCCTAAAAAACAAGTAATGGTACCAACTAAAGCAATAATGAACTGAATGAAAGGGAATATTGAATAAAGGGGTTGTAACCTAGCTACTAGAAATATTCCTGCGGCAACCATTGTTGCTGCATGGATAAGGGCAGAAATTGGTGTCGGTCCCTCCATAGCATCAGGTAACCATACATGAAGAGGAAACTGAGCAGACTTTGCCATTGGCCCTAAAAAAACTAAAAAGCAAAGGAGTAAAGCAGCCCATATTGGTATTGAATTGTCAGTTACTGATTGAGAAATTCCAGTGGCTATCTCATTAAAATCAAAACTCTTCGTTGCCCAAAATAGACCAAGAATGCCTAGTAATAATCCAAAATCTCCTACTCTATTCACAACAAATGCTTTTTGAGCAGCATGGGCAGCTCCATCTCTGTCGTACCAAAAACCAACCAATAAGTAAGAACACATTCCAACTAATTCCCAAAAAACGTAAATTTCTAACAGATTTGGACTAATTATTAATCCCATCATTGAACTGCTAAATAAGGCTAAATATGTAAAAAATCTGACATACCCCTTGTCATGCGCCATATAACCATGAGAGTAAATCATGACAAGCAAAGTGATAGTAGTTACTAAAGCAAGCATTACACTACCCAAAGAATCAAGGACAAAGCCCATTGGGATTATAAAATCCCCAGCATTAGCCCATACAAATAATTTTTCTACAGCTTGATAACCATTAACTTGCTCAATCAGAGCTTTATAACTAATGACTGCAGAAATACCAACACAAGAAATCAGACTTATAGAAACAATTTCTCTAGAATTATTAATTTTCTTGTTAATACTTATTAGTCCTAATCCAGAAAGCACTGCTCCAATAAGTGGGAAAACAGGAATTAACCAGGCAATTTCTGAAGCTTGAGGCATCTTTTTAAAAACTTATATCTTAGATTTTAAACTGTCAATTGAAAAATTCCGACAAAAATGATGAATTAAATGTTTTAACAGCAATATTTATATACTGATGGGACCACCAGAGTACTCCTATTGCAATTAATATACCTAGTTGAGATAACCTAAAAAATTCTTCAATTTTAAATTCTTGCCTTCCTTCAAGAATTGCCATAAAGGGGATTATGGAAGTATTTTTTTTAAACTTTGCAAATTCCTCTCCAAATCTTTTCGCTAATCTCTGATCACCATGCCAAATAGCAAAAAGATGGTGCAAAATTAACCCAATAGAGGTTATTAAAGTGAATGATGTACCAATCCATAAAGTATGAGCAAAACACCAAATGATCTGACCAAATGCTTGAGGATGTCTTGTGATTCTAATTATTCCGGTTCCGTAAATTCGCACTTTAGGTTTTAAAACTGAGGGAATTTCCAACAAATTGTAAGTGGCGGGATATAAAAAGAAGAAACTTATTGCAGTCAAAAACCAAACAATTACAAAAACAAAATTATTTCCCTGAAAATTCCATAATCTTATTCCATCATATCTGTGAGCCAAAAAATAACTAATCAAAATAATGGCAGATGGCAAACTTAAAAACACAAAACATAACCTCCATAATCTTGGTCCCATAATAGATTCCGCTTTAATTCTTAAAGCAGCTCCACCACTATGAATTACTGCAAAAATCAAAATCAAGGATAAGATTATTAGAGAAGTTTGATGAGTCTCCATAAATTCATACTATGTCAAATAAATTAGCTCTTAACAAGAATACTTCTAAGTATTAGAATTATAAATAAGATTAGGCATAATAGATGCCCGAATTACCATTTACTCTAGACCAATTAAGAATATTAAAAGCTATTGCAGCTCAAGGAAGTTTTAAAAAAGCGGCTGATCTGTTGTATGTAACTCAACCTGCTGTGAGTTTACAAATACAAAATCTAGAAAAACAACTTGAAATTACAATTTTCGATAGAGGAGGTAGAAAAGCTCTTTTAACTGAAGGAGGAAAACTTCTACTTGAATATTGTGAACGAATTTTGAATCAATGCGACGAAGCTTGTAAAGCTATCGAAGATTTAAATAGTTTAAAAGGTGGAACTCTTGTCATTGGAGCCAGTCAAACAACGGGTACTTATTTAATGCCAAGAATGATAGGACTATTCAGACAAAAATATCCTGAAGTATCTGTTCAACTGCAAGTGCATAGTACAAGAAGAACTGGATGGAGTGTCGCCAATGGACAAATTGACTTAGCCATTATTGGGGGACAATTACCAAGCGAATTAGAAAATTTACTAGATGTAATTCCATATGCGACAGATGAATTAGCATTAGTTTTACCCTCCAAACACCAACTTTCAAAGAAAAAAGAGCTTATAAAAGAAGACTTATACAAATTAGATTTTGTAACATTAGACTCTCAATCTACTACAAGAAAAGTAGTTGACAAACTTCTTCAGGAATCCGGACTTGAAATTCAAAGACTAAAAATTGAGATGGAACTTAACTCTCTTGAAGCAATCAAGAATGCGGTTCAATCAGGTCTTGGAGCTTCATTTTTACCTGTTGTTTCAATTGAAAGAGAATTAGCCGCTGGAACAATCCACAAAGCATTCGTTGCTGACTTAGAAGTTAAAAGGTCACTTAAATTAATTACTAATCCATCAAGGTATACTTCAAGAGCATCCGACGTGTTTAAGAAGAATATACTGCCAAAATTTGCTAGTTTAGAAAGCCCTTTATATAAAATATAAATTTGATCAGAACTGAATTGCTTCTTTATTGATGCCTACTCCTCCATCTTCGGCTTGTCCATCGCCTTTGATTATAAATTTATTTTCATTTACATCAGTCTGATAAACGCACTTAACTATTGGTTTATCTCTTATAGATCCAATATAAGCAAAAGTATTCATTCTTTGCTTACATTCTCTTACATCTTCATTACTGATTGCCCCTTGTTTTTGTAAGACTGTCCAATTTTCTCTACGAATTACACAACCTGGCTGAAGAGCTGGTTGTGTTACAAAACTCGTTGATGGATTCAAAGTTGTATACATTTCAACATCAATCACAAAGGCGCTTGCACCCCATTGCCTACAAAATTCAGGATCTGGAACAGCCATATCTAATTGTTGTTGACTAGCTATATTTCCCTGGCCACCATCCGTTGTACTAGTAATCGCGCTTCCAATACCAACACCGAGAATTAAAACTCCCGCAAGAACAGCTATAGTTCCTGTACTGAAATTAATCTTTTGATCAGCAGTAGAAGTAGGCAATCTACTATTCCTTTGTCCATAAGAATCAATTTCTCTAGGATTTGAGTAGTAATTTCTTCTATTCGAGCCTCTCCTTGGCCTTCTATTTGAGGGTGGTCTATTCACAGTACTTCATTTGTTTTTGGTAAACCCATTGAATAATTCATTACTCTACAATCAGGGTTATAACTTAATTGACCATTTTGAAGCAAAAATTTGATTAGACCTTCAATTTCTGATCCTATTTTACGAAGTTCATAATCATCTAAATCCTTTCCTGCTCTATCTTTTATGAGTTCATTAAATTTTGCATTTATTTTATTCAAAGCATCTTCATTCCAAATAAACTCGTTATCGGGATCTAAATCAAGAGTCAATTTGTGTGGATGAAACTGCAATTCTTCATTAACTACTTCAGCAGTAAAAATTCTTACATGTCGAGTAGTTGATTTTAAAAGCATTTTTTCCATAATTTTGCGAAATAATCAACAAAAAAAACTATAATGTTCTAACTTTAATGTAGCTTATTAGTAAGTGTTAATCTATTTCTTAATTTAATAATGCGTATTGTAATTGCTGGTGGAGGTTTAGCAGGTTTATCTTGCGCTAAATATTTAGTTGATAATGGTCACATTCCTATAGTTCTCGAAGCAAGAGATGTGCTAGGAGGAAAAGTTGCTGCATGGAAAGATGAGGATGGAGATTGGTATGAAACTGGTTTGCATATATTTTTTGGAGCCTACCCTAATATGTTGCAACTTTTCAAGGAATTAGATATTGAAGACAGACTACAATGGAAAAGTCATTCAATGATCTTTAATCAACCCTCCGAGCCAGGAACTTATAGTAGATTCGACTTTCCAGATATTCCAGCTCCTATGAATGGAGTTTCAGCAATACTTAGCAACAACGATATGCTTTCATGGAATGAAAAGATTCTTTTTGGATTAGGGTTAGTGCCTGCAATGTTAAGAGGTCAAAAATATTTAGACAAATGTGATACCAAATCATGGACAGAGTGGCTCAAAGAACACAATATTCCAGAAAGAGTTAATGACGAAGTTTTTATAGCCATGAGTAAAGCTTTAAACTTCATTGGGCCTGATGAAATATCATCTACAGTTTTATTAACAGCACTCAACAGATTTTTACAAGAAAAAAATGGATCAAAAATGGCATTCCTTGATGGATCTCCGCCAGAAAGGCTTTGCCAACCAATGGTTGAATATATTACTGCTCGTGGTGGAGAGGTTCACATGAATAGTCCACTAAGGCAAATCAACCTAAATGAAGACAGCACTGTTAAAAGTTTTACTATTGCTTCTTTAAATAAAAATGAAAAGACAGAACTTACTGCCGATGCTTACGTTAGTGCAATGCCTGTAGATATCTTTAAATTAATGCTTCCAAAACAATGGAAAGGTTTAGAGGTTTTTTCTAAATTAGATGGTTTAAATGGTGTACCAGTAATTAATATTCATTTATGGTTTGACAAAAAATTAACGGATATTGACCATTTACTATTCAGCAGATCACCACTCCTAAGTGTTTATGCAGATATGAGCATAACATGCAAAGAATATGAAGATCCAAATAGATCAATGCTTGAATTGGTTTTTGCACCAGCAAAAGATTGGATAAACAGGAGCGATCAAGACATCGTTGATGCAACTATGGAAGAACTAAAAAAATTATTCCCCACACATTTTATGGGTGATAAAAAGACAAAATTAAGAAAATATAAAGTAGTCAAAACTCCAAGATCTGTTTATAAGGCAGTTCCTGGATGTCAGGATTACAGACCTAACCAGAAATCTCCAATAAAAAACTTCTTCTTAGCTGGAGATTATACTATGCAAAAATATTTAGCATCTATGGAAGGCGCTGTCTTAAGTGGTAAATTGTGCGCGGAATCAATTCATAAGGAATATTCCAAAACACCTCAAAATGTTTCTCAATAACATTAAAAAAATTCATAAATTCAGCTAAAACTTTTTGAAAAATTCAATTTCTCAACTAGATCAGGCATATGAAAAATGCCGTAAAGAAACTCAACAATGGGCTAAAACCTTTTACTTGGGAACTCTTCTACTCCCAATACAAAAGAGAAAAGCTATTTGGGCTATTTATGTATGGTGTAGAAGAACAGATGAAATAATGGATAGCATAGAAGCTTCCACTAAATCTCAAAATGAGCTTGCAGATGATTTAGATGCATGGGAAGAAAATACAAAGAATGTATTTAAAGGAGATATTAAATCTGATTTAGATGCAGTTTTAGTAAATACAATTGAACAATATCCACAAAGTATTCAACCTTACCTAGACATGATAGAAGGTCAAAGGATGGATCTTAATAAATTTAGATACAGTGATTTTGATGAATTAAAACTCTATTGTTATAGAGTCGCTGGAACCGTTGGTTTAATGACTCAGAATGTCATGGGGATTGATAGGGCTTATACATCAGCCCCATGGAGTGCTAAACCTGACCCCTCAGAAGCAGCTATAGCTTTAGGAATTGCTAATCAATTAACTAATATATTGAGAGATGTCGGAGAAGATAGACAAAGAGGTAGAATTTATCTCCCACAAGCAGATTTAGAAAAATTTAACTATTCTGAAGAAGAACTTTTAAAAGGCTCAATAAATAATCAGTGGAAGGCACTGATGAATTTTCAATTAACAAGAGCTCGCGATTGGTTTCAAAAGTCTGAAGAGGGGATTAAATGGCTATCTTCAGATGCAAGATGGCCAGTTTGGACATCCTTACGTCTCTACAGAGGAATATTAGATTCAATTGAAAGGTTAGACTATGACGTTTTTAATAACAGGGCTTTCGTAAAAAATTCAGTAAAAGCTTTTGAGATTCCTATATGTTTTTTAATTTCTCGAATTAAATAATTAAGCAGGTGTCTTTTGGTTAGCCAACAAATCTTTTAATTTAGATAGTTCACCCGCCCATCTTAGATCAGGTGCTTCAAGATTAGGAGCATCACTGTGTACAATTTTCTTGAAATCTTTCCTTTTTTTATTCTTATTAAGGTTGCCACTATTTCTTTTATTGGAAACAGAATCTTTCTTTTCTGATAGCTCTACCCTGATTTTGGAACCATTAAATTCAAAACCATTTAATTTTTGAATTAATAAATTAGCATTCTCTTCATTATTTGCTGTCGCAAAACCAAACCCCCTGCATTCCTTAGTTTCTTTATCTAAAACTGCTTTAAATCTAATTGAATCAGAAACTGATTTTAAAATTTTATCAAATTCTTTTGGATTAAATCCTTGTGGTAAGTTGCCAATGTAAATGCGAATGCTCATAAATTTTTAAAAAATAATTTTGAAGTCTGAACTTCTAAACAAAACTAAGCTATGTGTATTTAATCACATTTTGGCGCATTTTGTTCAATCCATTGCTTTGCTTTATAAATAGCTTCATCAAAATTATTCAATCTTTTGTATGCAAGCTCCTTGGAAAGATACTTTAAAAGCTTTCCTAAGATAGGCCCATCCTTTAATTTCAAATTTTTTTTAATTAAGTCTCCATTAAGTAAATTTGAGGGATGAAATAATTTATCGTCCTTGTCACGCCATCTATTTAGCCAATCAAAGCGTAATTTTTGAGGTAAATAAAAAATAAAAGATGGAAGAAAAATCTCTAATTCTTGATGGAATTCAAATCTATCTAATTCATTTAACTGTGCGATATTTTTGTTCTTCAACAAAAAGTGCCATTTTCGCAATAACTTAGTTTTTGCAATTGCAGCTTTACTAAATTTAAGTTTTTCTAGAGATACTTCATCTAAAATCTGGGTAATAAAAAATAATGGTAAAAATGTCTCCTTTTCATCATTATTCAGTACTTCAAAATTAATTTTCCTTAAATCCAAAAAAAAGGAATCTTTATATAACTCATCAGATCCAAAGATATTAAATTTTTTTACCAAAATTACTGCCTCAAGGGCATTTGCCCCATTTACTATTTTCTGTATTTCATAATTAATCCTCTCTTTGGCAACAAGAGATAGGTTCCCTTTATTTTTTTTTATAAAAGTAATTAACTTTAGATCAATTTTAAAACTCAATTCTGAAACAAAACGCAAACATCTTAATATTCGTAAAGGATCAGCCAATAAATTTTTTTCTGAATATGTTCTCAACAAAGAAAATTGTAGATCTTTTAGGCCATTTAATGGATCAACCAAACACTTCTTATCAAATAAAAAAGCAATTGAATTAATTGAGAAGTCCCTATTAGTCAAATCTCCCTCGATAGTAGAAGAAATCTGATTAGCAATATCAATTGAAATATGATTAAAAATAATTCTTACTACTTCTCTTTTTTTATCCAAGATTATCAATTTAGAGTCAGTATTTTCTGCAATCTTTTTCCCAATTTCAATAGCATTTAAAGGTACAACAATATCAACATCTAACTCTTCAGTAAATCTTCCCAAAATAATGTCTCTTATGTAACCACCAACTAAATATGATCCCTCAGGTAAAAAAGATAAGATAGAACTCCAATTATAAAATTTTATACTTCTTTCTACTTCATGAATTATTCGTGTATGATCGGTTAGAATTTTATTAATTTTCATTTTATTTATTAATCATGTGCATTTGCATCAACTGTAAATGGGTTGATAGATGTATCACATATCATGAAGTGGAAAACAATCATGATGTTGATAATATTTGTGCTGCGCCTGATTTTAAAGCAAAAAAACCGTTTATTCATGTCAGTATAGTTAAAGATAAAAATGGTACTTATAAAACTGATTGGGATGTTCAATCTTGTGAAAGTTTTACTAATGAATTTGGTAAATGGTCTAAATGTAATCCAGGAATGGAATTGCCTGTTTAAAGGTAATAGATGACACATAATCTCAAACCAAAACAAAACCACCCAACATTAGTAATTCATAGCACGGACAATTCTTTTGGCTTTGGATATAGAAAAACCAACAAAATCGAATCTGATGCATTATTTATAAAAAAATTTGATAACGACTTATGTAACAACTTGATTGTTGAATTTAACAAATTCATTTCCAAAGACAATTTACGAAAAGTGAATAAGATATCTGTCAGCATAGGACCAGCAAATTTTAATGCTTCAAGACTTATTGTAGTTTTAGCAAGAACTATCTCACAACAAATAAGTTGTCCTTTAGACAGTTTTAGTGCATTTGAAATAATGGCAAAAAGAATCGCATCAAAAAATAATATTTTTTCAAATAAACAATCATTCTGGATTTATAAAAAATTAAAACGAGATGGGTTTATTGCTGGTAAATACACAATTTGTCATAACGCAACAAAAAAAGCGGATCTATTCATAGAAGAAACAGTTTTACCAAAAGTTATTAAAGAATTGGACAGTAAAGAACTTTTTTTTGAGGCTAAATATGAGGATGAAGAAGATTTAAAAGCATTATTAGATTTATCAAATAAAGGGGGGTTAAATGCAAATTTAAATTCATGGCAAAAAGTTTTTCCACTTTACCCCATTTCTCCAATTAATTAAATATTCATCCAATCAAATTATTAATATTATCTTGAAGGTAAATGGTTACAGAATTTAGATCATCTCTTGATGAGCTTTGGGGCGGTTGAACAGGTTTACCCACTTTAATAACTATTTTTGAAAAGAAAGGAATACAGAATTTAAATCTTACTAATCTATGTGAATTAACGATTGCAACAGGCAATAATAATTTTTGATTTTTATAGGCTAGTAATGCAGCTCCTTGTTTTGGCTTGTTAACTCGCCCATTTTTTTGACGAGTACCATCAATAAAAATCCCTATACAATTGTTATTTGATAATTTTTTACATGCTGTTTTAATGGTATTTTTATCAGCAATTCCTCTCTTTACAGGATAGGCTCCACAAGACTCAATAACAAAGCCGAGAAAAGGAATTTTAAAAAGCTCTGCCTTGGCCATAAAAGATATATTCCGTCCAAGAGCATGTCCTAATAAAGGCGGATCCAGTAAAGAACCATGATTAGAAACCATTATAAAAGAATCTTTTTGCGGAATATTCTCTCTACCTATTAAATGACCTTTAAATACAAATTTATAAATGGGGAATACAAAAAATTTACTAATAAATTGATAAATTAATTTTTGAAAAATATCATTGTCCATACTAATTAATAAGTTAATTGATCAGAAGATGAAACTTGAGAAATTTTTACATCCTTCAGATGTCTTTTTCCTAAACCGCTAAGTACATTTGAGGGGCCAATTTCAACAATATGAAGATCACTATCTTTTGCCATTAAATCCATAGTTTCTCGCCACCTCACTCCATTACACATTTGATTTTCTAATCTAATTTTAAGCTCATTTGGATTGCTACACAGTGAAGGGTCATAATTACTTATGACTGGAAAAGAAGGATTTTTAAATTTAATCTGTTTTAAATACTCAGCAAATTTTGCTGAAGGTTCATGCATAAATGGCGAATGAAATGCACCTGAAACATTTAATTTCAAGAATCTTTTACAAGAAATTTCTCTCGATAAATTATCTAATGCTTCATTAGATCCTGATAAGACAACTTGGGAGGAGCTATTATCATTAGCAATGACAATTTCATCAATTTTTTTTACTAATAAATCAAGTTGATTTCTATCAAAACCAATTACTGCTGCCATAGATCCTTTCCCAGCATTTACCATTAATTGAGATCTTACTTTTATTAGTGATACACAATCTTCGAATGAAAATACATCCGCACAATATAGTGCCGTAATTTCTCCTAGACTATGCCCAGCAACATAAGTTGGTTTGAACCCGTTATCCTTTAAGGCATCTAATAAAATCGATTCAACTAAAAAAAGACAAATTTGTGTATTTATTGTGTTATTCAAATCACTAAGAGGATTTGTGGGTTCAGAATTTAATGTACAAATATCAAATAAATTCCTCTTAAATATCTCAGAGGCATAACTAAACCTCTCCATTGTGTTTGGCAAATTTTCAATTTGTTTGGCCATTCCAATTTTTTGCGAACCCTGTCCAGGAAATACCCATGCAACTGTCATAATGTTCCTATTGTTGTTGTTAACCCCATCTAATGAGGGCTGCACCCCAACTTAGCCCAGCCCCAAAACCACTTGAAGCAATAATATCATTTTGTTTAATTCTATTATTTCTAATAGCCTCATCCATCATGAGTGGAATTGTTGCTGCTGAAGTATTTCCATATTTTTCTAAATTACTAAGAATTTTTTCTCTAGGAATTTTTAACCTATCCCCTACGGAATCTAATATTCTTTGATTAGCTTGATGCAATACAAGCCAATCAACTTTATCAGAACTATAATTTGTGTTTCTAAACAACTTTTCCAGAATTATAGGAACTTCTCTAACTGCAAATTTATACACTTCCTGTCCATTCATCTGAATTGGAGAAAAACCTCCACTTAAAAAATCAATGTTATCAATTATTGAATCCTTATTATTTGTTGATGGAAGATTAAGAAAAGAACCCCTTTCTCCATCAGTTCTCATATCAAAACCAATGAAATTATCAAATTCATTTGTGGCTTCAACTGCTAATGCTCCCGCCCCATCTCCAAAGAGAATACAACTTCTTCTATCATTCCAATCAACAAAGCTTGATAATTGATCTGCCCCTATAACAATAGCCCTTTTAAAGCTCCCCCCTTTTAAGAATTGGGTGGCTGTTATTAAAGCGAATAAAAAACCACTACATGCTGCAGTTAAATCAAAAGCTACAGCATTATAGGCCCCCAATTTAGCTTGAATAGAAGGCGCTGAACCAAATAAATCATGAGGAGTAGACGTAGCTAAAACAATCAAATCAATCGTTTTAATATCCCAATTAGCCATTTCAATTGCATTTAGTGCTGCCTCATAACCCATCTCAGTGACATTATCTTCTAATCTAGAAATTCTTCTCTCAGAAATGCCAGTTCTAGATTTTATCCATTCATCACTTGTATCTACCTTTTGACTAATTTTTTGATTGGTTAGTACTTGATCAGGTACATAACTGCCAATTCCTTTAAATGAGACTCCAATCTGGTTAACTTTTATTCCTTTCAAAAGAGTTTTTTTAGTTACTTATATAAGTCAAACATAAATTTGACGCAATATGTTTTATGAATTTAAAACTTGAAGCTTTTGAAGTTGATTTAAATTTGCCATTACGTCATGATTCACTGCCGAGTGAGCCAAGCGAAGAGCGCTAACAACTGATAAGGACTTACTGCTACCATGACCGATCACGCAAATACCATTTACCCCAAGTAATAAGGCTCCTCCATGTTCGGCATGATCTAACCTTTTTTTAATTCTGATTAAATTACTTTTTAAAAAAGCTGAACCAACTTTACCCCTTCTCCCTCTTGGCAGTTCAGATCTCAAAATATCTAATAAAACACCTCCCACAGACTCAAGAAATTTTAATAATATATTGCCGGTAAAACCATCACATACGACTACATCGAAACTACCTGACAATACATCTCGACCCTCACAATTTCCTCCAAAATCTAAACTTTTTTCAGTAGATAGTAATTGAAATGTTTTTAGGGATAAATCATTACCTTTGCATTCTTCTTCTCCAATATTTAAAAGACCAATTCTTGGTTTTTTAACTTGTAAAACATCTTTTGCATAAATATTCCCGAGAAGAGCAAACTGATGTAGATAAGAGGGTTTACAATCAGTATTTGCACCAACATCTAAAACTAATACAGGGCGAGTTTGATCCCTTGTTGGAAATAATGCGCCTATAGCTGGTCTCTCAATCCCTTTCAATCTACCAATTCTAAATATAGCAGAAGCCATCATCGCTCCCGAATTACCAGCTGAATAAACAGCTTGGGCTTTATTATTTTTTACTAAATCCATAGCAACATTTATACTTGCGTTTTTCTTTTTTCTCACTGCAGTAGCTTCTTCATTCATCCCTATAGGCTCTCCACTATCAATTAATTCAAGACGATTATTTTCTATTTCTTTTTCAAGCGATTGTAATAAACCAATTTTATCTGCTGCATTTTTAACTTTGTCAATTTTGCCAACAAACTTGATATTTATCGGAAATCTACTTATAGCGTCAAGGCAACCCTCGAGAATTGGGCCAGGAGCATAATCTCCACCCATACCATCAACAGCGATCCAAATTCTCTTAGATTGCGTGTCATACCCTTTATCTAAAATATTATCGCTATTTTGTAATCTTTTTAATGGGTCAAAAACCAATGGCTGTAATGTATTCCTAGCCAATGAACTAGCATTTGAAACTACGGTACTTGCAGTATTCACAACAGACTCAGCGCTTGAAACTACATTACCTGCAACATTACCTGCAACATTACTAGCTGTGCTTACTACAGATCCAGCACTAGAAACTACGTTACCAGCAACATTACTCGCCGTTACTGCAGAACTAGCTGCAGTATCTACTATTGAAGTTACAGCCGAGTTTCTTTTATACCAAATAACTAATCTTCTGATAGCTCTGGACTTATTAATTTTCTGTACAGTTTCTTTCCCCATTTATT
This sequence comes from Prochlorococcus marinus CUG1415, assembly GCF_017696015.1. Classification (NCBI taxonomy): domain Bacteria; kingdom Bacillati; phylum Cyanobacteriota; class Cyanophyceae; order Synechococcales; family Prochlorococcaceae; genus Prochlorococcus; species Prochlorococcus marinus. Next base: position 142,906 of record NZ_JAAORL010000001.1, on the reverse strand, counting down.
TACCATCAAAAGGAGCAATATCTACAATTCGCTGAAAAAGATATCCTGTACCTCTTGCGGTTAATATCAATTCAGGATTTGCTGGATCAGCCTCAAGTTTAGATCTTAATCTTGATATGTGTACATCGACGACTCTTGTATCTACATGTCTCTCGGGTGTATATCCCCAAACCTCTTTTAAAATCTCTCCTCTACTAAATGGCTCTCCTGACCTACTTACCAAAAGCTCTAAAAGACTAAATTCCATACCAGTTAATCTGATTCTCTCATCGCTTTTAAAAACTTGTCTTCGATTTGTATCAATTTTTATATCAGTAACCAAAATTAATCCTGAATTAGGCATCCCAGGAATTTGGTCTTTATCAATTCTTCGTAAAACGCACCTAATTCTAGCTTCTAATTCCTTAGGACTGAATGGTTTTACTACATAATCATCAGCCCCTAATTCTAAACCTGTTATCCTATCTGCAACATCTCCTAATGCAGTTAACATAACAATTGGAACATCAGAATCTTTTCTTAATTCTTGACAAACACCATAACCATCTAACTTTGGCATCATTACATCAAGTACTACTAAATCAGGCTCATAATCTTTAAATAACTTTATTGCTTCTTTACCATCACATGCAGTTACAACTTTGTAACCAATCATGGAGAGACGCGTCTCCAGAATTCTTCTAATACTTGCCTCATCATCTGCGACAAGTATTGTTTCTTTAGTTTGACTAGATAACGCCATTTGTTTCTATTAGCTAATCAGTAAGAGAATTTATTATTAACCTAATCTAACTTGTAGAGGGGCAATATCCCAAACATTCTAGTTCCATTAATTTATTCAGAAACTAAATGTCTAGCAAATTGTCAACTTTTATTTGTCAAAATTGTGGAACTGAAACTTCTCAATACTTTGGGAAATGCCTTAATTGCAACTCATGGAATTCCATTGTTGAAGAAATTAAAAGCAAGAGTTCTACATATAAAACAATAAAAAATAGTAAGAAAGCTATACCATTTAATGAAATTTCATCTCAAAAAATTTCAAGATTTACCACTGGATTCAAGGAATTTGATAGAGTTCTTGGAGGTGGGATAGTCCCTGGATCTGTTGTTCTACTAGGAGGAGAGCCAGGTATAGGTAAAAGCACAATCGTTCTTCAATCAGCAGGACAAATATCTCTCAATAAGAAAGTTTTATACGTTACTGCAGAAGAATCTTTAGAACAAGTAAAAATCAGATGGGAAAGATTAAATCAAAATAGTATTGATTTGAAAATTTTTGCAGAAACTAATTTATCCCTAATTATTGAAGAGATCAAAAGTGTAAATCCAAGTTTTGCAATTATTGATAGTATCCAAGCTATCCATAATCATGAGATGGAAAGTTCGCCAGGATCAGTTTCTCAAGTTAGAGCTTGTTCATCTGAATTACAAAATCTGGCTAAAAACAATAATATTGCACTTCTAGTAATTGGTCATGTTACTAAAGATGGGGCTTTAGCTGGTCCAAAAACTCTAGAGCATTTAGTTGATGTAGTAATAAACTTTGAAGGAGATAATATTTCCTCACATAGATTACTAAGAGGTATAAAAAATCGATTTGGATCGACCTTTGAAATCGGAATTTTTGAAATGCTTGAAGAAGGACTAAGAGAGATAAACAATCCAAGTTCAATCTTTACAAATAAAGAAAATATTTCAGGAGTAACAACTACGATTACTAATGAAGGTACTAGGCCATTCGCAGTAGATATTCAAGCTCTGGTAAATAAAACTTTTTATAGTAACCCAAGACGAACCACAACTGGAATTAGCATCAACAGATTACATCAAATTCTAGCTGTTATTGAAAAACACGTGGGTATTAAATTATCTGAATTTGATTGTTATGTAGCTACTGGAGGTGGTTTTGAGATAAATGATCCTTCATCTGACTTAGGTGTAGCAATATCAATTATATCAAGTTTAAAAAATATCCCTCCTTTAGCGAGTAGCTCATTTATTGGAGAATTGGGTTTGAGCGGTCAAGTGAGAAAATCGAATAACCTTCGAACAAAGATAGAAGAGGCTGCAAGACTAGGGATCAAAAATATCGTGGTACCAATATTAGAGGAGGATCGAAATAATTTTAAAAATTTAATCAATATCAAAGAAATTTCTAATATTAAAGAAGCAGTTGAGTATGCCTTATTAAAGTAAATATTTATTAGAGATAGGTATCAATAGAACTTCTTCCTGAGTTTTTCAGCCAATTCTCAATATCAAGATAGCCACCAGGATATAATCTTACTGCTTTAGACCATACTTCAGCAGCTTTATCAAACCAAATATCTCTCTGGTCTAAATCACCATTTTGTTCCGCATACCTTCCCCTTTTCTCATAAATTAAACCTATATTCTTAAGACATGATGGTTGTTTAGGATTTTCAACTAATGCTTTTTGATACGTTTCAATAGACAAATCCTCTTCACCGTTACTCATATATATTATTGCCATATTTTTTAGAGTTTCACCTCTATCTATTTTATTTTCTTCAAGCAATAAACTCTCTTTATAATACTCTAATGCTTCCGAATAATCCCCATTATTTTGAGCAGCTAGACCATCTCTATAATAAATGTAAGCTTTTTTTTCCTTCTCTGCAATCGGCATAATTTTAACTATAGATTCAGCAATTACAGTAAAAGCTTTATCAATAAAGTTGTCTCTGTTTTGATTACTAGGCACTTCTTAGATCTAATAAAATTAATATAGTAATTTAAAAAATAACTATTTAAAAAGTCTATAACATTTATTATTATAGTTAAAAATTAAGACAAGCATTAATTTGCTTCTATTGTAAAAATATGGATAGCATTCAATTAAGCATTACAGGAATGAAATGTGGAGGTTGTGTAAGTACTGTTGAAAAAATATTGAATAATTCTGATGGCATTGAAAATGTTTCTGTTAACTTACTCACTGAAAGTGCATATTTTGAAATTAGCCAGAAACATATAGAAATAGAAACAGTTCTTGAAAACCTAAAAGAAAATGGTTTTCCATCAAAGATTTATATAAATGATTTCTCAAAAAAAATAAATAAAGCAGAATTAGAAAAAAAAAAGAAATGGAATAATCAATGGCAGAAATTAACTTTTGCACTATTACTATTAATATTTTCAGGTTTAGGACATCTTGCGGAAGGGAGATATATAAATTTGCCAATATTAGGGAATATTTTTTTTCACGCCTCCTTAGCAACATTAGCTTTACTATTTCCTGGAAGAGTAATAATTATTAATGGATTTAAAGCATTTATAAAGAACCGTCCAGATATGGATTCTTTAGTAGCTCTAGGAGTAACTAGTGCATATGTAACAAGTCTTCTATCGTTGATATTCCCAGCTACTGGTTTCCCTTGTTTTTTTAATGAGCCAGTTATGCTACTAGGATTTATTCTTATAGGGCGTTTCTTGGAAGAAAGAGCTAGATATCAAACTAGTTCATCCATTGGAGAATTATTAGATCTTCAACCTGAAATGGCAAATATCTACACAGAAAATAATAAAATAAAATCAATAAGAGTAAACGCTTTAAAACCTGATCAAGAAATTCAAGTTTTAGCAGGTGACAGAGTACCAGCTGACTGCATTGTTACTCAAGGTCATTCATATATTGATGTCTCACATATTACTGGAGAATCCAAACCTATAGAAGTCAAGGTAGGGGAAAATTTATCCTGTGGATCTCTAAATCTAAATTCAACTCTTAGACTTAAAGTAAAAAAAGTCGGCGGAGATTCTTCTCTTGCAAAACTAGTCAGTCTTATTGAGTCTGTAAACGCTAATAAACCCTCAATGCAAAGAATTGCTGATAAAGTTGCAGGCAAATTTACTTACTTTGTCCTCTTATTTGCAACTTTGAGTTTCTTTTTTTGGTGGAAGGGAGCAAAGCAAATTTGGCCTGATTTATTAAGTCATAATCATCATCAATTCATAACAAACTCCAGCCATACACTGCATAGTTCGCTTGGTAGTAATGCTGACAATTTCCTAAATTTAGCAATTCAATTGTCAATTGCTGTTTTAGTAATAGCTTGTCCTTGTGCACTAGGTTTAGCTACACCAACAGTAATAACCGTCGCATCAGGTAAAGCTGCAAAAAAGGGTGTTTTATTTAAAGGAGGCGATAAAATAGAGATGGCTGCAAAAATTAATCATATTATTTTTGATAAGACAGGTACCTTAACAAAAGGGAAGCCTTTCATTGTTGATTATAAAAATAATAATGATCATTCATTTTTATTAAGAATAGCTGCCAGTTTAGAAAAGGAAAGCAGACATCCAATTGCAAATGCCTTAATTCAAGAGGCCCAAAAACAAAATTTAAGTTTATTTCCAATAAAAAAAATTTTCACCGAATCAGGTAGAGGTATTTCTGGAGAACTTGATTCAATTGATGGAGTTATCAACATTGGAAATATTGAATGGCTACTAAGCAAAGGAATAATTATTGATAGTAATGCAAAAAAAGTAATTGAAAATCAAGAGAAACAAACTAATACAATTATTGGAGTGAGTATAAAAGATAAGTTATTTGGCTTTATTTTGTTAGGAGATTTACTCAGGGATGATTCAATTAAAACAGTTCAAAATTTAAGAGAAAACAAATTTAAAATTAATATTTTAAGTGGAGATAGAAAACAAACAGTTTTAGCTTTAGCAAAAAAAATTGGTTGTAGCGAAACGGAAGTAAAATGGGATCTTCTTCCTCAAATGAAACTTAATATTATAGAAAATTTAAAAATCAATAATAAGGTAGCGATGATAGGTGATGGAATTAATGATGTCCCAGCCTTAGCATCCTCAGACTTAGGAATTGCAGTGGGGTCAGGGACTCAAATAGCGAAAGCAAATGCAGATGTAGTATTGATGGGAGATCAACTACTTGGATTACCCTACGCCTTAAATCTTGCAAAAAAAACCATAAGCAAAATAAAGCAGAATTTAATATGGGCTTTTGGTTACAACCTACTAGCTATACCTATAGCCGCCGGTATTTTATTCCCCAAATACGGTATTCTTCTTACTCCCTCAATAGCAGCATTATTAATGGCTACTAGCTCTATTACAGTTGTTGTTAATGCTTTATCTTTGGATTAAATGAAAGGAAAATTTATTGTTTTTGAAGGCATTGATGGATGTGGCAAGACGACTCAAATAGAAGAACTATCTAAGTGGCTTCCAAATAGTGGTCTATTAAAGACAGATTCTAAATTAATCACAACAAGAGAGCCTGGAGGCAGTCTTTTAGGAAAAAAGCTAAGAGAAATGATTCTTGATAATCATAAAAATAACAAGCCTACATCTCTTGCGGAATTATTGCTTTATTCAGCTGATAGAGCTGAGCACGTCTCAAAAATTATTTCACCTGCTTTAAAAAACAATGATTGGGTAATTAGTGATAGATTTTCCGATTCCACCTTGGCTTATCAAGGTTATGGAAGAAACATAAATTTAGAAATAATTAAAAATATTGAATCTATTGTTTGTCAAGGAGAATATCCTGACCTAACCTTCTTCTTAGAAATTTCTCCAGAAGAAAGTATCTTGCGAAGAAAGAATGACATTCCAGATAGAATAGAATCAGAAGGTATTAAATTTTTAGAAAAAGTAAATGAAGGCTTCAAACTAATTGCCAAAGAAAAAAACTGGAAAGTAATATCTGCCTCACAAAATATTAAAACTATTTCTAATCAAATTAAAGATACGTTATTAAAAAATTTTTCTAGTAAAAAATGATTGAGGTTAAAAAAAGTAATTTTTTATTTGATGACAAAGTCAATACTTATCTTAAAAACATAATTAAAAACAAATTATTTGTTAACGGTTATATATTTTATGGTTCAGAAGGAGTAGGAAAAAAACGAACGGCTTTTCAATTTATAAAAGAGATTTTCAAACAATCTTCCCCGAGCGAAAATATTGAAGATAAAATTATGAATAATAATCATCCTGATTTCCTAATTATCGAACCTAATTCTCTTTTGGAGAATAAAAGATCAAAAAATTCTGATCTTAAAAAAACAACCAAAAGTGGATCTGAGATTATTAAGATTGCTCAAATACGTAATATCAAAACTTTTCTAGGTCAAAAATCAATAAACTCGGACAAAAAAATTGTTTTAATTATTGATGCACACCTTTTAAACGAAGCAGCCTCAAATTGTCTATTAAAAACCCTAGAAGAACCGAATAATGGTATTTTTATTTTATTAACATCAAAATTAAATCTTCTTTTAGATACAATAATTTCAAGATGTCAAATAGTCAGATTTCGATCTTTTTCTGGTAAAGAAATAAATTCTATTTTAAAAGATTATTTAAATCCTTCCAAATTTAATATTAATAGTACATTAAAAATTCAAGACTTAATAAACTTTGCAAATGGATCGCCAGGTCAATTATTTGAGAATATTGAAATTTGGAATGAATTATCAGATGAAATTACAAGTAAATTAGATTCTCCTATAAAAGATAGTCTAGAAATTTTAGAAGTATCTCAATCAATATCTGAACAATTAGAGATTTATCAACAGATTTGTTTGGTTAATTTCATTGAAATTATTTGGTGGAGAAAAACAAAAAATATTGATCTGGTAAAAAAACTTGAAAATTTAAAATTTCTCTTAAGAAAAAATATTCAACCAAGGTTGGCATGGGAAATTACTTTTCTCAAAATTGCAATGGAAGATATATAAAATTTAATCTATTGCATAATTAATTAAATCAGGATTTCTTGCTTGAAAAAAATCTTGCTTGGCAGTTTCAATTTGAGCACCAATAGGTAACTCAAGACAATATCCAGCTCCATATACAGTTTTTATATATGTAGGCTTACGTGGATCTGGTTCTAGCTTAGTACGTAAGTGTCTAATATGAACTCTTATTGTCTCAATATCATCGTCAGGTTCATATCCCCATACTTCTTTAAGAATCAATGCTGGTGATACAGTTTGGCCATGCCTCTGTAAAAGACAATGGATTAATTCAAATTCAAGATGCGTTAATCTAACAGGAGATCCAAACCAGATGGCTTCAAATCTTTCCGGAACAAGAGTGAGAGGGCCATAATTTAAAATTTCTTGCTGGTTACTAGAATTTAACTGTGCTCTGTTGGTTCTCCTTAATAATGCTTTTATGCGTACATGTAATTCCTCTAAATCAAATGGTTTAGTAATGTAGTCATCTGCTCCAGCATTAAAACCAGTAACTTTATCTTTAAGGCCACCCAATGCTGTTATCATCAAAATTGGAATATTTGATGTTCTTTCGTCTCTTCTAAGTCGTTGGCATAAAGTTAATCCATCAACATTTGGCAACATTAAATCTAAGAGTATTAAATCTGGTGAGTATTGGAGAGCTAATGCTTGCCCTTTAATGCCATCTTCAGCTTTTTGTACATCGAAACCAGAATGTTCTAAATGCCTAGATACCAAATCACGCATATCACGATCATCTTCAATTAAAAGGATTGAAATTTTCATATTTTTATATACTATTAAATTAAAATTAAATTTTGTAGTACGATTCTCTCAAGAATTTAGAAAGATTGCTGAATTAATGTAAACAATTTTATCAATTAGGTTTATCAATTAATTCAATAATATCAGTGCATTAGAGAGAAATTACTAAATTTAAAAAATTTTAAACTTTACAATTTCTTTCGATTTAATTAACTATTCCTTAATAATCAGCGGAATATTTGCAATAAATAGTGATTGAATTTAAAAGAATAGCCAATTCTAAAGTGTCATAGTAAGGTTTTTAACAATGGAATACAATGGTGATTCTCAATTTCTAAGGAAACTTAAACTGATTTTTTAGCTTTGGATTTTTTCTCAGTGATTAAGCTAAGAATTTTGTCTATATTAAAAAAAATCTAATTAATTTATGAAAAAGAATTCATTGATCTATTCTGATTTATCAAAAAAACAACTAGAAAATCTTAAAGAATTTTATGTTCAAAAAAAAGTTGAATCGATGAGTGATCTAGAACTAAAACAATATGTACGAGAAATTATTTCTCATCAGATAAATGACACTATTGACAAAGAAGAAGAAATGGAAGCATGGAGAGAAATGTCAAATTTCTTTGGCGAGCAATTTGAAATAATTATCTTAGAAATGCGAACAAAATATAATGACGATAAAAATGTTCTTGAGGCAGAAATAGATCCTCAGAAACAAAGATTGGAATTACTGGAAAGGAATAATTTAGATCAAGAGAAAAAGGATATGTGGGATGACTAGAAGTTACTTAAAGGAATAATTTAGATCACACAAAAAGAAAATATAGTTTGACTATATGAACATAAAACCAACTAAATCACTTATTGCTTTAGTTGTATAGAGAATTTGATAATTATTGTTCTAAATACTGTTCTTAAAACATATAATTTATAGTTTATAATATTTATCTATATATAGCTTTATAAGGAATAATTATAATGTCCTAAGTACTGTTCTAAATAATATAATAAATTAGCTTTCTTGAAGATTTCCTGATAATATACTTAAAATTTATTTGAAATTTATTTTAATTCAAATTTTCATCAAATTTGATAATTTTAAATACTTGGAGTTACCTATCAAAAAAAAAGGGCATTTGTTTACCCACTACAAGACTTATAAGTCTGAATGGCAACAAAACTAAAGAAGTAACTTAAACTTCTTAATTATTGCTACTCCAGTCAAATGAGAACATATAGTCTTGAAAAAATACAAAGCAACTATACTCGAGTATTAATACCCTATGAATTTCAAGTATAAAACAGGACAATATATGGCTATATCTAGGAGATCTTATAAAACTATTCAATCAATTCAATTTCCTTCCACTATACCTAACTGCATTTAATTATGCAGGTTTAAACTTGAATGAGACTCCACAAGAATTAGAGCAATTTCCTAAGGAATTCCAAAATTTTTGGGAGAAGCAATGTAGAACGAATCCTACTAATCAGAATTGTTTAATTTATTGTGACTAAAAAACCACTTTTAAAATCTTTATCTTTTTTGGGAGAAGAAATAGTAATTAATACTGTAGATATTGGATCCCTTTGTCAAGTAAGTTATATACATCAGAAAACTCCTCACACAATAATTTCTGATAAGTAAACACTCTTCTCTCTAAATTAGGGTGTTTTTTTATTGGCATAAATCCTTTAAAGCTAAACTGGCACATGTGACAGTTTAGTAACATTCCCTTTGTCCCTTCCACGAAAAAGAAATTTATGGAATAATTTATTTATGTGTGAAGGAGTGGTTTTACTGAAACAGTGGAAACAAGGAAACACTGAATTTGGTAATCCCAGAAAAAGACCTCAAAAATAGGGGTCTTTTTTTTATGTATAAGAGATAAAAATATGGACGAATATTACTACCAAAAGACGAATACTGGACAAATAGAATTGCACTAAAGTGTCTAAATTCGTCTAGACATTTTTCATTAAGAAGGTAGTCATAGGGGAAAAAAGTCACTCAGAAGGAGACTTTGCATGACTTTTCGAGACTTTAAAATTCCCCGGGAGAGAATAAGGTTGATTCTTAGATACCAGTTAGGATTTTTTTTTGAACTAGAACTTCCAGTAAAAAAGATATTTCAGATGAAGAAAAGACAGGGATTTTTGCAAAATTTATATTTCACACTTGTTTCATAAAAAAAAGACCCCTTGTGGGATCTAGTTAGTTGGTATGAACCTTAAAATGAACTCCTCGGGCGGAATCGGGGTTGATACTTCCTGATAGTGTCTGACTGAACCCGATATAAGAAAAACCGAAAAAAGACATATTTCCCGACCATAATACCGACCATGAAAATTGAATATGAAAGACCCAGATTAAAGGATATGAAAAGTTTGATCCAAAAGAAAATACATGACAAATGCAATCATCATTAAAAGAGTTTTGGAAGAGAACTAAATGAAGATAATTGCAAAAGTTCGATATGTAGTGTTTCAAAAAAGATCTCACACAGTTGAAGTGCAAATTGCTATGCGTTATAAAAGAATTGAGAACTTAAGTGATCATCTACAAAGCAATTTTCACAAATAAGAATGTCATTGTTAAATAAATTCTCGATTAACGAGATCTTACTCTCAAGCAAAGAGGCATATCAAAAGGAACTCAATAACAAAGGTGTGGGTTCTCAAATAGGAAAGTCATTATTTAATAAATTCTCGATTAACGAGATCTTACTCTCAAGCAAAGAGGCATATCAAAAGGAACTCAATAACAAAGGTGTGGGTTCTCAAATAGGAAAGTCATTATTTAATAAATTCTCGATTAACGAGATCTTACTCTCAAGCAAAGAGGCATATCAAAAGGAACTCAATAACAAAGGTGTGGGTTCTCAAATAGGAAAGTAATTAGAGTTCCTCCTTAAAGAATGGTTCAAGTGTTGCCGAAACTGGTTTAGTGCGGTCTTTGTGTTTTTCAATATCGGTTCGCAAAATTGGCGTTTAGGTCTTCTGCACGTTGAAAAAAAATACAGGAGGAGCAACCGCAATGAAAGAAGAAATAGATTGGAAAAAAGAATTACTAGAAAGTGGTAAGTTCAATAATAAATTTTCAAAGAATATATTAGAAAATAGTGCAAAGAATTATATGCAAGAAATCTATATGGGATATATATACGCCATATGGAAGCAAATTAGAGGTTTGGATCTGCCTACCATAAGAAAGTCATTTACCGACCATAAACAAAAATAAGAAGAATATGATGTAACCTGAAAACGTATGTTTTACCCTTTATCTGCAAAAGTAAGGTCAGTACTAAAAAAGACATCATGTGAAGTCACATAATGTCTATCATAGATGAGAATCAACCGAAAGAAACTCCCCGGGCGGGATTCGAACCTGCGACCAATCGATTAACAGTCGATCGCTCTACCGCTGAGCTACCGAGGAATATAAGATGAATTTAGCTCTTTAAAGTGCCTTATGACAAGTAAAAAGATTAATTATATTTAAATTTTGATGGTTCTTGCCAGCCAGATAAAAAACCATTTTTCAACTCAGCTACTTCATCAGCATAAGTTAATTCTTCATAACGGTGAGTAATCCATAAAGCTGTTAAAGGTTTTTCATGGTCACTTGTAAGATTTTTAATAGTTTTTAAAACTTTTAATTGGCTAGTTTGATCAAGTAAAGCTGTCGGCTCATCTAAAAGAATAAAGTTTTTATTACTAATAAGAGCGCATGCAATAGTTAAGCGTTGTTTTTGCCCACCGCTTAAAGTATGAACTGGCCTTTTTTCAAAACCATTCAATCCCACCTGATCAAGCACATAATCAATTTTTTTTGTAATTTCATAGTCACTGATATTTTCATTAACATTAAGCAGAAGTTCGCTCCTGCAATTTGGCATCAATATTTGATGATCAGGGTTTTGAAATACCATCCCAATATTTGCTTGACAATTAACGATTCCATTGTTGGGTTTAATTATTCCACTTATTAATTTTAAAAGAGTACTTTTTCCACTTCCATTTTTACCGACGACCATCCAAAATCCAGTTTTTTTTATTGAGAAATTACATTTACAAATTAAATTTTCCTTTTTTTCAGGATATGAAAAAGAGACATCTTTGAAATGTATATAAGGAATTTCTTGTTGAAAAGAATCTCTCATTAATTGTATTAGTCTATGTTGAGAGAAAATCCTGGTCTTTTAGCTCCTCCTGCTACTGATGATTTTTCATATATCTGCACAGAAATAATTTCTTGAGCTCTAACAGCAATTAATTTATCTTGTACTTTGTCACACCTTAATTCAATCAATTTTGAAGTTTCTCCAGCTTCATTCATAGAACTTTTTATTTCATCATAAATTCTTTTAACATCCTCGAATTCTTTCTTTTGAATTGAAAGAGGAAAAGGTGAATATCTGAGACTTAGTTCCAGCGAATACATAATAATGATCAAAACCTTCCTTTATAATAATAAATATTCTTCCGCTGAAAGTTATTTTAAATTAAATTCTTTTGAGAAAATTATATAAAAGATCTTTAAATACAATTAAGATATAAATAGGAGATTTAATTCTGAAATTTAAATAATCATTTCATGGAAATAGCAAATGATATAACTTCTCTGGTTGGTAATACCCCATTAGTTAAATTAAATCGAATCAGAAAGTACTTTAATTGTTATCCAGAAATAATAGCCAAGCTTGAAAGTTTCAATCCCTCAGCTTCTGTTAAAGATCGAATTGCTTATTCAATGTTATGTAAAGCTGAAGAAGAAGGATTAATAACACCGGATAAAACAACATTAATTGAAGCAACAAGTGGGAATACTGGCATCGCATTAGCAATGGTTGCTGCAGCGAAAGGCTATAAATTGATATTAACTATGCCGGATACGATGAGTATTGAAAGAAGGGCAATGTTGAGAGCATATGGAGCTGAATTACAGCTAACACCAGGTAAAGACGGGATGAAAGGAGCTTTAGATTTAGCAAATGAGTTGTCTTCAAGCATTGCCAATAGCTATCAATTTAATCAATTTGAAAACTTTGCTAATCCCGATATTCATGAAAGAACAACGGCGCAAGAAATATGGGCCCAATCTAATAACAATTTAGATGGACTAGTGACAGGAGTAGGCACAGGAGGAACCATTACTGGTTGCGCACGTTTTTTGAAAAAAGTTAATCCAAGCTGCAAAATTTATGCGGTAGAACCCAAAAAAAGTGCTGTCATTTCAGGAGAGATAGCAGGATCTCATTCAATTCAAGGAATAGGAGCAGGTTTCGTACCGAAAGTTCTTAATACTAAATTAATAGATGAAATTATTCAAATAGATGATGATGAAGCGTTTTATTATGGACGTTTATTAGCTCGATTAGAAGGTCTTTTATCTGGGATCAGCAGCGGTGCAGCTTTAGCAGCAACTATAAAAATCGGTGAAAGGAAAGAATTAATGAATAAAAGATTAATAGTAATTCTTCCAAGTTTTGGTGAAAGATATTTATCAACAGCAATGTTTGAATCGAATACTTCGATTCAAGCCAGAAAAGATGGTTATCTTTAATGCATCATTTAAAAAATGGAAAAAAATTTTTATGAAGAATTAGGCCTCGAAAGAAATGCAACCAAGAGTGAAATTAAATCTTCATATCGTTCTTTAGTTAAGCAACATCATCCTGATGCAGGTGGAGAAAAAGAAAGATTTCTTGCAATACAAAATGCCTGGGAGACTCTAAATGACCCTGTAAAAAAGGAAAAATATGATAAAAAAATTTTCTCTTCCAGTACCTCATTTGATTCATTACATGAAAATTGGGAAGATAAATTTAATTCAAAAAAATATAATTCATCGCTCAAAGACAAAGAAGTGGAAACATGGATTAAAGAGATATACACTCCGATTAATAGATTAATTAGCCAAATAATTAAACCTTTGAATAATGAAATAAAAGAACTATCTGCTGATCCTTATGATGACAAATTAATGGAAAGCTTTTGCAGTTACATAAGCTTTTCAAAAAAGAAAATTGAAAAAGTCGATAAAATTTATAATAAGAAATTAGTACCAAAATCTATTTCAGCTTTAGGATTAGATCTGTATCATTGTTTTTCACAAGTCAAAGATGCACTATCAGAGCTTGATAGATATACGGAAGGATATGTAGATGATTACTTATTTGACGGTAAAGAAATGATTAAAGAAGCAAAAAGAATTCAAACAAAGATGGCTATTGAGAACAAAAATAAAAATTTTTAGATATAAATGTCTATTGAATATATTCTTTAAGTTGATCTAATTTCAACCAAACATCTGGAACAGGTCTGCGCCATCGAACTTGAGCATATTCGTCTTTGACTGAAAGAATCTCTCCAGGACCTTCAAAAACATAATTAGGTAAATCCTCATCACTGGCAAGCGCCTCAATACTTTTTATATAATTTGCTCTATCGACAAAAACTAAGCTTCCTTTCTTGAGAGGTTTCTCTTCAATAGAATCTGTCATAATAAAGTCCACGGATTTCTTAGAAATCTATTATACAAAATCTTGTTTGATAAATATAAAAAAAAATTGATTACAGAATAATAATTACAAACTTCAAAAAAATTTAATAGCCTTAATTGATGAACATCTAAAAAATATGCGTATTCTACTACTTGGCTGTACTGGATTTGTTGGGAAAGAATTAGTGCCAACACTATTGAATGAAAATCACGAGATATATATTGTAAGTAGAAAACCTATTAGTAAATTAAAAATTGATTTAGATTTGAATAAATTTAAATTTATTCAAATAAATTTATCAAAAGAACAAAACTGGAATAACGAAAATCTTATAAATATTTTAAAAGAGGTAGATGGAATTATTAATTTAATAGGAGAACCAATAGCAGAAAAAAAATGGACATATTCACAAAAACAGAAGATTGAAAATAGTCGCATTAAAACAACGAAATTTTTGATGAAAACTCTTAAAATTTTTAAAATCAACCCCAAAGTAATTATAAATGGATCGGCAATAGGTTATTACGGGACAAGTCTGTCGGATGAATTCACTGAAAATAGCATTGAAGGAGAAGACTTTTTAGCTAATCTTTGCAAACAATGGGAAGCAGTTGCTGCTGAAAAACCATTTTTCTCAAGGTTAGTTATTTTTAGAATTGGAATTGTTCTCGAGGCAGATGGAGGAGCATTAGGAAAAATGCTCCCTATATTTAAAGTTGGATTAGGTGGACCAATTGGAGATGGTAAGCAATGGATGAGTTGGATTCATAGAAGTGATTTATGTGGATTAATTACTCAAGCATTAGTTGATAAAAAGTATTCAGGAGTATTTAATGCTGTTGCACCAAATCCAGTATTAATGAGAGACTTTTCACAGACTTTAGGCAAATGTCTGAATAGACCTAATTTACTTCCAGTGCCTGGAGCGGTTTTAAAAATATTGTTAGGCGATGGAGCAAAAGTTGTATTAGAAGGACAAAAAGTAATAAGCAGTAAACTTAAAAATTATGATTTTAAATATCCTCTTCTTGAGAAAGCAATTTACGTCTCCACCAAGAATTAATACCGTTTACTAAAGCACCAATAATAAGAATTGTTATTAATGGGACTATAAGAGGATTCCAAACTATCTGAATAAAATTAATAAAAATAAATATCCCATTTAATTGCATGATGATTGCAAAAATAAAAAATATTGCAAAAAAAATTACTGTAAATAAATTTATTAATAAGAAATTATCGATTATGTGTTTTAACTTATTTTGATTATTATCCTTAGTCATTTTTTATAAAAATATTCATATCATCAACCATCTTAAGACAAGCTTTGTTTTCACCCAGTCTTTTTTTGGCATTTTCATTACATGAGATCATAAACTTCTTATTTAGCTTTATTAGATATATTACTTTTATGATCAAATTTATTGTCTGATTTATTTGATCATTCTTATCTTTATAATTACTGGCACAAAAAACATATTTTCCAAGCAAACGTCTTTGCGCTTCTGCAAAAGATTTTGTAAATTGCGGACCTTTACCTTCAAGCTGAATAACCGGTTTTCCTAATCCAATCGCTTGCTCTGCTGCCGTTCCTGCCATGCTGATACAGCATCTACTTTTAAATAATATTTTGTCAAAATTATTCCAATATATATTCACTTCTAAAGATTTATATTGGAATTTCAAGAGATACTTCTCTTTTATTTTTTCTATGTTTAACCATCTTCTATTTTGAAATATCTCCTTTATTTTTGATGAAGATAAAGCATTAACTATTGCAAAATTAAACTCAATTTTTTGAAAATATCTTAAATCTGAGAGTTTCTCTAATACCTCTAAAATCAAAACAAAATTATCTAAAATCTCGGGGAATCTACTTCCTGGAAATAATCCAATACTAAAGTCAGATTCATTGAATTCTTTGTTTCTAGAAAAAAACTTATCCATAAATGGATTCCCTAAAAAAGAAACTTTCTTTTTTAATTGCAAAGTTAAATCATCAGCCGTAAGCGCATCTCTCGTATATATTTTTTTTGCCTTTTCTGAGAGCAAGAAAAATTTAGAAGGCCATGGTAATTTTAACTTGCCTTCATAATGACTGGAATAAGCAACTAGATATGTAAAAAAATTTTTCTTACAAACCCATGTAAAAAAAACTGGCACAATATCTCCAACTACAAAAAAATAATCATATTTTTTTCTTATTTTGTAAGTTAAATATAATCTTTTTAAAACATAAAATATTTCTCCTCCAAATATCTCATTTAGTCTTCCCTTCAAAGTATTATAGCCAATTCCCCCAGTCCTAAATTCTTTAGTTTTTCCAATAATATTAATTTTTTCTTTTTCGTAATGGTTTCCTTTACCAACAATTGGCAAAGCATCAACAGAATAACCACTTTTTACAAATTGCTTAGCTATTAAACTCCCAGATAGATCTTCTCCATGCCCATTACTCAAAAATAAAATTCTAGACAATTTAAAATTCCAACCATTTTTTAACTTTGGTTAACTCAGGCCAATCTGGATATCTACTTAATCCATCTTCAATAGATTCTTTCAACTCACTTTTCACATCCGGCATCATCATAGACATTTTTTTAATTAACTCAATATGATCCCTCACACCTTTATTATTAGTAGCCAAAAGAGCTAAAGACAAATTCATTCTTGCTTGTGGATCTTGCTGATTTAATCGAACAGCTTGTCTGGCAGCTGCCAAAGCTTCTTCATTATTTTTCAAAAGTAATTGAAGCCATGATAGACAAGTCCAGGCAGCAAAATGATTTGGTATTTGCTGTATAATTTTCTGGAAATCTTGAACGATTGGAATTAAATCTT
The DNA here is from genome assembly GCF_017696015.1 of Prochlorococcus marinus CUG1415. Lineage (NCBI taxonomy): Bacteria > Bacillati > Cyanobacteriota > Cyanophyceae > Synechococcales > Prochlorococcaceae > Prochlorococcus > Prochlorococcus marinus. Next base: position 126,045 of record NZ_JAAORL010000001.1, on the reverse strand, counting down.
GGCCAGCTTTATATCTTGATAGAGCTGCATTAAAATCCTCTTCGATGGGATTAATTTCGTTATTCATTATTAATTAAACTGCAAAGGAGCTTCCACAACCGCAAGTTTGAGAAGCATTAGGATTTACAAAATTAAAACCACCGCCAATTAATTCCTTACTAAAATCTAACTGCATTCCATAAATATATAAGAGACTTTTAGGATCACAAACAACTTGAAAACTTTGATCAGCTTTTAATGAATAATCATAAACTTTATCATCGGGATTTATTTCATTACTGCCTATAAAATCCATCGTATAACTCATCCCACTACAACCACCAGATCTTACTCCTACCCTGAGTGCTTTTTGATCACTTTGGCCCTTTAATAAATTTGAAATTTGCTCGATAGCATCATTAGTAATTAAGATACCCTTGCCATCATCAGAATTCTTAATTTCCTGTTTAACTTCTACATTTTCCATAAACAAAGATTTCCTACTATTTATAATATAAAAACTTAATCGATAGGATGCATAGAACAAACAATATCCAAACTTGATTTGTTATAATTTTAAGAAAAAGTGAAAATTGCAATAGTTGGTTCTGGATTAGCTGGTCTTACAGCGGCAGTCAATTTAGTTGATGAAGGTCACGAAGTAGAAATTTACGAGAGCAGGTCATTTTGGGGAGGTAAAGTAGGAAGTTGGGAAGATAAGGAGGGCAACCACATAGAAATGGGTTTACATGTATTTTTTTACAATTATGCAAATCTGTTTAAATTAATGAAAAAAGTGGGAGCTTTAGATAATTTACTCCCGAAAGATCATACTCATCTATTCATCAATAATGGTGGGGATTTGAAATCTTTAGATTTCAGATTCCCATTGGGTGCTCCATTTAATGGACTAAAAGCTTTTTTTACCACCGAACAACTTACTTGGGTAGATAAGTTCAGAAATGCCTTAGCTTTAGGTACAAGCCCAATAGTTAGAGGATTGATAGACTATGAAGGTGCAATGAAAATCATTAGAGATCTAGATAGAATTAGTTTTAAAGAATGGTTTTTAAACCATGGTGGAAGCGAAAAAAGTTTAGAAAGAATGTGGGATCCTATCGCATATGCTTTGGGCTTTATTAATTGCAAAGATATTTCAGCAAGATGCATGCTAACTATCTTTATGATGTTTGCTTCAAAAACAGAAGCCTCAAAACTTAATCTTTTAAAAGGTTCTCCACATAAGTGGTTAACTCAACCTATTGTCAACTACATCACAAACAAAGGGGCAAAAATCCATCTTAACCATAAGGTAGAAGAAATTATTTATGAAAAGGAATCTTCCTCTTATTCAGTTAATCAGTTAAAAATATCTTCTCCTGAAGGAATTCAGGTAGTGTTTGCAGATAAATTTCTAGCTGCCTGTGATGTTCCTGGAATAAAAAAAATAATTCCAAAAGAATGGTATCAATTTAAAGAATTTGAAGGTTTAAAAAAACTTAGAGCAGTTGCTGTTGCCACAATCCAATTAAGATACGACGGTTGGGTTACCGAATTACAAAAAGATAATACGGGAAACTTCCCAACTGGACTAGATAACCTTCTTTATTCCGCTGATGCTTCTTTCAGTTGTTTTGCTGATTTAGCACTAGCAAGTCCAGCAGATTATAGAAAAAAAGATATGGGATCACTCCTCCAATGTGTTTTAACTCCGGGCGATAAATGGATGGGAAGATCTACAGAAAGAATTACAAAAGAAATAGATAAAGAGGTTCGCCGTCTATTCCCATCCTCAAAAAACCTTAAATTGCTTTGGAGTAATGTAGTACAAATTCCACAATCACTCTATAGAGAATCGCCCGGTATGGAACCTTTCAGACCCGAACAAAAAACATCTATATCTAATTTCTTCATGGCTGGTAGTTACACAAAACAAGATTACATAGACTCTATGGAGGGGGCTACAATGAGTGGTCATTTAGCTGCTGCTGCAATTTTAGAGAAGAAAGCAGAATTAGCAAAAAATCTTGCAGTAAGTTAATTTATGGGTACTTGGCTAAAACATGACGTAATAACAGTTGTTAATACGCCTCTTGAAAATGTTTGGAATACATGGAGCGATTTAGACTCTATGTCACTTTGGATGAGCTGGATTGAATCTGTAAAAACAGTTGATGAAGAGACTAATACGTTACCTGATTTAACAGAATGGACTTTAGCTGCTAATGGCTTTAGGTTTAAATGGAAAGCTCAAATTACAGAAAGGGTCGACAAAAGCAAACTTAAATGGAAATCTATAGGAGGTTTACCAACTGAAGGATCAGTAGTTTTCGAAAGTAAAAGTGATCAAATCACAACGGTAAATTTAACCATAACTTATGAGCTACCTAAAATGATTGCGCGGTTTATGGAAGAAAATATTTTAGGCAAAATGGTTACTAACGAATTACAGGCTAATCTTGATAGATTTAAAGAATTAGTTGAGAAAAATTATAAACAAGATTCTTCTAACGAAGAATATTAATTGCTACATCCAGGAGTCCTTCAAAGGTATATTTTTCTGCCTGACTATCAACTCTGCCAAAAAACTTTTGGCATATTTTTGTTGTTTGAGGTCCAATAGTTAACAATCTAGTTTGGTCTAAATATTTTAACCATTCTTTACCAAACTCTTTTTCTAGTAAAAAAGCAGAATTTGATACAGTTTTGCCACTTGAGAAAATAAATGCATCGACTTTTCGATTAGAAATAACATTAATTGTCTTCTCTGGGATTGACTCAGGACATCTAGTTTCATACGCTGCAACCTCCAATACACGCGAACCAGCCTTTCTAAATTCATCTGCAATTAGATCCCTTCCTCCTGTTTGGACTCTTGGCAAAAATACTCGCAGTCCATATCCAGATATTGGAAAATTATCAATTAAACTTTCGGCAACATATTCTGGGGGTATGAAATCAGCCTTAATCCCTAAATCTTCAAGAGTTTTTGCAGTTTTTTCTCCGACTACAGCAATTTTTGTTTTTTTAGAACACACTTTTAATGAACTATTAAAATATCTAAGTCTTTTATCAACAAATTTGATCCCATTACTACTAGAAAAAATAATCCAATGAAAATCATTTATTTGATTTAATGCTTCGTCCAGAGGATTTAAATCATCAGGATCACCAATACTTATTGCAGGGAAATCATATATATTGGCGCCCTTTTTTGTAAATATTTTTTTTATATCTAATATCCCCTCTTTTGATCGAGTGATAATTATATTCCTTTGATCAAGGGGGAGATCAACTATTGGCATCTTTATCCTCAAAATTATTATTGTCTTGATTTTTATTTTTTAATTCATCAAGAAGTTTCAAGACTGATAATCCTTTATCAAGAATAATATCGTCTTTAAAAATTATCTCTGGAACTCTTCTCATCTCTATTCTTTTTCCTAAATTGTGTCTTATGGAACTTTTAGCGGTATTCAAATTTGCCACGATCTCTTTCCTTAATGTCTCTTTGGCAGTTGAAGTTATGTAAATTTTACAGTGTTGTAAATCGCCTGATAAATCAATCTTAGAAATATTGACGAAATGATCTCTAATAAGATCATTTTCCAAATCATTTTGCAAAATAAGTGTTATTTCTCTCTTCAAAAGAGAGGAAACTTTTGCAAGACGGTAATTATTTGGCATTATGATTATAAATTTAGTGGATTTGTCATCGCTTGCAAGACAAAATAAACAGTTATGAAAGCACTTATAACAGAAGATATCAAACCTACTATTGTCAATGGATTTGATCTATTTTTAAAAAAAGGTTCAAGCAGTGCAACAAGTCCCCCAACAATAATGGATATTAAATACTTGGGATATCTTGCAACATTAGAGAAAAATTCGCCCATTAGCACCACAAATAGATTACTTTTTTAGCTAAGTTTTAACAAACATTAAACAGCATGATTACATTATATCAATTTAGGCATAGTGCGTTTTGTTTAAAAACAAGAATGGCTCTTCATGCCAAAAAACTAGAATATCGAGTTGAAGAAGTAACACCTGGAATAGGTCAATTTGAAATCTTCAAATTATCAGGTCAAAAACAAGTCCCTATAATAGTTGATAGTAATGATCAAATTATTAATGACTCTTCAACTATTTGCGCATATATAGATAAAAAAAATGATCACAATCAACTCTTTCCTGAAGATCCAATATTATTTGCACAATGCAAACTAATTGAAAACTGGGCAGATACTACAATGGCTGCAACTTGCAGAAAAGCTTTAATCAAATCTGCAATAGAAAATCCACAGCTAAGAACTGCATTACTCCCAGATGAAATACCTTCTTCAGTTAAAAGTATTTTTGATAAATTACCTTTTAAAAATCTTAGTAAAATCTCTAAGGTAGTTTTGTCTTCCAAAGATAATTTAGAACTTCAAAAATTACTAGAAGCATTATCAAAATCCTTAATCAACAAAAAATATTTAGTTGGAGATAGTTTATCAATTGCAGATATTTCAATTGCAGCTCAATTATCCCTTCTTAAATTCCCAAACTCTGCAGGACCGATTCTTGCGGGAGAGGGAAGTCAAGAATACATAAATAACCCTTATCTAGAAAATCTTTTCATATGGAGGAACAATTTAGAAGAATATCTTTTTAGTGCTAACTCTCAATAAATTCAAAAGTCAATTTATATTTATTTGTTTTAATAGCATGGATAGAAGGATCACCAACTTTTGAACCATAAGAAGCAACATATTGCACTCCACAAATGGATGACCTCTTTGACATATTAACTTCCAATATTTCTTCTGAACATTTTTGAAACTTACTAATAGTCTCGACTTGATTAATCCTAGAAGCCCCTGGTTTATGGGCTGTTTGAATAACTAGCTCATCGGCGAAAAAAATATCATCATCTTGAATCTGCTTTCTCCCTGTAATCCTTGAATCAATGTAAAAATCATCTTTTAAATAAGTAATTTGATTATTAATTGATTGAGGATCATTTACAACCTTGATTAAGGTGTCACCAAATATTTCTTTTCCAATAGATTCAGAATTTTTTGCACGATTACCAACAATTAAATCTGCATCATTCTTAAAGAAATTGACTTTATAAATAACTGGCTGTTCTGAATCATTAATTATATCTTGAGAGGTAACAAGCCAATTCCCCTCGAACCATTTAGGATAAATTAAATCTTTAGAAGTATCAGGTAATTTAAAAGTTGGCAAATATAATGCTGGCCATTGATTTACACGATTTTCCAAGAACTCTCGTACGTTAGAATCTGCTAGAGCAAAAGAGCATTCTAAAAAAATCCCTTGAAAAGTCAAGCAAAGAATTAATCCAAGAAGAATTTTCATTATGTCAAATCCACTAATAAGAGCATCAGATCATTATGTATTATTAGAACCAGATTCAAAAGAAAAAATTGTATCAAAGCAAGAAGCAATTTTATGGTTAAAGAATTGGCTTAGTAAGACAGAGACACAAACAATATATCAAAATATAAACGATCCTGATCAGGAATTTTTTGAAGAATTATTGGAAAGCACTTATGAATTAGAAATAAAGTTAGGATACGTTATCAAATGGTTTGCAGTAAGGATTGAACCAGATTAACTAATTATTTCTTTATGAATTGCATTGATTATTTTCATAGCAACTTCTTCAATATTTTCCATTTTTACCTGAATTCTTAAATCTGCTTGAGAATACAAATTTTCTCTAGATTGAAAAATGTTCATATATAAATCATTTAGATTCTTTCCCTGAAGCAGTGGCCTGTTTTCAATTTCATTTTTCAATCTTTCAATGGCTATATCTTTATCGAGATCTATCCAAGCAATTATTCCCTGTCTTAAGATTCCCCAGTTTTCCGATTTGGTAACTATTCCTCCCCCAGTTGAGATTACTAATGAAGGAATTTTGATAGTTTCTTTGAGGCACTGTGCTTCTAATTCACGGAAATTATCTTCTCCTTCATCATTAAAAATTTGATTGATAGATTTTTTTGCCAACTTCTCTATTAATGAATCTAAATCAATGTATTTATACTTCAATAATTCAGCCAGCTTCAAACCAGTTTGTGACTTACCAGAACCCATCATACCTATTAAAAATATGCTTCTGCCCTTGATAGTATCAACTGTTTTTTCGATAATGGATTGTTCCATAAAGACAAAAGCGTATTTAAAACCTTAAGATAGTATTATCGCAGACAGTTATGACTTCTACACAATCCAAACCATTACATGGAAAAGGACGTGAATGCGTCATAACTCGACGTGCCTGCTTTAGTTCTAGTCACCGTTATTGGCTTCCTGAAAAAAGCCCAGAAGAAAATTTATCTCTTTTTGGAAAGTGCAGTATTGCACCAGGTCATGGTCATAATTATGAACTTATTGTTTCAATGGGTGGAGAACTAGACTCTGATGGAATGGTACTTAATCTCTCTGATGTAAAACACGCTATTAAAGATAAGGTTACTGGACAATTAGATTTTCGTTTTTTAAATGATGTCTGGCCTGAATTTAATGTTAATAATCAAGAGGGTATACTTCCCACAACTGAAGCATTAGTAAAGGTAATTTGGAATCGTCTAAAGGATGATTTACCTCTTACAAGTCTAAGGCTTTATGAAAACCCAAATTTATGGGCAGATTATTTTGGAAAAAACATGGAAGCATTTTTAACAGTACAAACTCATTTTGCAGCCGCTCATAGACTTGCAAAAGAAGAGATATCCTTTGATGAAAATAAAAAAATCTATGGGAAATGTGCGAGAGTTAATGGACATGGTCATAATTATCTTGTCGATATAACTGTAAAAGGAGATATTGATAAAAGAACAGGAATGGTTTGCGACTTATCTGCCCTCCAAGAGATCATTAATGATTTGGTTGTTGAACAACTAGATCATACTTTTCTAAATAAAGACATCGAATTTTTTCATAATTGTGTTCCAACTGCTGAAAATATAGCTTTATATATTTCTGATATTCTTAAACAACCAATAGATAACCTTGGTGCAACATTACACAAAATCAGACTCCAAGAGAGCCCTAATAATGCTGCAGAAATTTATGTTGATCAAAAGTTAACCAATTCATTGAAGTTGAAATTTGAAAATAGTTTAGTGACACAAACTTGAGTATCCCAAGAGTAATAATTGTTATAGCATCTAGTCTGGATGGGAGAATTGCATTTCCTGGAGGTGGAGAATCGCATCTTGGAAGCGAAGAAGATAAAAAAATGTTAAACCAAAACTTATCAATGGTTGACGCCACCATTTTTGGTTTAGGTACTTTAATAGCTCATCAATCAACTTACCTAATTAAAAATATCAATGATAATAACGTAGTAAATATATCAAAAAGCCAACCAATTTCTATAGTTGCTTCAAATAGCAAAAAATTTAACAGTAATTGGAAATACTTTCGTCAACCAATTAGAAGATGGCTAATAAGCTCAATTAAAGTTGATAATTCGTCAAATATTGACTTCGAGAAACAAATCTTTTTCGAAGATTCATGGGGGAAAACTTTAATTTCACTCAAACAACAAGGAATAAATGATCTAGCTCTTTTGGGAGGTGCAAAACTTATAAATTCATTTATAAAAGAGGATCTAATAACAGATATAAAAATTACAATAATTCCACGAATTATTGGAGGTAAATATACATGGATCCCTCCAGAACAAACTAATGAGATTTTTAATCTCAAAAGACTATGGGAAATAAAATCAATTCAAAATTTAATGAATAATGAAATCCACGTTCATTACAAAAAAATTTGAAATAGATTCAATAATAAATGAACCAAAAAATACATAAAGTTGAAGTCAAATTGTCAATTAAGGAAATCTCCAAGGAGAAATGGAATGAATTAGCAAATGAAATCAATAATCCATTTTATGAATGGACTTGGCTTAAAAACCTTGAAATATCAAAAAGTGTTTCAAGAGAAACTGGTTGGCAGCCTCTATATTTTGTTGCTTATAAAAATGAAGAAATCTTAGGAATTGCTCCACTTTTTTTAAAAAATCATAGCTATGGAGAATTCATTTTTGACCAATCATTTGCGAGATTGGCTCAAGAGCTGAATTTAAATTATTACCCTAAATTAATTGGAATGAGTCCTTATAGTCCTGTAAATGGATATCAATTTCTTTATAAAAAAAATAAAGATAAGAAAGAAATTACAAATTTACTTATAAACCATATCGAAAGCTTTGCGATTACAAACAAAATTTTAAGTTGTAATTTCTTATATATTGATGAAAGCTGGGGCAAACATCTTAAATCTTTGGGATACCATGAATGGATAAATTCCAGCAGTGAATGGAGGAGTAACGGAGAAAAAACGTTTGATGATTTTCTTTCTAGATTTAACTCTAATCAGAGAAAAAATATAAAAAAAGAGAGAAAATCAATTACTAAACAAGATATTAAAGTAGAAATTTTTAATGAAGATGATATCACCCAAGAAATCCTGAAAAAAATGCATAATTTTTATGAACAGCATTGTTCGAGGTGGGGAGTTTGGGGAAGTAAATATCTAACATCTACATTTTTCGAAGAAATTGTTGATAATAAAAATAATCTTTTACTTTTTAGCGCATCAAAAAATGATTCAAATGATATTTTTGCGATGTCGATGTGCGTTAAAAATAAAAACAACTTATGGGGTAGATATTGGGGTAGTCAAGAAGAAAAATCTAATTTACATTTTGAATTATGCTACTACCAGCCAATTGAATGGGCAATAAAAAATAGTATCCATTTGTTTGATCCCGGAGCAGGTGGTAAACATAAAAGGCGGAGGGGTTTTTTTGCGAAAAGCACCATTAGCTTGCATAAGTGGTTTGACAAAAATATGGAAAATATAATTTATCCTTGGCTAAATGCAGTTAATAAACAAACCGAGATGGAAATTGATTTTGAAAATAAATCTATACCCTTTAAATAAAAACTTATTTGGCTTTACCAAAGATTATATTAGTAATATAGTTTTTTATGAACTTCTAAATAATGGATTATAGTAAAAGTTTCGATGAAAAAATAAAGATTGATAATAATCTATCCAACCGATATATAGACTTAGATCCAAACGGTTATTTTATTATAAAAGTAGATTTAGAAGAAAATAAAATAATTTTAGAGCACTTTCTAAATAATATTAATGATGCAGGCTATGCGCTTGACCCAGAAACAAATGAACCAATTAAATGCGACTCTCAAAATAAAAGAGTTAGTAATGAAGTTTTTGAAGGTATTAGTGCGAAACAACTTGGAATATTGATTACTGAAGAAAGAAATGACTTAATAACCAGATTCGATCATGCTCTATATTTAGGCCGGGAACTACAAAAAGCAGAAGAATGTTTATACAACAAATTACCATATATCCAAGATTAAGAAATTAAACGAAAAAATCTAATCTTTTCATCTGATGTTAAATTAAATAAAAATAAAAAAATTAATGAACATCATTTTCTATTTTGCATTTATTGGTTTTGGTTTTGGAGCTGCTTTCGTATTAGATAGGCTCTTAAGAGCAGTTAAATTAATTTAAAAAAACTACAAAATTTTAATAGTCTCTCCATACAAATCATATTCATCCGCAAAAGCAATATTTGCTTCAACAAATTTACCAATATAATTTTTCAAATCATTCTTAGCATTAATAGATAAAATCACATTTCCGTCAATTTCAGGCGCGAAATTGTAAGACCGACCTATTAATTCTTTATTATCTGATATTTTTTCTACCAAAATCTTCATTGTTGAACCAACATATGACTGATTTTTATCTTTAGAGATATTTTGTTGAACTGAGATAACGTTATCTTTTCTTGCCTCTGCAACCTCTGTGGATACTTTATTTGGCAAATCAAAAGCTGCAGTGCCTTCCTCAGGAGAAAAAATAAACACTCCCACATGATCAAATTTGTGCCTATCCAAAAATGCGAGAAGATGTTGAAAATGTTCTTTTTTTTCTCCTGGGAAACCAACAATGAGACTAGTTCTTAATACGGCAGATGGAATTTCTTCTCTAATTTTCTCCAAAATTGATTCATTCAAAGAAGCCTGCCAAGGTCTATTCATACTCTTCAACACATCTGGATGACTATGCTGAAGTGGTAAATCAAAGTAAGGCACTATATTCTTTGAATCTTTGAAAGCTCTAATAACTTCGTCAGTTAAACCCGTCGGATAAGCATAATGTATCCTTATCCAAGGGATTGGAACTTTAGAAAGCTTATTCAAAAGTTTGGCTAATGATGGTTTTCCATAAATATCTTGACCATAATTAGTTGTTATTTGACTAATTAATATGATTTCTTGAATACCCTGCTTTGCAAGACTTTTGGCTTCAGAAACTATAGATTCTATTGTTCTACTTCTTTGAGGACCTCTCAACTTAGGAATAATACAAAAAGCGCAATTATAGTTGCAGCCTTCAGCAATACGAAGATAAGCAACAAATTTGTTTTTATCTACAAAACGAGGTGTTTCCTCATCTGCAATAAATTCCGGTATTTTTGAAACTTCATTAACGATTTCCCCTTTTTCTACTCTATTCAAAACCTTGGCTATCTTTTGATAATCTCCTGTTCCAACCAAACCTTTTATTTCAGGGATTTCTTTTAGAAGTTCATCTTTAAAATGCTGAGCCATACAGCCTGCAACTATTACTTTCTTGCCTTGATTTGTATATTCTAGAATTTTTCTAATAGATTCTTCTCTAGCTGTTTCAATAAAACTGCAAGTATTTACAACAACAACATTTGCATCATTTATATTGCTGTCAACTTCATAACCCTCTTTATCTAATAAGCCTTGCATATGTTCAGTATCAACAAGATTTTTTTCACAACCAACATGACTAAACGCAACCTTAGAAAGTTTTGTATCTTCAACATTGAGATTATTTTGTTTCACAAATTTTAAAAAATCTAAGATCAAAAAATTTAAACAGCATTGCGTATACAACTCTCATGCCAAGATCATATTAGAATAGATTAAGTAAATAACAAACTTTCACTGTTATATGGCGCTAAAGACTTTAAAAAGTAGAAATCAGAAAGATTTGAAATGGCCAAAAATCATAATCGCAATTCTTAGCACTATAGGCTTAGTTGACACAGGTTCCATTACTTTAAAAAACTGGGGGTTATTTCCTTCTCTTTCATGCCCAGGAATACAAAATGGTTGTGAAACAGTTTTAAATAGTCCTTGGGGTACTTTATTTGAAAACAATCAAATTAATATCCCTCTTTCATTAGCAGGATTTATAACTTATTTATCGATATTAGTTATCACATTAATACTTTCACTTAATTTAATTTCTCCAAAAGAAAAGCTAAATAAGTTTTTGTGGTGGTTAATTTTTCTCATTTCTTGTGCCTCCTCCACATTTAGTATTTTGTTAATCAATATAATGTTTTTGAAGATTCAAGCATATTGTTTTTTTTGTATACTTTCAGCAATATTATCGTTTTCTATCTTTATAATTTCTATGATTGGAGCAAAGTTTGAAAGTAGAGAACCTATGATTTTTAGAGGTTTCATGATAGCCATAAGTGTCCTGCTAGGAGGCCTAATTTGGTCAAATAAAATTGACCCTTCTAATGCTCTTGGTGTTCCAAGCCCAACTGAAAATGTATCACCTATAATTACCACTTCAAGCTCTCCCCAAAAGGTGAAATTTGCAAAATTCTTGAGAGATAATAATATTGTTCTCTATAGCGCATATTGGTGCCCGCATTGTCACGATCAAAAACAACTATTTGGAAAAGAAGCAGTGAAAGAATTAAAACTAGTTGAATGTGCTAAAGATGGCAAAGATAATCAGTATGATCTATGCCAAACGAAAGGAATTAATGGATTTCCTTCTTGGGAAATAAATGGAGAAATCTTTAGTGGTACCCGCGACTTGAATGATTTAGCGATACAGACCGGCTATCAAGGCGATTCTAATTTTTAATAAATCTTTTATGAATTTTTTGATCTAACTGTTGTCTAGTATGACATTCCCAATTTTTATGTTTGTCTGGAAAATCATCTCTAAAATGCCCTCCTCTACTTTCTTCTCTAAATAGACAAGCTTTTAATAAGGTTATAGTTGTTATTTGTCTATTCTTTAAATCAAGTAAAAGATTCAGTACTCTTCTATTACGCTCACTAAGTTTAATTTTCTGATCAAATTTTATTTTTTCAATACTAATTAGTAAAGCATTTTTTTGTAATTGAGAAATATCATCTTGAATATAATGTAAAAATTTACTCATATTGACCTTATTTCGAGATACGCCTAGATTAGACCAACATAGTTTTCTTAATTCATCTATTTTTTCCACAATTTTAGAAACTTGATCTTCTTTCGGATCTTCAATATCAAACTCTTGCAATGATCTATCAAATTTTGCGAATTTGGGAAGATCATTCAAAATAATTGAAGACATTTTTCTTGCGAAAACTAGGCATTCCATCAGTGAATTACTTGCCAATCTATTAGCACCATGCACACCTGTGGAAGCAACTTCCCCTACAGCGTATAATCCTTTTCTTGTAGAAGATGCATTGAGATCAGTTTGAACACCCCCCATCCAATAGTGAGCTGCAGGAGCTACAGGAATAACCTCATTTAAAGGATTAACACCATAATCCTGACATCGACTTAAGATAGTAGGAAATCTTTCTACAATTTTTTCTGGATCAATATACCGAAGATCTAGGCCAACATGATCAACGTTATTTTCATACATATTCTTCATAATTGCTCTACTTACCTGATCTCTAGTAGCTAAATCACGATTTTTAAGATTTTTAACTGGACTTTCACCATTTTTATCAATTAAGATGGCGCCTTCTCCTCTAAGTGCCTCAGATATTAGGAAACAAGGAGCTCCATAAAATTTCAACGCAGTTGGATGAAATTGAACAAACTCTAAATCTTCAATAGCAGCACCTGCTTTCCATGCAAGAGCAATCCCTTCTCCAGATGATTGCGCAGGATTGGTTGTATTGGTAAATAAATGCCCACCTCCTCCTGTAGCTAAAACAACAGCTCTCGACTGAATCCAATATAAATTCGCTCCATCAAGAACCTGAACTCCTCTACATTCTTGATTTTCTATAAGAAGTTCAGTAACTCTTACACCCCTACAATGAAGAATATTTTTTTTATTTTCAATATGATCTTCTAGAACTTCAACTAATGCTCTTCCAGTACGATCTTTAACATGCAAGACTCTTCTTCGAGAATGAGCCGCTTCTAAAGTAGTAGCTAATTGATCAGAACTTTGATCAAAAATCATCCCTAAATTCTGCAACCTATCGACACAACTTGGAGCTTCCTTAACGAGCATTTCTACAGCTTGTAAATCACATAATCCATCTCCTGCCTTTAAAGTGTCATCAGCATGAAGATCGAATGAATCGTCTTGTCTAACAACAGATGCTATTCCACCTTGAGCCCATCTACTAGAAGATACCTTGCTAGTGTTCCTATTTAAAAGAAGTACTTTTAAATTTGCAGGTAATTCAAGACAGGTCATAAGTCCTGCAGCTCCAGCACCTACTACAATTACATCCCAATTATTTATTGGTATTGGTTCTTGCGAAAATGGAGGCCTCAACATTACACCAAACCGCTCAAATTTGGTTGTAGGATTGCTAAAAAAATAAAAATACCATCAACAATTAGTGTCGTTTGGATTACATAACTGGCAACCAAGAGTGCTTTACCATTTGTAGTATTAATTGTCGCAGAATCAAAAATTACTTTTGAAATAAACCACAGTAAAAGTGCAACAAAAATAATAATGGATATTGATTTTCCTTGTATGAGATTTTCCGAGGTTTTTTGAAGAATTAATGGTGCATTTTCAGAATCTGCAGTTATAACCTCCCTCCATTGATCCATTATTCCAGTTAAAAATATTGTGATGTCTGTAACTGCAGTTCCAAACAGAGAAGAGATATAAAAACTAGAACCAATTTTCCAATTAGTAAATAGGCCAATTAAAGCTAGCGGAAGAACTACAGCTTCAACAGGAATATGAAGAATAGGAAATGGACTTAACCATCCCCAGAACAAACATCCACCAAGCCAACTTCCAGAGACACCAAGTAATAATGAACTAACGATAAACCATTTATTTGATTGTTTCTTATAGACAACAAATGCCCCTAAGAGAATTACAAAAGTAAAACAAAGCGCACTCAGTGGTTCCAATCTCACCCAAGGTGCTTGAACAAATATAGGCAAAATTACAAAAAAAGAAGACCACAGCCTTAAAGAAATTGGTCTTGATAAAAAAGTAGTTTCATATGAATCAATTATTTTATGCAATTTATAGTTAAATTTATCTGTCACTTCTAAATTGTTTGTAATTAATTCTTTCACGAAATAAATTGATTAGGTTATTTTAAGAAATTTAAATCGTGTTTTTTAAAACTGCTAATGTCATATCTTAATAAATTAAGGGTCCTTAATTTCACAATTATTATCAGTATTTTAAAAGTATTTAATACACTTTGAGTCATAAATGAGTTTAGAATAAAAATAAAGAAGAATATTTGGAATTTAATTGTGTGGCAAGAAATTAATTACAAAGAAGATTCAAACGATCTTTTGGTTCCCAATATTACTTATAAAATCAAACCTGCAGAAATTGAAAGTATTGAAGCTAATTCTATTGCTCAAGAAATAGGATTTGAATCGGGTGATTCCATAATTAGTATTAATGGAAAAAAACCAAGAGATTTAATTGATTATCAGATTCTCATTAGTGAAGAAATTTTAAACATATCAGTTTTAGATAAAAATAATGAAATTCACAATATAAGTATTGAAAAAGATCAAGATGTCAATTTAGGTATTAATTTTAAAGATGCATTATTTGATTCAATCAAGCAATGCAATAATAGATGTCCATTTTGTTTTATAGATCAACAGCCAAGCGGTAAAAGGAAAAGCCTTTACGTCAAAGATGATGATTATAGATTAAGTTTCCTATATGGCTCTTATTTAACTCTTACAAATTTAAAAAAAGAAGACTGGGAAAGAATTTCGATGCAAAAACTATCCCCACTTTTTATTTCCGTTCATGCGACTGATCCTGCTACTAGAGAAACATTATTAAAAAATAAAAAAGCAGGAGTGATCCTTGATCAAATCTCCTGGTTTGAAAAAAACTCTATCCAAATACATGCTCAAATTGTTGTATGTCCAGATATAAATGACGGGGAGATTCTTGAGAAATCAATATTTGAACTTGCAGAATTCTACAAAACAAATTCTCACACAGTACTATCAGTTGCAGTAGTTCCTGTAGGACTTACAAAATTTAGACCTGAAACGGATGGATTGAAATCAATAAGTTCAAAATACGCAAAAAAAACCATTAAACAAGTCGAAAACATTCAATCCTTACTACAAATTAGTCTGGGTACTCGTTTTTGTTGGCTGGCAGACGAATGGTATTTGATCGCTGGTGCAAATTTACCTAGTTACAACACCTACGAAAATATGCCACAAGAATCTAATGGAGTAGGCTCTATTAGAAGCTTTTTAAAAACATTAAATGAGAAGACTAAAAACCTACCCCAAAAAATAAAAAAGCCAAAAAAAATTAGTTGGATAGTTGGTAAATTAGTTTATGAAGCACTTCTTCCTACAGTTAAAAAATTAAACTTAATTGATGGGTTGACGATTAAGTTATATGGTTTACCAAGCATTTATTGGGGACAAGAGCAAGTCGTAACTGGACTTCTAACTGGAGAAGATCTAATTGATGGACTGCAAAATAAGGATTTAGGCGAGGCTATTTATATACCATCAATCATGCTTAAAATTAATACTGATTTATTTTTAGATGATAAAAATATTAAAGAAGTGGAAAATAAATTGAATACCAAAATTCACGTTCTTGATGATTCAAATGATATTATAGATACTTTGATTGGCAAATCTAATAAAACAAATACTTTAAAAAAATGCTTAAAAAAGTAATAAACCCTATCTTATTTTTGCCTCTTGCTTTATTTATTAACTCTCTAGAAGTAATAGCCAAGGAAAATAAATACTTTATAGATAAAGTTTTGGAAGAAAAATCAAATAAGCTTTTCATTAATTATCAAGAGATAGAGAAAATTGTTTTAAATAATGAAGAATTAAAATCATTACAAAATTTAGTTTCCTCTGCAAGCTTTAATCTTTCAAGCCAAGTTGCTAAAAGATATCCATCCTTAGATTTTCAAGCCAATGGCTTACCGAAATATGTTGCAGGTAGAAATTATATTAGCAATTCAGATACTTTAAGAACGTCTCAATTTACTGCTAATCCTTCTCTAAATATTAAATGGGATTTAATCAAACCCCTTAGAGGATCAGAAATTAAAATTGCTCAAGAAAATTTACAAATTGCATTAAATAATTATGAGATTAAGAAAAAAGATTTAATTCAAGAAGCAAGAATGCGTTATCACAAATACCAAAAGTCATTTCAGGATATACAAAATAAAAAATTTACACTTAATTTGTCACTTACAAGTTTGGATAATGCTCAAGCAAAGTTAGATGCTGGAATTGGCACAAAATTTGAAGTTCTTGAAGCAGAAGCTCAATTATCTCGAGATAAGCAATCTCTTAATGAAAAGAAAATTGAACATTTAATTAACAAAATTTCCCTGAGAGAGATTCTTAACATAAAAGAAGATTTCGCAATTAATAAAGAACAAAATTTAATAGGTTTCTGGAATCATAGATTAAAAAAAAATATTAATGAAGGTTTAGATAAAAATCTTTCCCTAAAAAATCTTCTTCTTCAAAAATCTATAAAAAATAGCCAAGCAAATAGTTTCTTATCTCAAAATAAGCCAAATATTTACATCAGCAACACATTCTCTAGTACATTTTCCAAGGGTGACTCTTTATCTACTAATCTTGACTTTAAAGAATCTGGATCTAACTATACAAATACAATAAGTCTAAATTTTGCATGGAATATTTTTAATGGAGGCCAGAATATGAACTCTTATAAATCAAAAATAGCAGATGCACAAGCTGAAGAATATGCTTTTAAAAATCTAAAAAATGTTTTGACCACAAATATTAATAAAGCCTATTTGAATCTTAAATTAAATGAAGAGCAAATACTTACGACTCTTAAAGAAATTGAATCTAGCAAAGAGTCTGTAAGACTTTCCAGACTGAGATATGATGTTGGAATATCAACTCTCAAAGATGTACTTGTAAGACAAAGTGAATTAAGTAATGCGAAATCAAAAAATATTAATGCTATTTATAATTACAACTTGAATTTGGATAAATTAGAAAGGTTAACTTTTCTTGAAATTAGTAAAAATTGTTTAGATAACAATAATAATAAAATTAAAGATAGAGAATCTATCTGCAATATTTCAAGATGAATCAATCAAATCTAACGAATAAACAATTAAGGGAATTAGATTCTTTATTTGAATTAGTTTCTCAACGTCAAATAAAAGATTTTGGAAATATTAGTGCTAATAGTAAAGCCGACGGATCATTAATAACAAGTTGTGATTTATGGAGTGATAAAACAATCGTAGATGGTCTAGCTTCAATAGCTCCAAATGAGGGCGTCCTTAGTGAAGAAGGAGGCAAGTTTATTCCTGATACAAAAGCTTATTGGGTAGTAGATCCACTTGATGGTACAACAAATTTTGCTGCAGGTATTCCATACTGGTCTATATCAGTAGCAAGGTTCGTAGATGGTAGACCTCAATCTTCTTTTTTAATAATCCCTACATTGAAAAAAAAGTTTTTATCAATAAAAGGTGAAGGTGTTTGGTTAAATAACAAAAAAATAGAACCTCACCAAAACAATCACCAAAGTGAATGCATTTCTTTGTGTAGTAGATCTATAAAGATTTTACAAAAAAAACCAAATTCAGTATTTCCTGGCAAAATCAGACTTTTAGGTGTATCAAGTTTAAATCTAACAAGTGTAGCAATGGGACAAACTTTCGGAGCAATAGAATCAACCCCGAAAATATGGGATATTGCAGCCTCTTGGCTAATATTAGAGGAACTCAATTGTTTTATAGATTGGCTGGAAACAGATCCTTTGAATTTAGTTGCCGGACAAAATTTAAGCGATGTTAATTTTCCATTAATTGCTTGTAGAACAATAGAAAAAATTGAAATCTTAAAGCCATGGGCTAATTTATTATTGGAAAAATAGTTGCATCAAATATATATATTTGCTTAAAAAATTGCTTAATTAGATACAATAACAAAATACATAAGATAAATATTTGAAGAAAATTAATATGCAGCGCAGCTCAACATGGATACTGAAAAGTTTGTGGGGAGCTTGTGAGAGGTGGAGCAAATCTGATTGTATTGATTTAAGTGCTGCATTTGCTTACTACGCATTACAATCATTTTTTCCTATTCTTCTAATTTCTCTTTCAATAGCATCATGGTTCTTAGGAAAACAAGAGGGATTAGATCAACAAATAATTTCTATTGCTGCTCAGCTTTTACCTCCTTCAGTAGTTGAATTAGTAGAAACAACATTATTTAATTTGATTGATCAAGGTTTTGGGGCAGGTATTCTAGGTGCTATGTTTCTGCTTTTTACAGCCGGAAATGCATATTTATCTCTTCAAAGAGGTTCAGAAAGGCTATGGGAAGACGAACTTCCTTCTAAAAAATTAAATGCTCCGTGGAGAGCGCAAGCTTCGAGATTTCTGCGTAATAGAGTTGAAGCCTTTTTAATAGTATTCTTTATTGGTTTCTTAATGGTACTTGATCAGATTAGTGCGAATCTTAGAATGATTCCAAGTAACGTTTTGGAAAATCTTTCAAAATCTAATAATTTAATTTCTGATTTATTGCTAAAGTTACCTCTATTACAAGTTGGTCAATTTGCAATCCCTCTAGTTGGCTTTTCTTTAATGGCTCTTTTATTACAAGCCCTCTTACCTAGCAGAAAAGTTCCTTTGAAACCACTTTTGCCTGGATCTTTTCTTATAGGAATTGGCCTAACAACTTTGAATTTGGCAGTAAGTAAAAGTATTCTATCGCTTGGAGCAAGATTTCAAGCATATGGATTTATTGGTGGTTTTCTTGTACTTACTTTATGGGTCTGGCTATTAGGAGTGATTTTATATTTTGGACAGTGTTGGAGTGTTGTTATTGCTAGTATGTCTTTAGTAAATAAAAATAGACATAATAGATAATAATAACTATCATGAATTATTTTCTTCAATCTAATAAAAATTTACTTACTTATTCGTTAATTATACTAATAGTGATTCCTATTTTTGGGATTAATTTTTTTATTAGCTTTCTCGGCAATATCATAATACTTTTACTTTTAATTCCACTTTTATTATTTCTACTAGTATTTATAGGTTTTAATTATTACAAGTCAAAACTAAATACATGTAGTAATTGTGGTGCAATATCGTTAGGTTTCAGTGAAACTTGCATGAATTGTGGTGCACACTTAGAAGATATAATTAAAAACAATCAATTAGACAAAAAACCTAGTGAAAGTACTATAGAAGTAAAGGCAGAAGAAATAAAATAAAAATCTAACCTATTCCAATTTGTCTAAGAATACTTTGTCCAGTTATAAATTCAGTAGCCAGACCAATCAAAATTCCCATCATTGCCATACGACCATTCCAAGTTTCAGCAAAATTCACAAATCCAAATCTTGCTTGATTTTCATCATTCATAATTAGCTACATTGACTATATTTAATATTTTAACGTTTTGAGGAAGAATTTATGATAAATAATAAATTAATTATTTAACATGTCTAACACCATCAACAGGACGATACTCATCTCCAGTTAATTCCTCATATATAATTGCTGGCAATCCTGTATCGAACATTGTTTGCAACGCTTCCTTTAGCATAGGGTTCCATCCTCCAGTACTTACTTTTCCATGTCTTACTGTCCAATCCCAAGTTCCTTTCAGATCTCTCGGTATTCTCCCTTCTCTATCTCTTCTGGCGACTAAGTCTAAAGATTCTACTAAACCAACAATAATTGGATTTTTACCATAGGAAGGAGTAAGGCTTAGTTCTAGCCTAACAGGATCTTCTTTAACCATTTTCAAACGAAACCTTGGTGGCAGCTTAAGAGATCTTATAACCGCAGAGACAATTTTTGTTCTTAATTCCAATTGTTTTACCTTTGATTTTACTTCAATTAATCAGATGTTGAACCCTTTTCTTCTAGTGTCGAGTCATTATCATTTGAAAATCGAACGGTTAGAAGTTCCTCTTCTGTAATATTTCCTGATTTATCAAGCAGTTCTGGATGTATTGTGTATTTTTTTTGTTTGAAATTTAATTGATCAAAATGTTTTTTTTCTGGGCTAGAAATACCCCACCCATTAGACATCACTTTAAAAGCTTTCCACACTAGATAAGTCAGGACTGCAGAATATATAATTGGAAACAAGATAGTCATTAAATTTTAAAATCATTATGAACTATGATATATATAATAGCCTGAAAAAAAGCAAAATAGCTATTTTTAGGGTAATAAATTATTCTCTATATTAAATGAATTTTTTTTAGTAATTATATTAAAACTGCACTAAATATTGTGTATTTATTATTCTATTCGAAGAACATAAGAAAATCAAAATTGAAAAGCTACACCCAAAAGCAATTATTAATCTCCTCGTTAATTACAATGGGTATTATATGCCCTACAAATGTAATATCCCAACAATTAACTAAAGCAAAAATTAATGAGTTTAATATATCTTCAAACAAATCTTTCATAACTAAAGCTGTAGAAAGAACAGGTTCTTCCGTGGTGACAATTGATACCCAAAGATATGTAAAAAAAAGAAAATTACCAAAAAATTCTCAAATATTTCTAGACCCATATTTTGAAAGATTTTTTGGGTTAGATTTACCTAAAGACAATCAGCCAAGGATAGAGCAAAGCCAAGGAAGTGGCTTCATATTCGCAGATGGACTTGTAATGACTAATGCTCATGTTGTAAATAGATCGGATAAAGTCATTGTTGGATTAACCAATGGCAAAAAATTAAAGGCAAAACTTATAGGGCAAGACTTTTTTACTGATTTAGCTGTACTGAAGATTGAAGGCAAAGGGCCTTGGACAAAAGCAAAATTGGGCGATTCCTCAAAAATTAAAGTTGGTGATTGGGCTATCGCAGTTGGAAATCCATTTGGACTAGAAAACACAGTTACGCTTGGTATTATTAGTAATCTAAATAGAAACGTCACTCAATTAGGAATATACGATAAAAAACTTGAACTGATTCAAACAGATGCTGCTATTAATCCTGGGAATTCTGGAGGTCCACTATTGAATAGCAATGGAGAAGTAATTGGTATTAATACCTTGATCAGATCAGGACCAGGAGCGGGTTTAAGTTTCGCAATCCCAATAAATAAAGCTAAGGAAATTGCCTATCAACTCATAAATCATGGGAAAGTAATACATCCTATGATTGGAATCAGCCTAATAAATGAAAGTAATTCTGAAAGAAATAATAATGCCGTAAAAGTTGGTTATGTAGTACCAAATAGTCCAGCTGAAAAAAGTGGAATTAAGGTAAATGACATAATAATAAAAGTGGGCAATAAAGATATTGAAACAGCATCAGACGTTATAAGCGCAATAAGTAAAAATGGTATTAAGAAAAAAATAAATATAATTTTGAAGCGTAGAAATAAATTTATTAGTTTACAAGTAATCCCAACTGATATTACTAATCTACAAAATAAATAAAAGTTTCAACCATCATTCTTTTTAAGTATTTCCACACATCTAGAAATACAATAACCATCGTTCATATCACAGGTGGAAATGCATTCAAAATAACTTTCAATAGGATCAGAAATTTGACACTGTTTGTCATGTAAATCATAATGTTTCATTTAAATTATTAAAACTTATTTTTATATTTTTAAGATTAAACAAGGACGGTAAACTATGTAAAGAGAAATGAGTGATCTTGCCTAGCTAAATGTAAAATTTGTTAAATTTAATCAAATTTTTTGCAAAAGTAATTATTTATTAATTTTTTTGTATTTTTTATTTTTTTGCTAAAAAATATTCATAATTACCATGATATGAAAATAACTTTGAATCTTTAATTTCGACAATTCTATTTGCAACCTTTGAAATAAAATATCTATCATGAGAAATGATTAATAATGAACCTTTATAATTCTTAATTGCTAATTCTAAATTTTCTTTAGATTGCAGATCCAAATGATTAGTTGGCTCATCCAATAGCAGAAAATTACTAGGATTCATAATCATAAGAGCTAATGCTAATCTTGCCTTTTCTCCACCACTAAGTTGTTTAATATATTTAAAAACAGTTTCATTTTGAAAGCCAAAACCTCCTAAAAATGTTCTTACTTTTTTTTGTGACCATTCTGGAGATTTATTACATATTAAATCAATAACCCTTTCCTCAAGTGAAAGTGCTTCAGCCTGGTTCTGTTCATAATAGCTAGTTATTATATTATGTTTACCAAGATTAATTTCTCCAATTTCAGGAGATATTTTTTTCATAATAATTTTAAGCAATGTAGATTTACCACAGCCATTTGGTCCTAATATTGCTATTTTCTCCCCAGAAGAAATATTTAAATTCACATCTAAAAAAAGAATTTTATCCTCATAACTGTGAGACAAATTTTTGATATTTAGAACTAATTTTCCTGAGCGAGGACAGTCTGGAAAATTAAAAGCAGGACTTTTTGATTTGGCTCTAGGAGCCTCAATCTTAGAAATCTTTTTTAATTGTTTTTCTCTACTCTTGGCTTGTGAACTTCTTGTCGCACTAGCTCTAAATCTATCTATATACTTCTTCTGGATTTCAATTTCTTTTTGTTGTAATTGATATGCTTTATTTTGTGATTCTTCATTTAAAGATTTCTGTTCCACAAAAAAAGAATAATTCCCATTATATATTTCAGATATTCCTCTATCTATAAAAATTATTTTTTTACATAATTTGTCTAAAAAATATCTATCATGGCTAATTATAATAATTGCAATCTTAAGGGAAGATAGATATTCTTCCAGCCAGAAAATAGTATCTAAATCTAAATGATTGGTTGGCTCATCAAGTAAAAGTAAATCAGGGTCTTGTAAGATTATTTTTCCAAGTGCAACTTTCATCTGCCACCCACCTGAAAAATTGCCAACTAATTTATCAGCATCTTCGATAGAAAAGCCTAGTTTTGGTAATATTTTTTCTACATCAGATTGCATTTTATAGCCACCTAAAGCTTCAAATTTTGCTTGATATTTTGCAAGTTGATTTACTAATTTTTCAAGTTCATCGGAATGTTTATTTATATCCAATGATTTCATTTGATTCTCAATTTCTGAAAGTTTAATGGCAACAATTTGTATATCTTTGAAAGAACTTTCTAATTCCTCTCTCACAGAACAATTCAAGTTACAATCTAACTCCTGTTTTAAATGGGCAATTTTAGGATTTCCCTCTTTGATGATCGTTCCACTTGTTTGATCTTCCTCTCCAATTAAAATCTTAAATTGGGTTGATTTACCTGCACCATTTGAACCAACTAATCCAACTTTTTCTCCTTTCTTAATCTCCCAAGTAATATTTTTTAAAACAATATCTGTAGAATAAATTTTACTTACACCTTCAAATCTAATCACTGTTTTTAAAATAGAATTTACAAAATCTGAGGCTTATTTACTAAAAAAAATTTTGTGGAATAAAATTGGATTATGAAAAGAATAGAACAAATTGTAGTAATTTTCATAGCTGCAGCTCTTGCAATTCCAAGTTATTGGTTTTTTTGGACTTTAGCAGGTGGAGGTGGCTACAACAAAAGAATAAAACCCATGACGAATCAAAACAATAATTATTCGCAACCTATTCCTAAAGACCTCCTCGAGCCTTAACTAACCACATTTTAGTTGCTTCATCATCTATGGTATTCAAATATTCAATAACCTCTTCTTTAGTCACAGAAATATTTAACTCGTTGCCAATATCGCATATTTTATCTAAGGCTTTTTTGGGATTAGTCAAGGCTGTCATGAACAAACTTTGTTTCTTTTTGGAGTCGTTTGCTATTACCTTATAAAGCTTTTCAGCATTACTGGACATGTTTTTAAAAATCTATTTATTAATAGAGTATTACTTCAAGCTACATTTTGTTCATTATATTGATTAATAGATAAATCATTTTCTGTATCTTTTATTTCTTTTGCTGATGCATCTGCCATACTTCTTGCATCTAAACATAAAACCTTTCTTAGTTTAGCAAAGTTAGCTGCATGAGATTTTCTACCATCTTTTTGCGCGTAATACTCAGACTGTTGCAGAATATGGTGAAGATGAGTTAATAAATATGGACTAATTACTGCTGAGACCAAAACATCACTATTTTCATTATCGTAAGAATCAGAATTTACTAATCTTTTTTTCTTTTTATCAATTATCGACCTTTTTGGTGAATCAAATTTTCTTGAATTTTTCATGGCGCAATAAACAATTAACTGATAAAGGCATATATTTCCTTACTAATAATATACACAAAGATACTATCCTTGACTAACTGTGTATACTAAGAAGTAACAGTTATACATTTTGACTCATGGCTACCCGTCAAAACTCAACAAATGGGAAGCCTAAATCCCCTAGGATTCAAGTAGTTCTGCCAGAATTAATTTGTGAGCAACTAACTATTCTAGCCACTAATGAATCTAGGACAGTTAGTAATATGGCAAAAGTATTAATACAAGAAGGGATAAAAAAATACTTTGAGAAAGAGGGTAGGGCACTCATCTCAGAGCATAATGCAAATACAGATAAATTTAGAGACGAACTTGAAAGACACGGTGTAAGAAGATTCAAAAGAGCTTCTCAAAGAATTAGATATTATAATAAATCTGATGAAGAATAATTAATTTTGAGGCAATTTCTGTAAATCTGCAGTTTTTCCCATAACTACCAAAATATTTCCTCTCTCCAAAATATATTTTGCAGGGGGATTAACTGTTAACTCTTCAGCGGGTCCTGCTGCAAGAACATTCACTAAAAAATTTTTCCTCAAATTTAAATCTCTTAAAGATCTTCCAATAAATTCTTCAGGAACAGTTATTTCATCTATACCAGTTTGGTTATCTAGTTCCAATCTTTCAATTAGATTAGGTCTAACTAGTTCTAAACCTAATCTTTCTCCTTGCATTCTGGAAGGGAATACAACTTTGTCTGCACCTACCCTTTTTAACATTTTTTCATGCAAGTCACTTGTAGCTCTTGCGATTACTCTTTTAACTTTGCTACCTTCACTATCCTTGGCAATAAGTGTTGTAGTAATACTTGCTTCAATAGGTTCACTTATCCCTACCACAACAGTATTCATTTCAAGAATTCCAGATTCCTTCATAGACTCTTCATCAGTACAATCTACAATTCTAGCTTCTATCGAAGGTTCCAATTGTCTTAAATCATCAATAGCCTTTTCCGAATAATCTGCAGCCAAAACATCTGCACCATTACTTATAAGTTCTCTACAAACAGCGGTTCCAAATCTTCCAACACCAACAACTGCAAAAGTAAGAGCTTCTTTTTCTCTCTTTTGAGACCACTGCCACCAATCAGCCATAATAAAACTCAGTCAATCCTAAACATAAAGATCAGCCCTAGGATAGCCAATTCTCTTTTGTCTATCTATTCTACTCTTATAAAGACCTTGCCAAATAGCACTTAAAAGCAAAAGAATACCAAGTCTGCCGACAAACATTCCAACAATAAGAATAAATTGGCCAAAATGATTTAATTTTGCAGTTAAACCAATATCAAAACCAACAGTTGCAAATGCAGATATGCAAGTGAACAGAATTTCTAAGAATGTGAAAGATTCTTTCTTAACAAACGTATTAGTTGTACTTAGTAGCATTGCCATTAAAAGAACAAAAAGCAAAGATCCAACCGTGATTCCAACTGCCTTAAGAATAACTTTATCTGAAATTAATCTATTGCTAATAATTACATCTTTCTGACCTCTTAAAGTTGATCTAGTTGCTGCCATTAAAGCAATAAATGTAGTTGTTTTTATGCCCCCACCAGTTCCTCCGGTACTTGCTCCAATAAACATCAGAGTCATTAATAATAATAGGCCAGTATCTGATATAGATTTCAAGGAGATTGGGTGATTTGTAAAGCCTGCAGTTCTTGCACTTACTGTTTCAAAGATTGATGACAATAACCTTTCAAAGAAATTCAAATCATTAAAAAATTGACTATTTAGCAAAGATTCAGTGACAAAGAATCCTAATGATCCAAATAATATTAGGGACAAACTTGTCCTAATAACTAGTCTGGAATGAAGGGTTAATTTTTTATAGGAAAGATTTTTCTTATTACTCCAAATATCATCAATAACTCGCCAGCCCAATCCACCCATAACAATGAGAAAAACAAAAACACTATTAACCAAATAATTTGTTCTATAGTCTTGAAGACTATTTGACCTTAAAGAAAATCCTGCATTATTGTATGCAGAAATGCTATGAAAAATTGAAGACCATAGTCTTTCCCAATTATTATGAATGTCTACAAATCCAAATGAATATAAAACAATTGCGCCTAAGGATATGATACTGATAGCCGTAATAGCAATGCTTTGAAAAGTTCGACCAATTCCTCCAACTCCAAATTCATCTAGAGTCTTTCCTTTGTCTAATCTGGTTCTTAGCTTTGTCCCCTTTACAACAAATCCTTGTAAAAATGTTGTAATGGCCATTAATCCTAGACCACCTGATAAAAGCATAAAAGCCAAGAAAACTTGGCCAAAGAAATTTAAATCAACACCAATATCTATTATGGTTAAGCCAGTTACGGTTATAGCAGAAGTTGATGTAAAAAATGCTTCCCACAAACCAACCTTTGAAGATGAACATAATGGAGAACTCAAAATTAAAGTTCCAAGGCAAATAATAAACAAGCCTGTAACGATAGTAAATTGAGGTACAGATAGCTTTTTGTAAGCATCTTTTAACTTATAAACCTTACTAGTGAATTTCACGATATTACCCGTAATTTAAAATTATCAATGCTGGCACCGTAAATGACATTATAAGTGTTAATCCAGCTCCATATTTTGCGATATCAAAAAATCTATATCTTCCAGGACCATAAACCATTAAATTTGTCTGATAACCCATTGGAGTCAAGAAAGATTGACTAGCACCGAATAAAACAAGCATTATTAAAGCGCTAGCTGAAATAGGTAAAACATTTAAATTTTCAATTGAAAATTTAATAGCTACAGGCAAAATCAAAGCAACCGAAGCAGCGTTACTGATGAATTGGGTAAGAATAACAGTGGATACAAAAATAACTACTAGTGCAAAATATAGTGGCATTCCATCAATAACAAACTTCAAATTTTCCACAATTAACTGATCTAATTTTGTTTCTTTCATGGCAACACTAAAACATGATAATGATCCCAGTAATAAAATAACGTCTAGTCTTATTGATTTTTGTATTTCTGCAGGTCTTAAACATCCAAAAGCAACCATCGCAATAACTGCTAGAAGAACTGAACCTACTAATGGAATATTAGTAACCGAAGGTAAAACTATCATTCCTATTGCAATTGCAATGGATATAGGTTTTTTTATCAACACAGGTAAATCATCTTCAAATTGATCTAAAATAAGTAAATCATTACTTGCCTGCAGACCTCTTATTGAATCTAACGGTGCTTGCAATAATAAAACATCACCAGCCCTTAAAACGGCTTGACCTAATCTCTCTTGAACAGTTTGCTGACCTCTTCTCAGTGCCAAAACTGTTGCATTATGACGCTGTCTGAATCTTAATTCTCTCAAACTTGCACCAGCTAGAGTTGAGCCGGCTGGCAACAAGGCTTCAAAGGTTTTAGTGCCTTCATCATCTGAGAAAACATTAGATCCGCCGATAGATGTTTTATTCTCTCCTAATAAAATGGTGTGTTCCTGTTGCAGTCTAAATAAGTCTGCTCTTGTAACACGGATTATTAATCTATCATCCGGTTCAATCTTTCTATCTGCCAAAGGAGGAAGGATCACTTTCCCATTGCGTTGCAACTCCAGAACATCAACGTCAAAGCGTCTTTGCAATCTACTATTTCTGAGCGATTGTCCAACTAATTCTGAAGTAGATGGAATAGTAACTTCAGTAAAGTAAATATTCATATCCCCATTTTTAATGAAATCCTTATCTCTCCCTCTATCTGGCAAAAGCATATCAGAAACTAGAATCATATAGGTTGTACCTATCAGCCATACAGGAATTCCAATAGAAGTCAAACTAAATAATTCCAAAGCTCCATAACCTAATTGCTGGCTAATATCACTTACAAGAAGATTTACTGAGCTTCCTAATAATGTCAGAGTTCCACCTAGTAAAGTAGCAAAAGAAAGAGGTAATAAAACTTTAGATGGTGATATATTTCTCCGCTCGCACCAACCTTCGATTAAAGGTAATAAGGATGCTACGACTGGAGTATTAGGTACTATTCCAGATATTGGAGCAATCAAAACAGCTATTAATGAAATTAATTTCCTTGGGGTTCTAATACTTTCAGAAGAAATCAATTCTCTTACTCTGTCTAAGGCACCACTTTTAAATAATGCAGAGGAAACTGCGAATAAACCCATAAGGGTAATTAAAGATGGGCTACCAAATCCAGCCAAAGCTTTTTCAGGAGAAAGAACCCCTGTAGCTATAAATATTCCAACACATAACAATCCAGTCAATTCTGGCGCAATAGTATTTTTGATAAACAAAATTATTGACATTATTAAAACAACTACCGTTATAAACGCATCAAAATTATTACTAACTAATGAAATTAAATTCATATGAAACTTATTTAACTCAATATACCCAAAAACAATATTTCAAAAAAGTTTAATTGGAATTATCTTTTTTAAGAAACTTTTTAAAAATAGATTTTTTGTGGAATATCCATGAAGATGCAGATTTCAAGCTTTCCGTAATATCAGGCAACTTAGAAGCATATATAAGTCTTCTTACCTCAAAAGCGAATTTCCCAGATAAAGTAACCCCAAGCCCAGAAATTGAAGCTTCGCCTATTCCTAAGCTAATCATTTCACCATTATCTTGAAATTCAAAGGGTAAAGTTTCTTTTCCTTGAATTAAAAGTTCTAAATTATTAGCAAGATGATTTCCTTCCTGCATAGCGACCTGAGCAGTTATGGGTAAATCCTCCATTCCTTCAATAATTGAAATATCACCAATAGCAAAACAGTTTTTATGGTTTTCTATTTGCAAATTATTATTCACTAAAATTCGTCCAAATTTTTTTGTTATTTGATCAGTTTCTAAGTAAGACAAATTAGGTTTAACACCTGCAGTCCAAATAACAATATCTTTATCCAAGGAAGTTATTCCAACCTCACTAGAAATACTAATCTTAGTTTCTGAGACTTCTTGAACTGTGGAATTCAAAAGGACGTTGATTTTTCTTTTTTCTAATGCCATCTCTGCTTGTTCTCTATTAAAAATTTTGTTTTTATTGAGGATTTCGTTTGATTTTTCTATTAAATTAATTTCAAATTGGTCTGTAAATATATCTTTAATTTTGCATGCCAACTCGATACCAGAGGGACCACCTCCAACTATGAATAACTTTTTATGCAAGGAAGTTTCTTGTGATTTTTTTAAAAAAGAATTTAATTTATTTAGATCGTGAAAATCATTAAAAAAATAACAATTTTCATCTACACCTTTTATAAAAAAACTATTTGAAATAGATCCTGTACAGATTACAAGATACTGATAACTTAATTTTAAATCGTCACTAAATTCAAGAATATTTTCTTTGAAGGAAATCTTGGTTAAACAATTTCTTAAAAAAGTTATACCCGCATCAGAAAAAATATTTGCAAATTTTGGGGTGGCTTCCCAACTTCTTATTTCTTTACTTAAAACTTCGTACATTAAAGGTTTAAATATAAAGTTCGTTTCAGAATCAACCACAAGAATCGGTAAAGAAGGATTAAGATTCTTTAAATTCAAAGCAAATGTCATACCTGCAAAACCAGCTCCAACTATTACTATTGGTTTTTGTATTGATTTCATTAGAGAAATATTGTTATGCATAAATGTATTATTAAACTATACGAATAATTTTTAAATTGAGCGAAATAAAATTAAACTCATAACCACACTGAAGAATGATTGAAAAAATCCACAAAGATATTCAACCTGAATTAATAAAGAAATATAATCAAGAGCTAATAGATATGAAGCCTCAAGAAATGCTTACATGGGGTTATGAAAAGTTTGATAATCAATTTGCTATTACAACAAGTTTTGGTATACAGTCATCAGTCCTTTTAGATATAGTCAGTAAATTATGTCTTCAAAAAAAAATCAAAATATTTTGGATAGATACAGGTTACCTTCCTCCAGAAACATACCATTACGCTGAAAAGCTTATTGATAATTTATCCTTAGAAGTTGAAGTTCTGCAAAGTGAATTATCTCCAGCAAGAATGGAGGCCAAATATGGAAAACTTTGGGAAACAAATAAAGAGAGTGATTTAGATAAGTATCATCAATTGAGAAAGATAAAACCTTTAGAAAATGGTCTAGAAAAATATGATATTTCCTGCTGGGCCAGCGGTGTCAGATCAAGTCAAACAGAAAATAGAAACAAAATGAAATTTATAGACGTAATTCGTCAAAGACTCTCTTTAAGACCTTTATTAAATTGGACAAATAAAGATATTTTTTATTATATGGAAGAGAATAATTTACCTGCACATCCACTTTTTATCAAAGGTTATTCTTCTGTAGGAGATTGGCATTCAAGCAGTCCCGATGGTATTGAAACAAAGGGCAGAGATACAAGATTTGGGGGGATTAAACAAGAATGTGGAATACACACTAATAATTAAATTGATCATAGAACAATGGTCTCAGATATAAATTTTTTATTAGTAGGCAATAGTAGGCTGCATTGGGCAAAATATTCTAAAAATCAATCTAAATTCTTCCATACCAAAAAAGAGCAAAAAGTTCCCGAAAATATAGATCTTGATCAATTAATTTGGGCTTCTGTAGGAAAACTACCAAATTTTTTGCTGAAAAAAGAAAATGAAATAAAAACTCAAGATATTCAGTTATCAAATCTTCCTGATTATTTTGGAGTTGATAGAGCTCTTGCCTGTATTGCTGCTTTAAAAATTATTGAAAACCCTTTCAAAAAAGATTTGCTAATTGCAGATTTTGGAACAATATTATCAATAACAAAATTGAATTCAAATGGATCTATTATTGGAGGTCAACTTCTTCCAGGTTTTCTAACACAATTAAAATCAATGGAACAAAATACAAAAAATCTTAAAGTTCCCAAAAAATATGATATTCCCATCAAAGATTTTTTAATTAATACAGAAGAAGCAATCTTAAAAGGAGTAATTAACTCTCTTACTGGCGTGATTAATAATTTATTTAATCCCGAAAAGGATATTTTCATAATATGTGGAGGAGACTCTCAATTACTCACAAAATCTCTAAATACTCAAAAAGAAAATATTATCAATGCTCCTAATTTAGTTATGGAGGGGATGATTATTCACCACCTGTCTGTAAGAAAATTAGCTTAACCCAAGGTCTGCAATTATATGATCAGCCATTATTGCTGCTTTTACCTTTAAGTAAATTTTTTCGATGTTACCATCATTATCAATCAAAAACGTATTTCTCATCATTCCCATATATTCCTTTCCCATGAATTTCTTTAGTCCATAGCTATCGTAATCAGTAGAAACTTTAAAAGGTTCAGGATCAGTTAAAAGAATAAAAGGTAAATTAAATTTTTCTATAAATTTCTGATGAGAAGAGGCATTATCTTTGCTAATACCAAGCACAACAATATTATTTTTCTGGAGCAAATCCCAATTTTCTTTAAAATTGCAGGCTTCCTTAGTGCATCCTGGAGTATTATCTTTGGGATAAAAATATAGTATTATTTTTTTACCTTTAAAATCTTTAAGAGACACTTCCTTCTCAAAAGAATCTTTTAATTTAAATTCTGGTGCTTTGTCACCAACCTTAAGAGCCATTGAAATTATTAAATGAGTATGAATATAAAATACCAAAAATTTGGTTTTATGAGATTAAAGGTGTACAAGATGACGTAACAGTAGAGGAAATTAAAACTGCAGAAAAACTTTCAGGTTTAAGATCAAAAGTTTTTTTAGAAACTAGAGGATATTTAAGACAATCACTATCAACACTTTTTGATTTAGATCCCCTAGCAATTCCAATAAATGCTGATCCTGGTGAACCACCAATATTACCTCCTGGCATGGGAAATATAAGTTTAAGCCATTGCATAGATGCCTTAACTATAGTTTGGCATAAAAGCAAAATAGGCATTGATATTGAGAGAACAGATAGAGATTTTAACCATATAAAATTAGCGGAAAAATACTTTTTTCATACCAATAAATCAAACCATAATAATTATTTAACAAAAAATATGATATTAAATCAATGGTGTGCTGTTGAAGCGGCTATAAAGTGGGATCATGGAAAATTAGCTAAAGACATAAACCATTGGCAATATTTTGAAACGCAAAGAGAGTTAATACACAATAAGAAAAACATACATTTAAATTATTCACAGATTAATTTCCATAATTGGACTATTGCTTTAGCCTACGAAGAAAAAACTTCTTTTAATCCAGAGATTATTTGTTGTTCGAAAAACTTTTAGTTTTCTTTTCTTCTAAGCAGTTCTTCATATTTAATTTTCTCCCACCCATTATTATTTGGTTGCCATATTTTTAAACCCCTTACAGATTTAGGAAGATATTCTTGTAAGACCCAATTGCCTGGATAATTATGAGGATTTACATAACTATTCGAATTATTTTTTAAATGACTTGGAACTTCAAAAGCATTGATAGATTTGATTTTTTCAATTGCTTTAAAAATACTCTTCGTACTATTACTTTTTGGAGATATAGCTAAATATAAAGAAGCTTGCGTTAAAAAATATAATCCTTCTGGAAAACCAACTCTATCAAAAGCATCACAACATGATTGTATAACTACTATGGCATTAGGATCAGCAATTCCAATATCTTCACTGGCAGATATAAGTAGTCTTCTAAAAATAAAATTAGGATCTTCACCAGCCTCCAGCATATTAGCAAGCCAAAATAAAGTTGCATCTGGATCAGAACCTCTTATGGACTTAATAAAGGCACTTATTATATCGTAATGATTTTGACCATTTTTATCGTAGACAATATTTTTCTTTTGAATCGCATCCTCTGCTATTGAGAGATTAATATTTATTTCTTTAGCATCATTGTCAGCAGTTGTTTCTATAGCCATCTCTAGGGAATTGATTAATGTTCTTGCATCACCGCCAGAAAATTTAATTAAATGACTTATTGCATCCTTAGTTAAATAAACCTTTTTTGAATCTTTTAGTTTTGAATAGTGATTTATGACTTTTTGTATTATTTTCTTCAAATCATTTTCAGCCAAAGGAATTAATGTAAAAATACGAGACCTACTAACAAGCGCTTTATTAACAGCAAAGAAAGGGTTTTCAGTTGTAGCACCAATAAAAGTTATAGTTCCATTCTCTATTGAGGGTAATAAAGCATCTTGCTGCACTGAGGTAAATCTATGAACCTCATCGATAAATAAAATTGTTTTTCTTTTTGAATTTATTAATCGTTCTTTTGCATTAGAGATTTCATTTCTTAATTCTTTAACACTTGATAATACTGCATTTAATTTAATTAATTTTGAACGTGTATTAGAAGAAATAATTTCAATTAGAGTAGTTTTCCCAACACCAGTAGGGCCTGAAAAAATAAAATTACTAATCTTATCTTTTAATATTGCACTTCTTAACAGCGAATTCTCATTCAAGATTGATTGTTGACCAAAAAAGTCCTCCAAATTCTTTGGTCTTAATTGATCTGCCAAAGGAGCATTATTTTCTATTTGAGAATAATGAGTAAATAAATTTTCTGAATGCATATAAATTAAATCAAAAAATCATTCCTTTAAAGTTTATGTAATGACTGTAGGAGTTTCCATTTGAGTAAGTTTTGAAATATTTAATAAATGATCTAAATCATCGATAAGAGGTTTCAAAGCGACTTGTGGATTTAATGAAAGATTCTTTTTAGGATCGTAAAATTTCTCAAAGTAAAGTCTTAATGTTGCACCCTTAGTTCCAGTTCCCGAAAGACGTACAATGACTCGGGAATTATCATCAAGAATAAGTCTTAAACCTTGATTGTCACTTATGGAATCATCAACAGGATCTAAATATGAGAAGTTATCTGCAACTTGAACTAAATGGCCTGCAAAATTACTTCCTTTTAAATTTTCGAGCAAAGAAGTTAGATTACCAAAAATTTGATTAGCAATATTTGAGGGAATTGCCTCATAATCATGTCTTGAATAATAATTTCTACCAAATTGTTTCCAATGATTCTGCATTAAATCACTTACAGAACATTTTTTTTCAGCTAAAACTTGTAACCAATACAAAACTGCCCATAATCCATCTTTCTCCCTTACATGGTTACTACCTGTTCCAAAACTTTCTTCTCCACATAAAGTAATTAAATTAGAATCTAAAAGATTTCCAAAAAACTTCCAGCCAGTAGGTGTCTCGAAACAAGGTATATTTAATGCTCTAGCAACATTATCAACCGCTGAGCTGGTTGGCATGGATCGTGCCACACCTGTAATACCATCTTTATAACCAGGGACATATTTTGTGTTAGCAGTGATCACTGCAAGGCTATCACTAGGATTTACAAAACATCCACTTCCTAAAATCATATTCCTATCTCCATCTCCATCGCATGCAGCACCAAAACTATAAGATTTTTTATTTAATAACAAATCAGCCAAGTGGGATGCGTAAGTAAGATTAGGATCAGGATGTAAACCTCCAAAATCTTTTAACGGGTTACCATTCATGACACAATCATCTGCAAGACCCATTTTTTCAACAAAAATATTTTTTGCATATGGACCTGTAACCGCATTCATTGCATCAAAGATTAACGAGAAGTCTTTTTTTAAAAAATCACTAATTTGATCAAAATCAAAAATTTTTTCCATCAAATTAGAATAATCTTTTACTCCATCAATAATTTCTAAGGTAGTTTCACCGTAAGGATAAGTTCCATATTCACTAAAATCAGGTAATTGAATATTACAAATTTTATAACTAGTTAGTAATTGTGAAGCCTTGAAAATATTATTAGTAATTATCTCAGGAGCTGGGCCACCATTAGAGATATTCAATTTCACGCCAAAGTCGCCATCAATCCCTCCAGGATTGTGGCTTGCAGAAAGAATAATTCCACCAATAGCTTTTTCTTTTCTAATTAAATGTGATGTCGCAGGAGTAGATAATAAACCGTATTTTGGAACAATAACCTTTTGAACTTTATGAGCAATGCATATTTGGACAATTTTTTCTATTGCTTCAATATTGCCATATCTGCCATCACCACCCACTACTAATGTTGAACCTTTTAAATCTTCCAATGATTGTAAGATTGCTTCAATAAAAACTTCTAGATAATGTTCTTCCTGAAACTTTAAAGTACTTTTTCTTAAACCAGAAGTGCCTGGTTTTTGATCTAGAAAAGGAGAATTGATATTAATTACACTAACTTGAGTCATATGTTTAAGAAACTTCCAAAAATCTAACTAAATTAATGAGGCATTTCGGATGTTCTTAACATAGCGATAAACCATAATGAAGAAATCAATAATGCACTTAGGATTCCGTAATTAACCCCAAATTTAGAAATTGTAATTGGAACTATAATTGGAAATGTTAATGCTCCAAACAAAGGGGTAAAAGCTACTATTTTTTTCAACATTAATTTAATTAATTAAAACCATTCTGGATCAGTATTATATTTTTCATTAGTATCGTCTAGTGGAGTCGCTCTATCAAATTTCATTGATATACTTTTTTCTTGCTCACCAGATACATCTACAGCTTTAATATCATATTTTTGAGTCCCATCTCTAAATGGAACTTGAATTCTAAAAGTACCATCTGCAGCAAGAGGTACTTCTTCTCCACCTATTGTCAGTTTTGCAGAAGGTTCAGTTGCTCCATAAACAATTAATTCAGCATCAGCAACGAGCCAGAACGATCTATTTTTAACAATTCCGCTTCCAGAATCATTTAAACCTGAAGACCATTTACCAGCACCTGAATCAGTAAGGTTATCATTTTTATTTGTTGAATTTATATTTTCCATAAATTCTTCTGAACCAACTTTCCTTCTAAGAGTGATATTTGTTGCAGCTTGATATAACCTTTCATGGATACCATTTTGTTCTGAAGTCACGGAATTTGAAATATCTTGAATTGACTCAGACGTAGCATCCAAATTAAATGGAACAAATTTGTCAAGAATTTGCTCAGATGGATGGGATCCAGGAACACGACTTGTTGAAGAGAATGCCAAAGACATCCATTTAAAACCATATTTATATCCTAATTCAACTTTATAGTCTCTATCTGCAAGGGGGATTGGTAAGTACCACTCAGTACTATAACTATCTACTGTAATCTCCCTAAGTGTTCCTTGATTTAGATTGCTTCCGTCAGAACCAGATGCATCAAATAATCGTAAACATAATTTATTTGCACCCAAAGCTTGTGCTTTTTCTCTATCGGCATCGGAAATTTGCCAAAAAACATATGCCCAATCTGGATCTCGGGGCAAGAAAACTACGTTTGTTTTAACTTCTTCATTCCTGTTGAAGGTATTGGACTCAAAAGTATTTTTAGAATCTGGCAGGGGTTGACTTTTATTTGTTTGCTTAGAAGATTTTTCTTGATATTTAAGTATTAAGTCAACTAAAACAGCCTTTGTTTTACGACTATATAGAGGAACTGATAATTTACTTGCTTCTTGACGTAATTGTCTGAGGGTTAGTGAGAGTAATTCTCCTTTATTCATGATCCCATCAGCCACTTTAAAATCTCCGTTTTTGCTTGGGATCAGTATGTTCTTTTTTTTTTGCAATTGTGTGTCTTTTAGCCCTGTCGTCAGGATCCTCTGACTACTAATAAATTTGCAAAATTCATATTTCTCTTCAAAGTAATTGGTATCAAAGGAATTAATTAATTTTCAGAGATAGTTTAAATGTAAATTAATTTTCTTTTCTTTTAAATTTTATTACCTGAATTTGTTAACAACTCAACAAAAATATATTTTTTCTTCGGGATCAACTTAGGATGATTTCTCACTCTCTTCAACTAGAAGTACTAAATCATCAATCTCTAAATCCTTAATCCTTTTTCCTATTCTTCGTGAAAAAGTATCTAACTTGTTTGCAGTAGATTTTAATTGCTCATAAAAAAGGTCACTAAATTTTTTATCATCAAATTTTTTAGATTGGTTATCACACCATTCTCTCAGAGGGTTTTGATTACATAATTCAGAAATATCATCTGCATTTATCATTTTAAAAATCTGGAGGCAATGAGCAAGTATTCTTAGATGATGTTTCTGCATTATTGATAGATCTAAATTGTCAATTGCTTGAATAGTTTGAATTGTTAAAGAGTTTGACAAAGGATCAATTTGATTAGACATTAATTTTTAATTTTAATAAAGGGAAAAACTGAATATTGGGGCTATCTTTCGTTAGAGTATATAAAGCTAATTGTAATTAGGTTATTTTTAGATAACATGGTTAACGAAAATTTAGTTAAAGATGTAGTAAAGGAACCTTACAAATATGGTTTCGTTACAGATATTGAAACTGAAAAAATTGCAAAGGGATTGAATGAAGAAATTATTAGACTAATTTCAGTAAAAAAAGAAGAGCCACAATATCTACTTGATTTCAGATTAAAAGCCTTTAAAAAATGGCAAACAATGAAGGAACCTGATTGGGCCGAATTAGGCTATAAACAGATCGATTATCAAGATATCATTTATTATTCTGCTCCCAAACAAAAAGAAAAAATTTCAAGTTTGGATGAAGTTGATCCCAAACTTCTTGAGACTTTTGACAAATTAGGAATACCTCTTACAGAGCAAAAAAAACTCACAAATGTAGCAGTAGATGCTGTCTTTGATAGTGTTTCTATTGCTACAACATTCAGAGAGGAACTGGCTGAACATGGAGTTATATTTTGCTCAATCAGTGAAGCAGTAAAAAATCACTCAGATTTAATAGAGAAATATTTAGGTACTGTAGTTCCAGCTAGTGATAATTATTTTGCAGCACTAAATTCTGCTGTTTTTAGTGATGGTTCTTTTGTATATATCCCAAAAGGCGTGACCTGTCCTATGGACCTATCTTCCTACTTCAGAATTAATAGTGGAGATTCCGGACAATTCGAGAGAACACTAATCATTGCCGAAGAATCAAGTTCTGTAAGTTATCTAGAAGGTTGTACAGCGCCAATGTTCGATACAAATACCCTACATGCTGCAGTTGTGGAACTAATAGCACTTGACGATGCCTCAATAAAGTATTCAACAGTACAAAATTGGTATGCGGGTGATGAACAAGGTGTTGGCGGAATTTTTAATTTTGTCACCAAACGAGGAAAATGTTTGGGTAAGAGAAGTAAAATTAGCTGGTCTCAAGTTGAAACAGGTTCTGCAATTACATGGAAATATCCTAGCTGTATTCTTTTA
Organism: Prochlorococcus marinus CUG1415; assembly: GCF_017696015.1. NCBI lineage: Bacteria > Bacillati > Cyanobacteriota > Cyanophyceae > Synechococcales > Prochlorococcaceae > Prochlorococcus > Prochlorococcus marinus. The sequence continues at coordinate 87,298 of NZ_JAAORL010000001.1, read as the reverse complement.
GGAGAAGAATCTGTAGGGGAATTTTATTCAGTAGCACTTACCAATAATCTTCAACAAGCAGATACAGGGACAAAAATGATCCATATTGGTCCCAAGACCAAATCAACTATAGTTAGCAAAGGAATAAGTGCAGGTAATTCAATAAATAGCTATAGAGGCCTTGTCAAAATGGGTACAAAAGCTATTGGATCAAGAAATTACAGCCAATGTGATTCAATGTTAATAGGGGATCAAGCTTCTGCAAATACGTTCCCTTATATCAAATCTCAACAACCCAATTCTGAAATTGAGCATGAAGCAAGTACATGTAGAATCTCCGAAGATCAACTTTTTTATCTCCAGAGCAGAGGTATAGAATGTGAAGAGGCAATATCTATGATGGTCAGTGGTTTCTGTAGAGATGTATTTAATCAATTACCTATGGAATTTGCTGCTGAAGCAGATAAATTACTGGCTCTTAAACTCGAGGGATCAGTAGGTTAATTAATCAATTTCTAAAGTGAAATGCTAAGTCAAATGAAAGAGTCAGATCCAATATTAGAAGTTCAAAATCTCTTTGCATCTACTGATAATCTGCCAATTTTGAAGGGGGTTTCACTTAATGTCTACCCTGGAGAAATCCATGCAATTATGGGAAGAAATGGATGTGGTAAAAGCACTCTTTCAAAAATCATTGCAGGACATCCTTCATATAAAATTACAAATGGCGACATAAAATTTTCAGGTGAAAATATTAACTCTCTAGAACCTGAAGAAAGAGCTCAAGCAGGAATTTTCCTAGGTTTCCAATATCCAATAGAAATTCCAGGCGTTAGTAATCTTGAGTTTCTTAGAGTTTCAACAAATGCTAGAAGAAAATTCCTCAATAAAGAAGAATTAGATACTTTCGATTTTGAAGAATTAGTTAAAGAAAAGTTGGAAATTGTAAAAATGGATCATGCATTCCTATCAAGAAGCGTAAATCAAGGATTTTCCGGGGGTGAAAAGAAAAGAAACGAAATTCTGCAAATGGCTTTACTGGAGCCCAAGATAGCAATTCTGGATGAGACCGATTCTGGTCTAGATATTGATGCTCTTAGAATAGTCGCATCAGGAATTAAGAAAATATCTAATACAAAGACTGGAATTATATTAATTACTCACTACCAAAGATTGTTAGATGAAATCAAACCCAATTATGTTCACGTTATGGCAGACGGGAAAATCATCAAAACTGGTGGAAGTGATCTTGCTTTAGAGCTTGAAAAAAAAGGTTATGACTGGACTGATAACTTCGTCAAAGAGACTTAAATAAATGGAAATTATTGAACAAATAAAAACCAATCAATTAATTGACAATCCTACAGAAATACAAAAAATCTGTCTGAATAAATTACAATCAAACCCCCTTCCTAATCCAAAAAGTGAACTATGGCGACTTTCAAATAGATCAAAATTTTCAAACTTTTTAGACTATTCAGTCAATGAAAAAGATCCAAAATTTGATACCCCATATCCTTATAATTCTCAAAATATTATTAGATTAATAATTGGAGAGGATAGCCAAATTTCATTAATAGAAGAAAATTATTCAATACAACAATTAAGTGATAATAAATTAGATAAATATATAAAACAAAAGATATCTTGTTTTGATCAAAACGAACATTGGAGTGACCTACTAAATCTTTCTTTAAGTTGTCCAAAAAATATCTTAGGCTTAAAAATAAACGGATCAAAAATCCCTCCTATTGAAATCTTTAGCCATGCATCAAGTAATTCTTTAAACGCAAAAACCCTAGTAATATTTTTAGAAAAAAATTGTAACATTGAATTGTTACAAGTAAATCTTGGTAAAGAAAACTCTTCATTATCTCAATCCACATTCATTTATTTAGAAGAAAATAGCTCCCTAAACCATGGTGTTGTTTCCTATGGTGAAGATAAATCACATCTATTAAATTCTCTCAATGTAATTCAACAAAAAAATAGCGAATACAACTTAGGGTCTTTACATTTTAAATTCAATTATGCAAGATTTGAAATTCGTATTGAACAATCTGCAGGAAACGCTAAAACCAATATCAAAGGTATGCAAATAACAAAAAACAATGAACAAATTGCTACTCATACAAAAATAGACTTTAATGGGCCAAATGGATTTTTAGACCAAATCAACAAATCACTTGCTGACGACAAATCACATGCTATATTTGACGGCTCAATAATTGTTCCCAAAATTGCCCAGAAAACTGATGCGTCGCAATTAAGCAGAAATTTACTTTTATCAAATCTCGCACAAATTGATACAAAACCTCAATTAGAAATAATTGCTGATGATGTCAAATGCAAACATGGAGCTACAATTGCACAATTAAATGATGAAGAACTTTTTTATATGCGTACAAGAGGTATTACGTTAAAAGAAGCAAGTAAACTACAATTAAGTTCTTACTTCCAAGAAATAATTTCATTTATTCCCATTTCAAAAGATAGATGGGATTTGCTTGATAAACTTTTAAATGAGAATTAATGGAAACGATTCAAAATTTCCCTGAAATAGCTAAGAAAGACTTTCCTCTTTTAAATAAGAACTTAAAAAGTAATGAGCAAATCATTTATTTAGACCATGCTGCAACAACCCAAAAACCAATACAAGTCTTAAAAAAAATTGATGAATATTATAGAAACTTTAATGCCAATGTACACAGAGGCGCACATCAATTAAGTGCAAAAGCAACAGAAGAATTTGAAAATGCAAGATATTTAATTAGCAAATATATAAAAGCGAATTCAACAAAAGAAATTATTTTTACAAGAAATGCTACTGAAGCAATCAATCTAGCGGCTAGATCATGGGGCGAATCTTCATTAAAAGAAAACGATGAGATTCTCTTATCAATAATGGAGCATCATAGCAATATTGTTCCATGGCAAATGGTTGCAGCAAAAAATAAATGCAAACTAAAATTTATAGGTATAGATAAAAATGGGAAATTAGATATAGACGATTTTAAATCAAAACTAACATCTAGAACTAAGCTTGTTAGCCTAGTACATGTTAGTAATACTCTAGGTTGCTGTAATCCAATCAAAGAGATAACTAAATTAGCTAAACAAAAAGGTTCTTTAGTTTTAATAGACGCATGTCAAAGTTTGGCGCATCAAAAACTAGATGTAATTGATCTTGAAATAGATTTCTTAGCGGGATCAGGGCATAAACTTTGCGGTCCTACAGGTATTGGTTTCCTCTGGTCAAGAAAAGAAATCCTAGAAAAGATTCCTCCACTCTTTGGAGGTGGCGAAATGATTCAAGATGTTTTTGAAGAGACAAGTACTTGGGCAGAGCTACCTCATAAATTTGAAGCTGGCACTCCAGCTATTGCAGAAGCAATAGGTCTTGCAGAAGCAATTAATTATATAAACACTATTGGATTGGATGAGATTCATGAATATGAAAAGACTATTACTAAATATTTATTTGAAAAATTAAATCAAATAGAAAATGTTGAAATTATAGGTCCATCGCCAGAGATAGATCCAGACAGAGCATCACTTGCCACCTTTTATATAAAAAATATACATTCAAACGATATTGCAGAAATTCTTGATTCAAAAGGAATTTGCATTAGAAGTGGGCATCATTGCTGTCAACCTCTTCACAGATACATTGGAATTAAATCAACAGCAAGAATTAGCATGAATTTCACAACCAATAAGGAAGAAATTGATATATTTGTAGAAAAATTAAAAGATACTATTGATTTTCTAAAAATCAATTCTTAAATATTCAAAGCATTTTTTAAAAAATCCTGAGATTTTTTCATTACTTCTTCTTTAGTTTCTATATATTTAAACCCATGCCCTTCATTTTCAAAAAAAATAACTTCTGAATATTTATTATTCCGAATCAAAATTTCTTGAATCTTTAAAGTTTGTTTATACGAAATAACTGTATCTTTTTTTCCATGAAACAATAAGATAGGTTTTTTTATTTTATTAATATGATTTATCGGCGATCTATTTATGTAATCATCATGATTTTTTGCATACTTTCCTAGCAAAGAATTTAAATAATCTTTTTCAAACCTATGAGTGTTGTAATACATATCCTTCAAATCAATAACAGGATATTTACAAATTGCAGCTGTAAAAATAGACCCATATAATAAACTATTCAGGGCAGTGAACCCACCAGCACTATTACCAGAAATTACTACTTTCTCACTATCAACTAGATTTGATTTAGTTAATTCAAGAGCTAGTGCTTTGCAATCATAAGAATCAACAATACCCCACTTATAATTCAACCTCTCTCTATATGCTTTGCCAAATCCTGATGATCCTCCATAATTAACTTCAGCAACAAAAAATCCCTTCGAGGTCCAATATTGAACTTCAGAATTATATGATCCATCAAAAAATGAAGTTGGTCCACTGTGAGCTCTAACAAGTAGCGGTGGCTTTCTACAATTGTCAACAAGGGGTTTATAAAGAAAAGAATGAGTAGATTGGTCTTCAAAACCTTTAAACCAAAATGATTCAGGTTTGGAACAATCTTTTATATGATCAATATGTATCTGCTCAGAAAAATTTGGTAAAAATTTTTCTGCAAAATCAATTTCAAGTACAATTCCCAAAAAATCATATCCATAACCTCTTAAAAGAACTTTATTTCGAAAAACACTGAAATCACTGATTGAGGTAAAAGGAGTAGAAAATTCTTTAACTAATACAAGATCTTTATATTGTTCCACTATTAAACTATTTCCTTTTTTGGCTACACAAAATAAGTTTTTTATAGTCCCCGAAAACAATGTAATTCCTGAGACCCATTGTGGTACTCCATATTCAATCAAATTTCTCTCTACTCTTTTCTTAATAAAAATATTCTCAATTTCACTTACATCTAAAAACAATAAGTTCCACCATCCAGAACTATCTTCAGAACATACTAAAAGTGTTTCACTTATCCAATAAGGTTGAAAAAAAGAAACATTTTTATTGGCATTGATCAGCTTATTTGAGAATTTTTTTATTTTTTTTATCTCTCCATCTAAATCTATTTGAGCAAAATACAGATCATTTTTCTCCCAGGGCATGTATGGAGAATCCCACTCGACCCATGAAAGTAAGGTAGCAGAAGTATTAGAAGATAATTCTCCAGCGAAATTTTTAAATTTTTTTATTCGGTAAATATCTTGTTTAGTTTTTTTTAAGTTCAAAGAAAATAAATAATCTCTATTATTTATTTCACAAATGCCATACAAAAAATTTTTCTCAGAAATAACAAATCCAGAATCGAAATTTCCTGCTACTGCTTTAGAAAGTTGCCTCGGTTCTTGAACTGACTCAAGATATTTGTTTTCAATTCTATATTTTATTCCTGCTTCTTTAAAAATTTGAAACCATACTGCTTTTGAAGACTGATCTATCCATATCAAATAAAAATTCTTTTTAAAATCAATACATTTATAAGATTTACCCCCATATCCATGAAAATTACTTTTAATATTATGTTTTTTACCAGTTAATTTTTGAGGAAATGCATATTTCTCGTTAAATGGTCTAGCAAAAATAGCATTTTGATGTTGATCTTCATCAACATCATCGATCCAAAAAATAGTATCTCTAACAATAGTTAATTCCTTAAAATCTTTTTTCTTAGAGTCTTTTTGGCTAACTTTTGCTTTAACATTATTACTCATTAAAAAAATATAAAGAAAGTAAATTAAAGTGCTAGTATTTTTATAGCTAAACTATTTCTTAAAAACTTTTTTATTAACGTGGCAAACCATTTTTCACAACTTGCAAGAAAGTCAAGAAAAAATGGGTCCTCGGCAAAAATCGCCAAAGAACAAACAGGTAATCCATGTCTAGAAATTTATAAACTTGGTGATGATATATTAAGACAAAATTCCAAAAGAATTACTAAGGTTGATGAATCGATTAGAAAACTAGCTAGAGAAATGCTTCAAAGCATGTATGCAGCTAAAGGGATTGGGCTTGCTGCACCTCAAATTGGTATTAACAAAGAGCTCCTTGTTATTGATGTGAATTTTGAAGATTCAGCAGCAGAGCCTTTAATCTTAATCAATCCAGAAATTACAGATTTTGGAACAACTCTTAATTCATACGAAGAAGGCTGCTTGAGTATCCCTGGCGTCTATTTGAATGTCGTGAGGCCATCAACTATAAAATTAAAGTTTAGAGATGAAATGGGAAGGCCACGCAAAATGAAAGCAGATGGACTTCTAGCTAGGTGTATTCAACACGAAATGGATCACTTAAATGGAATATTATTTGTTGATAGAGTTACATCAAAAGATGACTTAAACAAGGAACTTATAAAAGAAGGGTTTTACGAAAAAGACGTTATTTCTATCTAATCGAAAAATGACTGAAACAACAATTTTCCAAAAAATAATAGATGGTGAGATTCCTTGTGAAAAACTACATGAAGATGATTTTTGTATTGCATTTAATGATATCTCAGCTCAAGCCCCAATCCATTATTTAGTAATCCCCAAAAAACCAATAGTAAGTTTATGTGAATGCGCAGAAAAGGATGCAGACTTATTAGGTCATTTATTGTTTGTAGGAAGTAAAATCGCTAAATCTAAAAATTTAAATAACTGGAGAACAGTAATTAATACTGGTAAAGAATCTGGGCAAACAGTTTTTCATTTACATATTCATTTTTTAGCAGGAAGAAAAATGACGTGGCCTCCTGGTTAAAACTCTCAAATTAAGAATTTTTGAGCTATAAGTAATTAAATATAAAAAAAAATGACTTCCCCAGAATCCTTAATATCTAAAAATAAAAATTTACTCAACCTTATCCTGAAAAATTGGGAAAATTTAGATGAGTCACAAAAATCAGTTTTAACCAAAATTTGGAATGTTTTGACCTATAAATGGCAACTGCAAATATTATTAAACACCCCTTTTGTGATTTATTGGCTCCTAGATAAAAACTTTGAAAGTATTCATAGTTTCAATCAAAACCTTTTAAACCAATTGAATTTACCGGATTGGCTAGTATCTTTTATTGGATTTGCTAACTGATTCCAATATTGAGTTTTCTGCAAAATTTATTATTAAAATTGATGTTAAAATAAAATGTTTTAACACATAATAAACTTTAGATATCAATCATGCCGAAAGAAATATCAAGTACAAAAAGAGATATCTCATCTCAATTAAATAAGATAAGAAAACTTACACAACCATATTTTTTACCTTACACTTCAAATAATGGATGGTTATTTATATTACTGTTATTTGCCCTAATCTTTTGTGTTGTTCCAGGAACGGTTTTATTTGTAGTTACAGGTTTAATAAATTTGCTCAGCAATTCAACACCTGATTTCACAAAAGAATATTTAAGTGGAATTGAAGAAATAATTAACAAAATCTGGAACTCCAATCTTGGGGTAATAGGTACAATTTTTTTCTTATTCGGTATTGGATCTTTTGCTTCATTTCGCAGTCAATTAAGGCAAAAAAGATGGATCCCTTGGCTTTTTCTTGGATTAGTTTTACTAATGCTGCTCTCTGTTAATGGAATTAATGCTGGAATCTCTTTCTTAGTTAGAGATATTACGAATGGATTAATCAATCAAAATGCCAGTGAAAGTTATAGAAAATTATGGATTTTAGGAATTTGTTTTGTTGCTGCATTACCTATACGGAGCTTTCAATTTTATTTATCAGCTAAACTTCAACTACTTTGGAGAGAATGGCTTTCAAATAATTTAATTGATAATTATTTAACCGACCGAACTTATTATATATTAAATCCAAATAACGAAGATGAAACTGACATTGATAATCCAGACCAAAGAATTACGGAAGACGCAAAAGATTTTACTGCTCAAATACTAGATTTATCATTAAATATTTTTGACTCAATTCTAACTTTTACTATTAATATCGGAATTCTTCTTAGCATTAGCAAGAACTTAACAGTAGCTCTTGTTTTTTACGCTGGTATACTTTCAATTTTAATTATATTTGCAAGTAAAAAATTGTTTAAATTAAATTTTGATCAGTTGAAATATGAAGCAAATTTTCGATATGGATTAGTGCATGTACGAAATAATGCTGAGTCTATCGCATTCTATTCAGGAGAAGATGAAGAATACCAAGAAGTTAATAGCAGATTAAAGTCAGTAGTAAAGAATTTTAATTTATTAATTATTTGGGAGGCATTACTGAGAGTTCTACAAAGATCAACAATTTATGGAAGTGTTTTTATACCGTTTATAATTCTATCTGGACCATTACTCGCAGGTAATATGAATTATGGAGAATTTTCTCAAGCAAGACTCAATTACCAATTACTTGAGGGTTCTTTATTTTTTATTATCTATAAGATTGAAGCCCTAGCAAAATTCTCAGCCTCAATAGGCAGATTAGAAGGATTTCAAAGCAGCATAAAAGAAGTAAAACATTTAAAATCAAATCAATATAAAAACAGTGTTAAAGAAAAAGAGAATATTTATATAAAAAATGTAAATGTAGAAACTCCTGATAAAAGTAAATTATTAGTAAAAGATCTAAATTTGAGTGTTGAATACGGTGAAAGCATTTTAGTTGTCGGTCCATCTGGATGTGGGAAGACATCATTACTTAGAGTTATCAGCGGACTATGGTCAACTGACAAAGGTGAGATTTTCTCACCACAAAAAGGAGACTTGTTATTTATACCTCAGAAACCATATATGACATTAGGATCCTTGAAAGAGCAATTATGCTATCCATTGAGAACAAGCAGATTCAGTGATGAACATTTGCAAGCAGTTCTTAAAGAAGTACAACTTCCAAATTTAATTGAAAGATATCCTGACTTAGATATAAAACAAGATTGGCAAAGAATATTATCTCAAGGAGAACAACAAAGATTAGCATTTGCAAGATTATTATTAAATTCTCCAAAGTTTGTAATTCTTGATGAAGCTACAAGTGCTTTAGATATAAAAACAGAACATTATCTTTATAATTTATTGAAAGAGAGGAATATTGCTCTTGTTAGTGTTGGTCATCGTCCAACTCTTAAAATCTTTCATGACAATGTCCTTGAATTAAGTGGTAAAGGTAATTGGTCTCTAATGCCATCAAAGAATTTTGATTTCAACTCAAATATAAATTAATAAATTATGACAAAAGAAGAATTTGACAATAAACCATCCCCTGCTGATGAACTAACCAAGACAGAAAAAGATGACAAATTATCTGAGGAAGTTGATGATAAACCATCCCCTGCTGATGAACTAACCAAGACAGAAAAAGATGACAAATTATCTGAGGAAGTTGATGATAACTATCAGTTTGGATGGAGTAGGTATTCAGAAATAACTAATGGAAGATTTGCTATGATTGGATTCTTAGCAATAATACTAATTGAATTATTAAGTCAACAATCATTTTTAAAATGGGCGGGAATCTTATAATTAATCGTCAAATCTAGAACTGTTATCTCTAGGTTTCTTTCTATTTTTCCCAACGGTATATCTACCACTTTGATTTTTTGAACTTGATCTCTCAGTAGAGTTTACTCTACGAGTTACACGAGGTTTTTTTACTGCATCCGCATCTTTGAATGATGCATCCTCTACTTGATCTTTTGAAGTTTGCTGCCTAATGGGAGATCTTGTGGATTTCTTTCTTAATGGAGAAGAATCATCAGAAGAAGAAATATTTGCTTGTCTTGATATTGTCTGATTCCTTCTGGGTCTTGACCCTGTTTTAACTTCATTTCGAGAAGTACTTCTTCTTTCACCAAATTTATTTCTTAATGCCTCATTACTATTTCTATCTTCAGAATTCTGCCTTCTTCTTCTTATAGGTTCGTCATTTTCAAATTGATTTACTTCTCTTGCAGCTGGCCTTCTTCTACTTACAGCAGAAGCAGGTATAGCTCTTGAAACATTCCTCCTGCGAGATATCCCCTCTATATATTCTTCTTCAAAATCATCTTCTTGAGGTTTGAATCTTCTAGATGGTCTTTCAGATTCTTCAAACCTTTCGTAATCTTCATTAAAACGACCTCTAGAATTCCTAGGCTCATCAGAAATAGGATCATCATCAAAATAAGAGGACCTTCTAGCTTGATCCGTAGCAACTCCCCTCAACCTAACACTTTCGTATGCGAAAAAAACTGTAGTTCCTGCCAATAAAAACTGACCAAACTGAAGGATAGGATCTAATCTCCAGCCTTGAAAAAATAATATTCCACCGCACAAAAGTCCTATAGCTGCAAAGAAGACATCATAATCTCTTGCTAATGCAGGTTTAACGGATCGTAAAAAGTAAAGACCGCCTCCACATACTGCAAGAACTATACCAACAATACTGGCCCAATTGAGACTAGCATTGACCACATTCTTTCTCCAAAATTTATGTTTTAAAGGGAAAAATAAATCACCCTATATATAGTTTACTTAAAACTTCTATAAAAACTAGCGTCTTCCAGTAGAAGTACGATCAAGGGAGTCTTTTTGGCTAACAAAAATCAAAAAGGCTGTGGCTGGAATTACGATAAGTAAAGCGGCTGCAATAAAACTACCTATCATTCCAACTGCGGAATTATTTGCAACTTGGGCAGAAAAATCCGCAGCTAGTAATAAATTTGAAATTTGAAACACTTTTTAAATATTTAATTCTCAATTTATAATACGAATTAAATACTATTTAATGGGTTATTTATTAAGATGAATTAAATATTTGTGATTTCCTTGCTTGAAAACTCTCTCCAAATTTTAGATATTAGTTTAGGAATTTCTTTATCATATCTAACTATAGTTTTCTTAATTAGATTAATTCTTACTTGGTACCCAAAAATTGATTTAAGTAAAGGTTTGTGGTTATTCATTTCGATACCATCAAGCTCTATCCTTAATCAAACAAGGAAATTAATTCCCCCTATAGGAGGAGTTGATATAGGACCAGTAATTTGGATTGGAGTCATCAGTTTTTTAAGAGAGATTTTAGTAGGTCAACAAGGGCTTATAAAACTTGCATTGCATACACACATCTCATAGAGATTATTTAATTATTCCTCAGTAATTGGGTAACAATTCTTCTTCAACATATTTTGTATGTATCTTACCTTCCTTAAATTTAGCTTTATTCAATAAGGTTAAATGAAAGTTAATTGTTGTAGGAATACCGGTTACTGCGCATTCATTTAAGGCCCTATTCATACGTTTAATTGCAGTATTTCGATCTTTTCCCCAGACTATTAATTTACCAATTAAGGAGTCATAAAATGGAGGTATTTCATAACCAGTATAAACATGACTATCCACTCTTACACCAGGACCTCCGGGAGGAAGCCACCCAGTTATTTTTCCAGGTGATGGCCGGAAATTATGAGATGGATCTTCAGCATTGATTCTACATTCAATGGCATGACCATTTAAATTGATATCATCTTGATTAAATTCCAAGTTAGCTCCGCTTGCGATCTTAATTTGCTCAGCTATTAAGTCTACGCCTGTAACCATTTCAGTAACAGGATGTTCAACTTGAATCCTAGTGTTCATTTCCATGAAATAAAAATTATCATCATCATCGACTAAAAATTCAACTGTACCAGCTCCTTCGTAACCGATACTTTTTGCAGCAGCAATCGCTGCATTTCCCATTTTTTTTCTTAGTTCGGTGTTAATTGCAGGGCTAGGAGACTCTTCCAATAATTTCTGATGTCTTCTTTGAACTGAACAATCTCGCTCTCCTAAATGAACAACGTTACCCGACCTATCTGCCAAAATTTGAATTTCTACATGTCTTGGCTTCTTTATAAATTTTTCCATATATAGACCATCATTACCAAAAGCTGCTTCTGCTTCACCTTGAGCTGCTTTAAACATTTTTTCAAGATTATCTGCATTTTCAACCAACCTCATGCCTCTTCCACCTCCTCCAGCAGTTGCTTTGATAATTACTGGATAGCCAATATCCTCTGCCAATTTATAAGCCTCATCAACATTAGATAACAAGCCTTTACTTCCAGGTACTGTTGGAACTCCTACTTCTTCCATAGTTTCTTTAGCTGTGGATTTATCTCCCATAGATCTAATAGCTTTAGGAGATGGCCCAATAAAAACTATGCCATGGTCGTTACACATCTCAGCAAATTTATCATTTTCAGCAAGAAATCCATAACCAGGATGAATAGCATCAACGCCTCTAGATGTAGCAGCAGCAAGTATATTTGGAATATTTAAATAACTCTTATTACTTAGCGAGTCTCCAACACAAACTGCTTCATCAGCAAGCTGAACATGCAATGCTTTTTTATCTACAGTGCTAAAAACTGCCACTGTTGAAATACCTAGTTCTCTACAACTTCTGACAATTCGTAAAGCTATTTCTCCACGATTAGCAATTAAAACTTTTTCAACCATTATGAAAATTAAATTGAAGAAATGAAAATGACTTAAAATAAAAAATTATTTGCCAAAGTATTTAACAAAATTTTTTTAGTGATCTTAGGACATTTTTTTACAATACAACCTCGAACGTTAAATGAGTAAAAATATTTGTTTTATGCAATAGAAAAATAATTCACAATATTCAAAAATTCCCTCTGAGAACTACATCCTGATTACAGTCATAATGTATGATATTTTTAAGGTTAAGGCACCTAGCTGTGCTTGAAAGCCCTTTGCGGACGTGGCGGAATTGGTAGACGCGCACGTCTAAGGAGCGTGTGGCTTAGGCCTTGCGAGTTCAAGTCTCGCCGTCCGCATTTGATGTATTCTGGTTTAACTGCAATGAACAAAAAATCACTTGCAGTAGTTATAGTATCTAATGGTCCTGGTGAATTAGCTACATGGGTAAGGCCTGTAGTAGAGGAGCTTAACAAAATAAATGGATCTCTATGTGATAACGAGAAACTAGATTTCATTCTTAGGTTGGTTCTGGTTCCTTGTCCAAATGCAACTGGTAAAGAATTTACAGTCGCACACTCATGGAATAAATTCGAATTAATTACAAAATCAAAGAGTTTTTGGAAATTATTAATAAACCCACATTCGTTTGCTAATTGGCCAAAAAAAGGAATGGTTATTTTCCTTGGTGGGGATCAATTTTGGAGCATTTTACTAGCTAAAAGATTAGGTTATATGAATATCACATATGCTGAATGGATTGCAAGATGGCCTCAATGGACAAACGAAATTGCAGCTATGAATGTGAAAGTAAAAGAGCTTATACCTCAAAGATATAAAAATAAGTGTCAAATCATAGGGGATTTGATGGCAGATATCAAACTAAATAGTGAAATATCATTAAAAGATAAAGAAAAAAACTATATTGCATTGTTACCTGGGTCTAAAAAAGCCAAACTCTCTATTGGAATTCCTTTCTTCTTAGAAATAGCAGATCACATAGCAAAAAAAAATCAAAATATAAAGTTTATAATCCCCATTGCCCCAACCACCAATAAAAGTGAATATTTATTCTTTCAAAGCCAAAAAAATCCTATTACAAAATATTACTCATCAAAAATCAAAACAATTCAAAATATGAAAAACTCCTGTTTTGATTATGTAATTGAAACATCAAAAAATACAAAAATTTATCTAATCAAGAAACATCCTTGCTATGAGATATTAAAAGAATGTGATCTTGCTATTACAACTGTGGGGGCAAATACTGCAGAATTAGCAGCAATAGCTCTTCCAATGTTAGTAGTTCTACCAACTCAACATTTAAATATGATGAATGCCTGGGATGGTATTTTTGGAGTAATTGGGAAAATTTCATTCATTAACAGATTCCTAACATTTATAGTTAAATATTTTTATTTTAAAAAAAAGAAGTTTTTTGCATGGCCAAATATTAAAGCAAAAAAAATGATTGTTCCAGAAAGGATAGGCAATATTTCGCCTGAAAAAATTGCAAGGGAAGTATTATTTCTAATTCAAGATAGGGATCAATTAAAAAATATTAGTGATAATTTAGTCAAAGAAAGAGGAGGGAAAGGAGCTGCAGAAAAACTTGCTTATATAATTTTTAATTCAATAAAAAAACTTTGTTAATTACCAGGGATCATCAATTTCAAAAGTTTCTGATTTTTGATTATCCTTAACTAAATTTTGTTCATCTAATGGTTCAATATCTAAAGTTTCTGTTGCATTTTGAATTGGTCTTTTCGATGCCAAATTATTATTTGACTTTTTCTTTTGTTTAAGATCGATATCTTTTTGTTCATCTATTTGATTCAAAGTATTGTGATTCTCGATCTGATCAGGATAATCATTTTCCATATATAGTTTTTTACTATTATTCATTACGTCTGCAGAACTCTTTATTTCAACGTATTCCAGTTCATCTTCATAATCATCTTCATAATCATCTTCATAATCATCGTTTTCAAGAACTTCTTCTTCATATTCTTCAACCAAATTGTTTGTTTGTTCTGATTCCGATCCAGACAGTAACTGATTCTCAACGGGGACAAGATTTGCTGAGTACCCATTTGCTTCCCTTTCATCCCATGAAGAGCCCCCTACTCCAAGTTTCTCAAGTAGACCACTACTTAATTGGTTCAATTTTTCTTCAGCACCTTCATAAACAATAATCCTATCCGTACCACTACTTACTATTTCCTCAGAAGGAATTTCCCAAGTACTTAAAACACCCTCCCCCAAAAGCGGAACGCCAACTGCACCCATTACAAGAGAAATTAAATCCCCAGTCTCGATATCAAAAGAAAACCCAAGAACTCGCCCTAAAAGTTGTCCAGATTCTGTAATCACCTGACAATTAATTACCTTTCCATATCTTTCTGGAGAAAAACCTTCACTCAATGAATCTAGGGAATCGACTAATATGACATCTCCAACTTGCTTTATACTTTCTAAGGGCATCCATTTTGGTAAGCCTGGTAAAAATCTTGTCAGTGGATTATCTCTAAGTCCTAGAGCTACTACCTCTCTTCTGTCAATATCAACCACAACTTCTCCAACAACACCTAAACGCCTCCCAGTATCAGTAGTAATAACTTGTGTTCCCATCAATTCTGACCTCAACCATAATCGTTCGCTAGGAACAGAATTAGGACGATTATTATTTGCAGATGTGTTAGACAAACTCATAAATCCCTTTTTATCATTCTGACGTATAAATTTAAAAAAGTGTGTTTATGCAGCATTTGGTAACCCAACAACTTGAGTATTAGCACCTCTTGCTTGCGCAACACCAATTGTTCTTTCAGACGCACTTATCATAGGTCTTCTATGACTTACGACTATAAATTGAGCATTTGATGACTGATTAGATATTAATTTGGACAACCTTTCAACATTTATACCATCTAAAAAACTATCAACCTCATCTAATGCATAAAAAGGTGAAGGTTTATACTTTTGCAAAGCAAATAAAAAACTCAAAGCAGTTAATGATTTCTCGCCACCTGACATAGAGGCTAATCTTCTGACATTTTTGCCCTTAGGATGCGCAACTAAAGTTAAGCCTCCTTCTAAAGGCGAATTAGGATTTTCAAGCTGAAGAAAACCATCTCCATCAGATAAATTCGCAAAAATTTCTCTAAAGTGTTTATCAACCTCTACAAATGCTTGCATAAAAGCCTCTTGACGCATAGTCGATACAGTTTCTATTCGCAGCAATAATTCAGATCTTTCATTAGAAAGAATTTTTAATTTTTCTCGTAAACCATTCAATCTCTCGCTTAATTCTTCTAATTCATCAAGAGCCAACATATTTACAGGTTCTAAGCTTTGTAGTTTTGCATTTATGATCGAGATTTCTGATTGCAAAGATTCAAGACTCTTCCCTTTATATTCTCCAAAATTCGGATAAGGATTAGGTAGATCTTTTTTAAAATTTTCTAATTTTATTTTCTCGCTCCTCATCTCTTCTTTAAGAGAATTAAAATCTCTTTCAAGGTATTCTAGCTTCAATAGATAGTTATTATATTCTTGCCTTTTATTGGAAATTGAAGAGTTTAATTCATCTCTTTTCCTTCTCAATAACCCTAAATCCTTCTCCAGAGAATTTTTTTGATTATCGAGCACTAAAAGCTCTTTTCTAAATTTATCTCTTTTATCTATCCATTCACTATGAGCATTTGCAAGGTCTTTAATAGATTCCTGCAAGTTTTTTTCTTGTAATAATGTAATTTGTAATGAATTATTGATACGTTCTTTATTTAAAGCAGATTGATTCTTCTTATCTAATAATGTATCTCTCTCCTTAATAAGTAATTCAAGTTTTTTATCAAGATTATTAAAATCATTATTAAACGCTATTAGTGATGATTGTTGATTTTTTTCATAATTAACCTTAAGAATGCTTTGCAATTGATCAAACTTTTTATGATAAGGTTTCAATTCATTTGTTAAACAATCTAACTGCCCAACTAATAAATTATTAGCATTATCAAGTTTATTTAATCTCGATTTACAATCCTCAATTCTTTGAATGAGAACCTCAAGAGAATTTTTATTTACTTCAATTTCTTTATTAAATGAAGCACAATCCTCAATTATTTGACTGCGGTTAGAATTTAATTTATTGAGTCTATTATTTTTTATGATCAAATCATTATTTGACTCTTTTAAAGCTTCTTCAATCACTAATAATCTTTCTTTTATAGGGATCGAATCATCAAGATCATTATTAATTCCAAATCTATACGCTAAATCTTTATTTAACTTGCTGCCGCCAGTGATAGCGCCACTCGCTTCTAATAATTCACCACCTAAAGTAACCAACCTAATTTTTTGTTTAGATGACCTAGCGGAGGCTAAATCTGAGAAAACCAACGTCTCCCCAAAAACATATCTAAAAACATCTGAATAAACTTCATCAAAAGTAATTAAATTAATAGCTTTATCTATCAATCCAGGCTCTCTATAATCTTGAAATCTTGAAATTGCATAATTCTTCTTTTGACTTTTAATTCTATTTAAAGGTAAAAAAGTTAATCTCCCCGCCTTCTTCTTTTTAAGAATTTCGATTGCTTTAGCGGCAATATGGTCATTGTCAACAACAATTTGACCGAGTCTATTTCCTGCCGCAATTTCTAATGCATATCTATTTTTCTCACTTACCTCCCCAAGTTGAGCTACATAGCCATGTATACCCTCTAAACCTGCTTCTAAAAGAATTCTTAGAGCATATGAACCTCTGGATTCATTTAAAGCTTCTTTTCTACTTTCAAATCTAGATAAATCCTTTTCAAGCTTTAATTGCTCGTTATTTAGCCTTAATTTAGTTTTATTTAATAAATCAATTTCATTTTTTAAAGAATTAATTTCCGAGCTATTACTTGCCAAGTTATTATTTTTCATTTCGGAGGTCTCTTGCTTGCTTTGATTTCTCTCTAAAAGTTTCTGCTTTTCTAAAGCTAAGGTGTCGATCTGAGAATATAATTCATCTTTTTGAATATTATTTTGAATAGTTTCTTCTTCAATTTTCCTTTTTTTTACTTCCAAGGGATTAATTATATTTTGTATACTTTCCAGCTCAGAATTTAATTTGATACTTTGTTTTGAGAATTCTCCAGATTCTCCCGCTGCATCAGAAAGTTTTTTTCTGGATAATTTATGCTTTAAGGTGAGTTGATCAATTTGCAAGTTCAATTTATTTAGAAAATTATCATCAAAATTTTCTTGTCTCATCTTTTCTGACTCGATATTCCTCTTAGATATTGCAATTTCATCTCTCTGTTGTTGTAATTTAATGCCCTCTTCTTTATTCAAACTTGATATCCTATCTAGTTCTCTCAAACTAGAATTAATACTTCCAATATCTGAATTCACTTTTATCAAAGTATCCTCTCCTTTCTCCTTAAGCTCAGCAACGAGTATTTTCAGAGCACCTTCTAAAACTGATATTTCCTTATTAATAGATTCTTTTTGTTCATTAAATAATATTTTATTTTTTTCAATATCAGTTTCTTTTTTCTCGATAGATTCAACATGCTGAACTTGTTTTTCAAAAATAAGAACTTTCTCTAATTCCTTTATTTGGAGCAGTTTTGCCTTTAACTCTTTATATCGCTTAGCTTTTTCACATTCTTTTTCAAGCTTATTTTTACTAGATTCCAATTCATTTTCTAAAATTTCACACCTTTCTTGTCTTTCAAAAACGTCATTTAATTTTGCATTAGTTTGTTCTATTCTTGTATCAAAAAGTGCGACTCCTGCTAATTCATCAATCAGATTTCTTCTCTCCTTATTATTCATTGATACTATTCTTGTTACATCACCCTGCATAACAACATTGCTACCCTCAGGATCAACACTAATATCCCTTAATATTCTCTGTACTTGTTGCAAGGTACATTGTTTCCCATCAGAGGTGTAAGTCGAAGCATACGAACCACCAGGCATAAGCCTTAATTTTCTAGAAACTACCCATTCTTTCTGACCCTTCTTAAGAGAAATTTCTTCGTCCTCTAATTCCAAGGGCGGAAGTTCCTCTCTGGGAGACCAATCTTGAATATTAAATTTTACCGATACAAAAGTTTCTGATGCTTTACCCTCTTTAACTTTGGAATTATTAATTAGATCTGGTAATCTTTCTGCCCTCATCCCTCTACTATTAGCCAAGCCCAAACAAAATAAAATTCCATCTAAAATATTACTTTTCCCAGAACCGTTAGGCCCAGTAACCACTGTAAAACCCTCTTCAAGAGGAATTTTTACACTTCCCCCAAAAGATTTAAAATTTTCAAACTCGACCTGATTGATATGTACCAATCTCAAGTCTCAATAGCTAAATAAGAATAACTAATTTGCAAAAATTCTCAAGAGCAATATTACGATTATTTATAAATAGATATTAATTATATTTACTCAATCTACAAGAATTGCCCGAAATTTCAAACAAACCATACAGAAGTTCTCCGTCCAAAATAAATCGAAAACAACTAGAGTCTAATTTATCAGAAACGTTTTTAAATATGCCATGATCAATTCTTTTTACGAAACCTCTATTTCCAGAAAGTTCATGTTCAACCCTTGATAGCCATACCAGTCTATGATTGTTCTGTTTAATAATTGCTACAGAAGCTTGATTGAATAAAGGTAGTTTTAAAAATTTCCAAGTTAAACAATCTATTTCATTCTCAACAAGAAAATCGTAATGAATATCTAAAGAATTACAAGAATAAACTTTATGTTCAAGCAAAACCCATTTATTCATTATCTAGTTGATAAATCAATCAAATATAATTTATTTAAGATAGTTACTTTTTTTAGTTACTTGCATCAGGGACAAATCTTAAAGCAATGAATAGCAAACTTCCAGCTCCAGCGATAGCTGCTGCTACTAATCCGAAATCTGTAGGGATTGTGCGAGATGCAAAAATTAATGATGCAAAAGTGATATCCATGATGAAATTTAAACTAATTTAATAAATTCAGTAATAGCTTAACAAAACCTTCTTACAGAACTGAGTAGATAAATAAAATGTAAATAAAATTTTATATGTTTTTATGCTATATAAATTGCATAAATCTTTAGCTAAGGGTTCCAAATTCAGAAAATAGGGTCTAATCTTAAAATAATTAAGTTTAAATAATGGAGACCTACGATCCTCCCAAAGAAGTAGAAGAAAAAGTAGATAACTCTGAACTTCCTGCACAAGAAGTTATCTCAGAGAAGTGGCTACTTGAAAAAATTGACAGTTTAATACCTTTAATAAAAGAAAAATGGCCAACCATTGCTCAGCAAACCCTTGACGCCACAAAAGGAAGTATTGATGATTTAGTTGAAGTAATAGCTAGCCATACTGGAACGTCCACAATTGGAATACAGCGCCAACTAGTTGAAATCATTGATTCAATCCGAGAAAACAAGTGGGAGATCTCAGAAAAAATTGAACCTATCGAAAGTCAATTAGAAGAGTTATTAGATGAACTTAACAATATACTTAGACCAAAAATAGAAAGTCCAATCAGAAAAAAACCAATTTTATCTATTGCTATTGCCGCTGGTATTGGGTTACTAATAGGCACTCTTCTAAACAGTGGTAGAAAATAATATGGAAAAATCAAAAAATAAAAACTTTGCAAATACCGCTTCAAGAATTTCAGCCATAGCAAGTTCAGTGATGGATTTGCATGTAAGAATAGCCCTTCAAGAAGTAGATAGAGAAAAAAGAAGATTAATTAGTGGTGGAATATTTTTGGCAATTGGAAGCACATTATTATTAGTAGTTCTAATTTGCATCCATATTATTTTTTATCTTTCTCTAAAAAACTATAATAACTGGAATACTGAATATAATTTATTACTCATAATATTTATCGATTTATTGTTTGCAGGTTTAAGTTTGAAACTTGGAGGAAAATTAGTCAAAGGACCCTATCTTCCTCAAACTTTGGAGGGTTTAGGCAAGACTACAAAAGCCGTTTTAGGAAAAAAATAAATTACCTTATTAAATACTTTATCCATCTGCAGTCAATTCCCCCATTACTAACAGGTATTTTCAATGAGGATTTCATTTTCAAATATTTTGTTAATTTTGGATTTCCACTAAGTAGCCAAAATTCCCAACCTGAAAAGTTATTCTTTAGGAAGATTCCAATTTGTTCATATAAAAAAATTAATTCATTTTCATTGCCCAATTTTTTGCCATATGGAGGATTACATATAATTATCCCAGGCGTAAATTTTAATTGGAGTTCTAAAAAATCATTGTTTATAAGTTCAATATAATTTTCGAGGCCTGCCAATGATGTGTTAACTTCAGCCTGCTCAAAAACCTTTGTATTAATTTCACAGCCTATAATTTTTGGTAATTTTGCATAATTTATAATTTTATTTTTTGCTTTATTTTTTTCACTAAGATAAATATCTTTCCTGAAGTCCAACCAATTCTCAAAAAGATAAACTTTATCAATATTCATAGGGACTTCAAGAAATTGGTTAACAGCCTCAATTAAAAAAGTTCCTGAACCGCACATAATATCAATTAAAGGGACTTTGCCATTCCATTGAGTCATGTTTATCAATCCAGACGCTAAATTTTCTTTTAATGGAGCATTTCCAACTGCAGGTCTATAGCCTCGTTTGTGTAAGCTTTCTACACTACTTTGAAGACTAATAGTCGCTTTATTATTATTTAAATGAAGATGAATTATAAAATCAGGATGATTTAAAGAAATATTTGATCTTTTTTCCCAAACTGCCTGTTGCAAATCCGTTATAGAATTTTTCACTTCAAGAGCAGTAAAATGTGTATGACTTAAAGAAGATGTTCGCCCAGTCACTTGAACATTAAACGTTTTTTCATAGTGCAACCAATCCAACCACTCAAATGAATCTCTAACCCCCTCATATAAAGATTGCTTGTCATAGCAAGTAAAACTTGCAATTGTTCTATAGAAACGAAAAGCTAACCTAGAATAGAAATGAACTCTGTAAAAAGTGGCATAATCACATTCAAAATTAATAAATCTTTTATAGGTATTAATATTCAAACCACCTAAATTTGCAATTTCTTCAGCTAAATATTTCTCTAGTCCCTCTGGAGCGGATGCAACGACATTCATATACGATAAAACTTAATAAAAAAACTATTCAATACTCATTTTGCCTGTCAGAATATAAATGTCCACTTGGACTAGGTGATCTCAACCGATGTTTCGGACAGCGGTTCGATTCCGCTCAACTCCACTTTTTGGGGTTGTAATGGTTTCGACGGGGCATAAGGAAGGTGACTGAAGCCGGCTCGGTTAGAGCAAAAACACAAACGCTAACAAAATCGTTAGTTTCTCCCGTCAAACAGCACCAGTTGCTGCTTGATCCTTAAGGAGATGGGGTCATATCAGCCTTATCAACCAAATGATACGAGGAGTCTGGAAGGACTCCACTTTCTTAAATAACTAAAAAGTTGTAATAGATAATTGATTTGTTTGTAAATATTGCTGCAAGTGCTGGTATTAAAACATTTTTTTTAATTTTATAAGTTTAAATACTTAGAAAATTAGCTATAAATTAATTTATCTTATTAAAAACTCCAATCCTTGAAAATGGTCCCTAATAAAAACTTAAATGACATGTTAATAAATCTTAAACCTAAAGTTATTAGATTCACTGGTGAAAAATTTCCGACTGAACTATGGAATAGTAGTTGGCAAAAAAAACCCAAGAAGATATCTACCTAAAAAATGTCCTCAAACACTTGAAAAAGGATTTTTAGGCATTTTTCTTAAACAATTTTCTGAAGCCTCCTGAAGTGAATTAAATTCAACTTTATTTAAATTCCACTTAAAGACATTAGATACATCTAGAACTTGAGATTTTTTTCGCATTCCAACAAGTGGAATAGTGCCTTGGTAACAACACCAATTAATTGCTACTTGAGCTTGAGAAACTGATCTTTGTTTCGCAATCCTTTTAAGACATCTCCGGAGTTCATATGTAGGTTTTTTATACCTTTTAAATAAAACATTTCGAATAAAACTTCTTTCTTTATTGTCGTCTTTATCTGGATCAATACAAAGAATTCCAAAAGATAAAGGACTATAAGCAAAGAAATCAATATTATTTTCTTCGCAAATTTTTTTTACTTGATATTGTTTTTGTAAATCTGGAGCAAGTAAGGAAAACTGAATCTGAACGCTTTTTAGCCTCTGATCTCGCATTGACAAGTAAGTAAGTAATTTCTGCAACCTTTTAGGACCTATATTTGATAAGCCGATTTGAAAATCAAACCCTTGATCTTTTAAATCGCAAAGATTATTCAACAGTCCTAATTCCTGCATAGGATTGTATGTTGCAGTTGACCAATGCAATTGAACTATGTCTAATTTATTATTAAGCCTTTCTAAACTTTTTAAAAATGGTTTATTAAAACCTTTATCACCAATTCTCCAAGGATAAGGTGCGAGTTTAGTAGCTATTTGAATTCTTTTTCTTTGTGCAAAAGGAGTATCTAGTAAAAATTTGCCTATCAATAATTCACTTCTACCCTGAAGATTACCAGTACCATAAGAATCCGCAGTATCAATTAGATCAAACCCTCTTTTCAACGCTTCATTATAGGTTTCACGTAAATCATCGTCATTTACAGATTTGTAATTCCAAAACAACTTATTCCCCCAAGACCAAGTACCTAGTCCAATTTTTTTCTTCACTAGCCTATTAAAATTAAAGCACTTTATAAGGTTATCTAAAAATATTGAACTCTTTAAAATATTTCAAAAAAAATAATTTTTAAAGCATTAAAATCAATTGCTCTTGACATTAAGAAATTATTCTCCAAAGTAAAAGAAATAAAAATAAAAAATTGTTTATTACTGTTTGCGGACAAAAAGGGGGTGTAGCTAAAACCTGCACAAGTATTCACCTTGCTAGTGTTTGGCATTCGGAAGGTAAAAAGGTTTGCATAGTCGATGCTGACAAGAATAGATCAGCATTAGCATACTCATCAAGAGGTAATCTTCCATTTCCAGTTTTCCCAGTCAGTTCAGCTGCTAAAGCATCAAGATCATCAGAAATCGTAATCACTGATGGACAAGCTAGCAGTGATCAAGAAGAACTTAAACACTTAGCGTATGGTTCAGATTTAGTTATCTTACCTACAACTGCAAAAGCAAGATCCGTAGAATTAACTGTTGAACTGGCTAATTTATTAAGCAACTTAAGAGTTAACCATGCAGTAGTAATAGTAAAAGTTGATTTTAGACAGCAAAAAGCAGCGCAACAAGCGAAAGCAGCTCTAGAGAATTTTGGTTTATATGTTTTTGATAAATTTATACCCTTACTTTCAGCGTTCGATAAAGCAGAAGCCTCGGGTAATGCTGTATTTGAAGCTGTAGACGATTTAGGTAGATCAGATCCTCGTCGAATGACGGGCTGGTCTGCTTATTGTTCAATTGCCTCACAAATTCCATGCCTGATTTCGAAGCCCTCATCCGACACCAACAACAACCAACAACCAATCAGCGCTTAAAAGTAGTAGATGCTCCTGATTTTGAGAAAGAAAACAACGAAGCACCAATAATTACAAAATCTGGATTATTGGTTAATTTCTTTGGTGGTTTTATAGGTTCTGTCATTGGAACTTTAACAATATTGTTCCTTTATATAAATGAATATCTGCCAATAGATTTAATTAAACTTAAGTAGTATATTCGCTATTCATTTCTATATTAAGATAATCAATATAATTGACTGCAATAACTAAGTTCTTTGAATGAATACAACTGTAAGCAAACGGTAAGCAACAGAACATGCTTTCTGAAAAAAATAAATTAGACCAAAATGTGTGATATTGCCATGATTTTTTGTTGGTAAATTTTGTTTTTTATACTTCAAGGTTGTTGAAACAGAATTTCTTAGTTTCTAATGCTTTTAATAATGAGGTGGTTCAGATTCTTCTGTTGGAAAGTAAATATCCTCATCCTTATCTTTTTTCTTCTTTCTGAAATACTCATCGGATGAATCTAACCCATCATCATCATAATTTCGTTCTTTTTCCATTATTTGTCTAATACACTTTTTACTTTATCTGAGAATTTTTGTTCTTTATCAGTTCTAGTATTTACTTTCATGGTTGTATAAATTCTAGGAGCACCTTTTGAATGAATTTTTTTATGGCACTTTTTAACACATTCAAATACTTTATCCCAATCTCCCTCTATTGCAGTTCCATTCGCTCCTAATTGATAGTTAAGTCCTTCATTTTTGATAACTTCAAGACACTCTTTTATATAGGGAGATAGAGAAGTTCCAACTCCAATAGGGACTAAGCATAAATCAATACTTACAAACATAAATTTTTCCTATTTTGATAAATCTAACCATTAATATCCAAAATGCTTAATATCAATAAAATTTAACGCAGAAAATCAGGGAAAGTTTACTAAAAATAAAATAAGAGAGCATTTGTTTACCCTCTTCGAGTCGCATGCACCTCGCTGTCCACAAAGTCGATGAAATGCTTTTGACTCCTGTATTATTTTTAAGTCAAATGAATACAACAAGATATTCGTAACAAGCACAAAGCACTTTTACTCGGGTAATAATACTCTATGAATTTCAAGTTAATAGGAGGATCATCAAAAGTAGTATCTAAATATTCAACTTTTATGAGCGAGACAAAATTTTAAAAAAGTTGCAAAATTTATATAATTTTTTTCATTTTCTAATTAGATTATTTGAAAGTTTATATTTCTTATGAAAGATAATTGGAATTTTTTACTATCTGAATTTCGTAGATTTGGCGGCATAGCAGATAATGTATGTCAAAAGGAAGGCGAATATGGTAGAGGTATTTTCCCTGTTAATCCAAGTATAAGAGCAAGAATTTTTACTCCATCAAAATTAATGGTCAAAAAAGACGATATTGATTTAGAAGATAATAAATTAAGAATTAAAAAAGATAAGGAATATAATCAGGAAATTAGAGATTTTTTTAATTTCTACCAAGATAATTTTTCGTGGGGATCGGGTGGGAAAGAAACAACAGAATTGTTTGAGAAAGGATTAAGTTTGTTCAATTCAAATATCAAGGAATTAATTAATAAATATGCTTTAGTTGATTTAGATGCTAGGCATAGAGGCGATTGGAATGAAATTGTTAAAAAGCAATTCTTGAATGCTAGAGGAGTTACATTTGGGAAGACTATTTTTATTGCTCCTATCTGGGAACTCGTCAATCATAAAGTAAGATCTTTGAATTTTATCCTTAATAAGGAAGGAGTAAGCACTCCAAATTATCCAGCTTCCAACTGTGAGATAAGATTTTCATATAGCGATACGAGTTCATTAAATCGTTTTTTTTCTTATGGTTTTTTTTCTGAAGAAACCATAGTATTTTCTATACCTTTTTCAATAAAAATAGAAGATCTTGGCATTTATATTTCTTGTAAGGGACTCGCTCTTAAAAATGATTCTATGAAAATAGAAAGATCTGGTAATAAAATCATTTTAGAGGGTTTGCCTATTGCTGACGTCAATCACCCTAGATTGCCATATGATTATTTTGATCAGATGATTAGGAAGATAGGTCATATTAATATTTCTCAAGATCTTTTATTAAAAATATTTCAATTAAATATTTCAATTAGAAAAAAAATTTTAGATGAATCTCAGTTAATAAAAAACGAAGTCTCAGATACATTGACTAAACTTATGCTTTATGAAATCAATCTAATTTCATCGCACGATTAAAACTATATGAACCCAAAATAGACCATTTCCTAATAGACATAATTTTTTCTGAACATAATTCTGCTTCTTTTGATTTACCAAGATCTCTCAATATGGTTCCCAGGCTTAAATATGCTTCTGCGTAATTAGGATTAATTTCAATTGCCTTGCGATATAAGATTTCTGCTTCTTTTAATTTGCCAAGACCTTTTAATATTATTCCCAGATTGGAATGCGCTTCTGCGTAATTAGGATC
Source organism: Prochlorococcus marinus CUG1415 (assembly GCF_017696015.1). NCBI lineage: Bacteria > Bacillati > Cyanobacteriota > Cyanophyceae > Synechococcales > Prochlorococcaceae > Prochlorococcus > Prochlorococcus marinus. The sequence goes on along the minus strand of NZ_JAAORL010000001.1, from coordinate 60,918 downwards.
AATTTCAATTGCTTTGCGGCAAGGAATTTCTGCTTCTTTTAATTTGCCAAGCTCACTCAAAATGATTCCCAGATTGGAATATGCCTGTGCGTAATTAGGATTAATTTCAATTGCTTTGCGGTATAAGATTTCTGCTTCTTTTGATTTACCAAGATCTTTTAAAATGTTTCCCAGATTGGAATGCGCTTCTGCGTAATTAGGATTAATTTCAATTGCTTTGCGGTATAAGATTTCTGCTTCTTTTAATTTACCAAGATCTTTTAAAATGTTTCCCAGATTGGAATATGCCTGTGCATAATTAGGATTAATTTCAATTGCCTTGCGGTATAAGATTTCTGCTTCTTTTGATTTACCAAGATCTTTTAAAATGATTCCCAGATTGGAATGCGCTTCTGCGTAATTAGGATTAATTTCAATTGCTTTGCGGTATAAGATTTCTGCTTCTTTTAATTTGCCAAGCTTACTCAAAATGATTCCCAGATTGGAATGCGCTTCTGCGTAATTAGGATTAATTTCAATTGCTTTGCGGTATAAGATTTCTGCTTCTTTTAATTTGCCAAGCTTACTCAAAATGATTCCCAGATTGGAATGCGCTTCTGCGTAATTAGGATTAATTTCAATTGCTTTGCGGTATAAGATTTCTGCTTCTTTTAATTTGCCAAGCTCACTCAAAATTACTCCATAATTAGAAAAAACTCTATAATCTTGAAAACCTTGATCTAGGCAATATTGATAATATTTCGTTGCTTCAGAGATTTTTCCTTGCACATGGAAATTGATAGCCTGATTAATAAATTGTTCTTTAGAAGGTTTGGTTTTCTTATTAGTTTTCTTATTAGTTTTCTTATTAGTTTTCTTATTAGATTTATAATTTTCTCCAAAACCTCTCATATTTAACCTTAATTGTTTTAATTATAAAATTATAGTTTTTATAAAAATTTAAATAATGTAGATTAAGTAATATTGTTTATTCAACTATTATCGATTATCCATAAAAGTCACTCATAGAATAAAACTAAAGTTTTGAATTTGAATGCTTTTTCAGATTGTCACTGGATTGTTCTGTGATTTATGTTTCCCAGACGCTTGTCATAACAATAATCCCTTTGCAAGGAACTATTTATTAGTCCCAAAAAGAGTACAAACTTCGTTCTGGACTTTAGAAGAAGGTCATGTGTAAAAACATGCATTATAATATACTCAAACTTGTTGCAATGACTGTGTTTTGATTTGTAATTATTGGTGTTACTATTGAGAAGGAGTAAGTTATCAAATTTTTTAAAAAATTTAAGACTATTTTTTTAAGTATTCAATTTTTTAAATGAGATTTAAAACGAGATGAGCGAGATTATTAAATTAAGTCGATCTACTGTCGAAAAATATCTTAGTTGTCCAAGGTGTTGTGTACTTGATAAAAAATATCAAATAAAACCACCATCATTACCATTTACCTTAAATATAGCTGTAGATAATTTATGTAAAAATGAATTTGATCATTACAGAAGAATACAGGAGCCTCATCCTTTATTGATTGAACATTGTATTGATGCTGTTCCTTTAAAACACAAAAATTTAGAGCGTTGGAGAAATAATTTTAAAGGGATAAGGTATAAGTCAATTGAACATCATTATGATTTTGGCGGTGCTGTCGATGATATTTGGCAGAAAAAAAATGGTGATCTCATTATTGTTGATGTAAAAGCAACATCAAGAAATAATTTTGATTGGTCCGAGACTTTTAATAAATACGAATATGCAAAAGCTTATAAGAGACAATTGGAAATGTATCAGTGGTTATTTAAAAAAAATGGTTTTAAAGTTGCAAAAGAAGCTTATCTTTTATATTTTAATGGGAAGAAAAATGAAGAGGTTTTTAATAATCAATTAAATTTTGATGTACATCTAATTAGATTAGAGTGTTCTACAGCATGGGTAGAACATAAGATAATTGATACGGTCAATTTATTACGTTCGGATATTTTTCCCAAACCTTCATTCAATTGCGAATATTGTAATTATTTAAAGAGGCGTTGGCAATTATCGATAAATTAATAATCATAGAACAATGTTTTGATATTTCTGAAAAAATAGTAAATAAAAGATAATCTTTAATTAGATTATTAATTTAGACTTTTGATAACATCAAAAAATTCCGCAAGAAAGATAACTAATCATCTTCAACAAGATGTAGTCAAAGTATCTGGTAAAACAATTTTTATTAATCCTTTTTTGTATTGGCGGAAGATTGACGAAAATACTAATAGATGGCTTCGAGAACCAGGACAAATGTCAGAGGATCAAATTCATCCTAATAGGAACCGTTTTTATCCAGAAATAGAGTGGGCTGAGTTAAGTCATGAGCAAAAGCTAATAAAAGATGCAACTGTTGAGATGTTTTTAAAAACTCTTGAATTGATAAGTACATTTCATCCTTATCTTAGTTCCGGACAGCTATTAGAAGTTGAGAGAAAAATGGCGATCATAAAAAAGATTCCTTTCGAAAAGTGGGTTACAAAATCTTTCGCCAAAAACGCGAGATTATTAGAAAATGAAAAAAGAAAATTTCAAAGAGAAAGATTTTTTAGTAGTTGGAGGGATTGGTTTAGTCTTGAAAATACTCAACAAGCTATTGTGCCATTCATTGTAACGATATTTATTGCCTCATTCATTGGATGGTCTTTAGGAATATCAAAGAATAGTTGTAATCCTTATTTTGAACAAAATATAGATCAATTAAATTAAATTTTTTATGATATTTTATCAGTATGGGACTTAATATTATTTTGAAAAAATAAATTTTTTATTTAAGATTGTATTAACTGGAATAATGACTTTACAAAGTATAAGTTTTATGAGTGAAAATTTGACTTCAAAAGATATTGAAAATGATGAGTTTAATCTTAATACTGAAGATATTGATTACAAAACTTTAATAACTAGACTTAAAGAGATAAAAACAACAATTTCTTTCTTGGAAAAAACAATATTTAAATAAATTTCAAATTTTTGATAAAAACCAGCCCTAATACAAAACGTATTTCATTAAAGAGACAACCTTTAGTCCTATTTATTTTTTCTTCTATTTCGTTTTTATTGATTTTATTTAGATTAATTTTTTTACAACTTTTCAATTATGAATCTTTTAAAAAAATGTCTGATGAGAATAGGATTAGACTTATTGCTTCTCAACCAATACGCGGAAGAATATTGGATAAAAATGGTTATGTTTTAGCAGATAGTAGAGTTAAATATTCTTTAATAATAAAGCCTCAATCTGTAAATAAAAGCAATTGGGCACAGCATAAATTAAGTATTGCTCATTTATTAAATATTGATAGTAATTTAATTCAAAAAAAATATTATGAGGGCCTAAAAAATCAAAAACTTGCAGTAACTATTCTTGATGATTTAAATGTAGATCAATTAATAAAATTTAAGGAAAATGAAGATAATTTATTTAGTTTTGAAATAGCGACGAAATTAATTAGAAATTATCCTTATCAATCTGTTGCTGCGCATGTAATTGGTTATACTCAGCCAATCACTGAAGCAGAATATAAATTTTTATCTGAGAAGGGTTATAAATTAAATGACTTAATAGGGAGAACTGGCATTGAATATGTTTACGAAGATTTCATAAGAGGTGAATGGGGAGGAGAAATGGTTGAAGTAAATTCTTTAGGCAAATTTCAAAGATCATTGGGTATAAAACGATCACAACAAGGTAATGATATTGAATTGACAATTGATATAAATTTGCAATTAGTTGCTGATGAAGTTCTTAAAGACAAAAAAGCTGGAGCGATAATAGTTATGGATCCAAGAGATGGTGCAATAAGAGCGATGTCAAGTAAGCCTACTTTTGATTTGAATTTCTTTTCAAAGGATTTTAAGCCTGAAAAAGAATATAATAAGATATTTAATTCTCCTGAAAAACCTCTTTTTAATAGAGCATTAAATGCTTATGATCCAGGCAGTGTTTGGAAAATTGTAACTGCTTTAGCTGGCTTAGAAAGTGGCAAATTTCCTAGTGATACTATTCTAGATACAAAACCATGTATCACTTATGGGAGTCAATGTTTTAGGGAACACAATGATTTAGGCTTTGGGGCTATAGGTTATGAAGATGCTTTAAGAGTTTCAAGCAATACATTTTTTTATCAAGTCGGATATGGTGTAGGAGTTGATGAAATTCATAAGGTGTCCAAAAAGCTTGGTTTTAATTCTTTATCTGGAATTGAAATTTCTGAACAAGAAAATATAGGATTAGTAGCTAGTAGCGCATGGGCTAAAGAAGGTAGAGGATGGGGCCAACCAGGTAGAACTCCTTGGGTTCCCGAAGATATTGCGAGTATGTCTATTGGACAATTTGTTGTACAAGTTACTCCTATGCAAATAGCTAGAGCATATGCTGCGATTGCAAATGGAGGTTATCTGGTGACTCCCCATTTAGCTAAAAAAGGTCAAGTAAATCTTTCAGAAACAAAAAGTATTAAAATTGACATTGATCCAAATAATATCCAGTTGATAAAACGCGGTCTCAGGAAAGTAGTAGAGTCAGGTACTGGAGTATCAATTAATTATGGAGTTTCGAATTTACCTCCAGTGTCAGGTAAAACTGGAACTGCTGAAGATGGCGAAGGTGGTTTAGATCATGCTTGGTTTGTTTGCTTTACTCCTTTTGAAAAGAGTGAGTTACTTGTAGTGGCTTTTGCACAAAATACTCCCGGTGGTGGCTCTGTTCATGCACTTCCTATGGCAAGAGAAATTTTAAAAGTTTGGAATGAAAAAAAATGATATTAATTTTTAGTTTTAAAGTTTATATTTTTAATTTTTTCATCTGTAAAAGTCTTTGAATAATATCTTCAATAGTTTTGACATCTATAGGTTTACTATATGAGGACAAAAGTTGTCGCCCTAATACCTGACTTCCTAAATGCACTAATTGAATACGTAATGAGGTAAGTAGTTCTAAGCCTATGCCCCCAGAGAATGTTGCAATTGCAATTGGTTGACCATTAAATAAATTCCTAAAGTCATCTCCAGAAATAGAAAGCCATGCTATTAAGTTGGAGAGAATAGGAGGTATAGATCCATTATATTCAGGAGCACAAATCACCCATTTTTCTATTGAGAAAAGCTTTTTTTTAATTTCTTGTATTTCAACTGGAATATTCTCTTTGTTATGAATTCGTGGATTAAATAGTGGAATATCAAGAGTGGTAAGATCTAAAATTTCAGAACTTATTTGATTTTCATTACTTTTTTCAAGGAATTTTTCAGCAAGTTCTAGATTTTTTCCACAACTAGCTGTAATGATTATTAGATCTTTTGATTCAGTCATACATTTGATACATAGATTTAGTAGTTGGCACCACTTTTACGGTGATGAACTGCTGTTAGACAATCGGATTTTAGTATATTACCGTGTAGTACTTCGGCGTATATTACCCAATGATCTCCACATTCCATTCTCTCTTTTACAGAAGCGTCTAACCATGCTAAAGATTCAGGAATAATTATTTGTTCATTAGGAGTAAATTCCATATCTAAACCTTCAAATCTATTTTCTCCTGGTGCAAAGGGTTTTGTGAATCTTTTTAGAGGTTCTTTAAAATCTTTTTCACTTAGAATGTTTAATGCGAATGAATCTCCAATTTGAAGAAGAGATTCTACCGATCTATCTTTTGCTACTGCGATACTTAATCCCGGTGGAGAAAAACTTGCTTGACTAACCCACGATGCAAGCATAGCTCCTTTGATATTATTTTCATCTTTTCCTTTAGATGCAGTGAGAACACAAAGTGAACCAATAACTCTTCCAAGTGCTTGTAACTTTGGATCCGTTTTACTTGTAATCATTCCTGTATCTGATTTTCTGGGTTTTTTGTTTGCTTTTTTTAAAATTTTTCTCCCAAAGTGAGTCCCTATTTCTTCTAGCTCTTTAATCTTTGGTTTATTTGGACTGAATTTAATTCTTATAGGGTCAAAACTAAACTTAAAACCACCGTCTTTTAATTTTGATTCAAGTAAATCTATTGCTTCTCCGCTCCATCCAAAACTACCAAAAATTCCTACTGGTTTATCTCTATTACCTTCAGATAACAATGTTCCAAGTGCACTTACTATAGGAGTTGGTGCGTGACCGCCTAAAGTGGGAGATCCGATTAAATATCCATCAGCATTTTGGATAGATTTTATAAGTAAATCATTGGATGTAAATTCACAATTAATACTTTCAACTTCAACTGAAGTTCTATTTATTCCTTTAGCCAACGCATCTCCTATGGAGGCTGTATTTCCATATGCACTGGCATAAATTAAAGCGATTTTAGGATTATTTGTTGAGAAATTTTCTCCCCATCTTATGTAATCATTTAAAAAGCTTTTTAAGCTATATTCGATAGCCGGACCGTGTAATGGAGCAATAGTTTTAATTTCATAATCTGCAATTTTTTCAGTTATTGATACTACTTGATTAGACATTGGTGCCATCAAGCAATCATAAAAGTGTTTTCTATCAATTTCTGTACTAACTCGATTTGTCTCAGACCAAGATTCAGATGCGATGTGTGCAGAGAAAATTTTTTCACTTAGAAGTATTTCTTGATTGCGTTCATAAACTATTAGTCCTCCAGGCCAACGTGCTGTTGGAATAGGAATTAACTCTAGATAAATGTTATTTAATTCTAAATTAAGTTCCTTTTTGATTATGTTTATTGTGGGTAATTGAACTTCATCAAAGTTTTCTAAGTTAGGATTTTTTTGATACCAAAGTTCCGAAATAAGTTTAAAGCCAGGATTAGAGCAAGTAATAGTTACGTTCTTATATTGCGTACTAATGTTTTTTATAGTTTCTATAATTTGGGGATTGATATGGCCAGAAATGACGTTAATTTTATTTAATTTAAATTGATCAAAAAAGTTAGCTATTACCTCATTAAATGAATTTAAATTTTGTTTTTCGGGTGGATGAATAATAAAAAGTTCTTCATTATTTCTAATTAAAAAAGTATTAAAAGAGGTTCCTTTTTCGAGATTAAACTCAAGTTCAAATCTTTCTTTATTTTTATCAAGAAATCTGATACAAGTAAAATTATCAGTAATTTCAAATTTTGATAAGTTGTGATTTGTTGAAAGTAAGCTTATAGTAATTTCTGACATTTTAAAGATTTATTTTCTAATAGTGATTAGCAACCTTCCTGTGATGAACAGCTGTCTTGCATGATAAGTCAGAGACATTACCATTTTCAACAATTCCGTAAATTATCCAATGATCTGGAGTCTCCAGTCTGGAACTCACTTTACAATCTAAAAAAGCGAGTGAATCTGACAGAACTGGTCCTCCTTCTGCGATGTTGCTAATTACATCTACATCTGCAAATCTATCAGCTCCAGGAGCAAATCTTTTTAAAAAATGTCTGAACATTTTTTGATAGTTATCTTCTCGCAAGATATTCACAACAAAACCTTTTCCAACTTGCATATATGATTCAATAGCTCTATCTTTTGCTACTGCAACTGTAATACCTGGTGGAGAAAAACTTGCTTGACTAACCCAACTCGCGACCATTGCACTTTGTCTAAATGTAGAACCTTCACCTTGGCTAGCTGTAACTACATATAATCCTCCACTTAACCTACCTAAAGCTTTATCTAAATTGGAATCAAGGCTTTTCATTGAGGCAATATTTTTCTTTTTGTTGATCAATTGACCCAAGTCAGTTCCAGCTTCTTCGAATTGTTGATAAACAATGGGATCAGGAATATTTTTCACTCTTAAAGGAGAGAAAGCTTCTTTTTGACCTAGTGCTCTTAATTTATTTGCTAAAGAATCTATTGGTTCGTCATTTCCGCCAAATGCATCATAGACAGCCGTAAATTGTTTTGGTTTTAATGCTGCAAACAAAGTGCCAAGAGATTCTTTTAATTCATTATCTGAATCTACTGGCCATGTGGGTATCACTACTGCTTTTGAGTCAGAAATTAAACTTGTTAATTCTTGGGAGTCAGAAGATCTTAAATCAATTAATTGAACCTGAGCATCTGCTTTACTTATTCCATGCGATATAGCTTGGCTTAGTCGATCACAAAATCCATAGTCGCTTATATAGCAGACTGATACAAATTCATTTCCTTTGCTTTTATTGCTACTCCATTCTAGATATTTTCCTTTCCAAAAATTGACTTGATTATGAAGCAAAGGCCCATGACCAACAGCTATTGTTTTTAATTCAGGTAGCTTATCTATTCTTTTAATTGCTTGTAGAACGCTTCTAGCGTTTGGACCCATTAGGCAATCGTAATAAAAACGGAAATCATCATATATTTCTTTTTGATCAGCGTCAAAAAATTCTTCAGAACAATAATGTAATCCAAATGCATCGCATGTGTAGAGAACATGTGTGCTGTGATCATATGAAAAAATTGTATCTGGCCAATGTAAATTTGGTGCGCTTATAAATTCAATATTGTGTTCTAAACCGCTATTATGATTAGTTCCTAGATTTAAAAATTCTCCACTCTTCACTTCTAAACGCTTAAAGGGAATGTGTATTTGGTCTTCAATGAATTTAAGGGCTAATTTTGAACCTACTACTGTGATATTTTGGTTTAATTCTAAAAGATGGCCTATTAAACCAGAATGATCAGGTTCTGTATGGCTTGTAATTAGATAATCAATTTCTTGAGGATTTAGCTCTTTCAGTAATGCTTCAAACCATAATTCTTCGAACTTTGCGTGACTAGTATCAATAATTGCTAGCTTTTCTCCTTTAATAATAAAACTATTGTAAGTAGTTCCATTTCTTAAACCAAATTCAATATCAAATCTACTGCGATCCCAATCCAAAGATCTTATGGCACAAGAATCATCAGCGAAGTTGTGAGATTGAACTGTTAACTTGTTATTTATTTGTGCCAATTTAGAATTACTTGTCTGGGCAGAGGCTATCATAGAATAATTCGCTTTATCAATTAACTTTAGTTATATAGAATATAAATCAGCGTGATTATTTTTGCGAAATAACCGAAATTGCGCTTTTCTTTAATTTGTATTCTTATGACATCTCAATTAATAAAAAAAATAATTACTGGAGATGAGATAAGAAATGCTTTTTTAAAATTTTACAGTGAAAAATTACATAAAATCATTCCAAGTGCATCTTTAATTCCTGATGATCCAACGGTTATGCTCACAATCGCTGGAATGCTACCTTTTAAACCAGTTTTTTTAGGTTTAAAAGAAAGACCATCAAAAAGGGCCACATCTAGTCAAAAGTGCATCAGAACAAACGATATAGAAAACGTTGGAGTTACAGCTAGACACCATACATTTTTTGAAATGCTTGGTAATTTCTCTTTTGGAGATTATTTTAAACGCGAGGCCATTCATTGGGCTTGGGAATTAGTTACTAAGATTTATCAAATATCTGCTGAAAATATAATTGTGAGTGTCTTTCATGAAGACGAAGAGTCTGCAAAAATTTGGAGAGATGAAATTGGTATTCATCCAGATAGAATAGTGAAACTAGGTGAGAAAGATAATTTTTGGTCTTCTGGGAAAACAGGTCCATGTGGTCCTTGTTCAGAACTTTATTATGATTTTAATCCGGAAAAAGGTCTGCAGAATATTGATTTAGAAGATGGAGATCGTTTTATTGAATTTTATAATCTTGTATTTATGCAATATAATCGCGACTCTAGTGGAAAATTGACAGATTTAAAATTCAAAAATATTGATACAGGAATGGGCCTTGAGAGAATGGCTCAAATATTGCAAAAAAAGAAAAATAATTATGAGACAGATTTAATTTTTCCTATTATTCAAAAAACTTGTGAGATTGCAAATATTGATTATTTTTCTTCAGATGAAAAAAACAATATTTCCTTAAAAATTATTGGAGATCATACTAGAGCTGTGATTCATTTAATATCTGATGGAGTAGCAGCAAGTAATCTCGGCAGGGGGTATATATTAAGAAGGCTTATTAGAAGAATGGTCAGACATGGGAGGTTATTAGGCATAAAAAATGAATTTTTACCGAACATTGCTTCTGTGGGGATCAATTTAATGCAAAAGAATTATCCTGATTTAAAAAATAATAATAATTTAATTTTGAATGAGATAAAAATTGAAGAGTTAAGGTTTAGGGAAACGCTTGATAGGGGGGAAAAATTGCTTGATGAGTTGATTTCTTCAGGGCAGAAATTAATTTCTGGTTTTAAAGCCTTTGAACTTTATGATACTTATGGATTTCCTCTAGAACTTACTGTAGAAATTGCTGAAGAAAATAGTATCAATGTAGATATAAATGGTTTTGAGAAAGAAATGCATGCACAAAAAGAGAGAGCTAAAGCTGCTTCAAGTAATATTGATTTGACATTAGAGGGATCATTAGAACGAGAAATAGATTTATTTAATAAAACTATTTTTAATGGTTATGATTCACTTCTTTCGGAAGCTGAAATAAAAGGTATATTTCTGGATTCAACATTAGTTAAGCAAGCAAGTGAAGGTCAGAAAGTTTTAATTGTTCTTGATCAAACAACTTTTTATGGAGAATCTGGCGGTCAAGTTGGTGATATTGGAACGATTTTTTCAAAAGATGTAGAGGTCTCAGTTGATAATGTCATTCGAAAGAAAGATGTTTTTTTACATTATGGAACAATAAAAAAAGGAATATTAACTATTGGACAAAAAGTTAAGACTAATGTTAAATCCTCTAAAAGAGCTAAAGCTGCTGCAAATCATACAGCCACCCATTTGTTGCAATCTGCTCTCAAATCAGTTGTTAATGAAAGTGTTGGCCAAAAAGGTTCATTAGTAGCCTTTAATAAATTACGATTTGACTTTAATTCTTCTAATCCTATTTCTAAAGATCAAATTTCTAAGATTGAGACTCTCGTTAACTCTTGGATTATGGAAAATCATGTCCTAGAAATAAAAAATATGTCTAAGACTGAGGCTCTTGAAATGGGAGCAGTGGCCATGTTTGGAGAAAAATATGATAACGAAGTCCGTGTTGTTAATGTGCCAGGAATTTCAATGGAACTATGTGGCGGAACACATGTTAAAACTACATCTGAATTAGGTTCTTTCAAAATAATTAGTGAGGAAGGAATTTCAGCTGGAGTAAGAAGAATCGAAGCATTATCAGGCCAATCAGCCTTCGACTATTTTAGTGACAGAAATTCTTTAGTAAATCAACTAAGTGATTTGTTAAAAGCAAATCCTAATCAACTCTTTGAAAGGGTTAATAATTTGCAGGCAGAACTTATAAATAAGAATAAAGAGATACAAAAAATGAAAGATGAAATTGCATATTTTAAATACTCTTCTCTAAAATCATCCGCAGAAATAGTAAATTCTTTTTCAATATTAGTAAATCAGATTGATGGCTTAGATGGAAATTCTTTGCAATCTGCAGCACTTAATTTGACTTCTCATTTAGGAAATAAAGCAATAGTTATTCTTGGGGGAATACCAAATCCAGGAAACAAAAAGTTGTTATTTGTAGTTTCTTTTGGTGATGATGCAGTAAAAATAGGATTGCATGCAGGTGTATTAATTAACGAGATTGCAAGAATTTGTTCGGGAGGGGGAGGAGGAAAACCTAACTTTGCTCAAGCAGGTGCTAAAGATATTGATCAGTTAAATATTGCATTAAATTATGCAAAAAATTATTTGCAAAAAACATTAGAAAGTTATTCTGATAAATAACTACTTTTTCTGAGACTTATCTCGATTTGATCAATTAATTTTCTTGCTTCTTCAATAGTTAATTTTTTTTGATCAATTGCTGATTCAGTATTAATTCTTATAGATTCAACCAAAGAAGCAGGACTGTAATCCAATAATTGCAAAATTTCAGATTTACTGTCCTCTTTAATAATATTTTTGACCTTATATGAATCATCTGGATTCATATCAATATGAACAACGTTTGTATTGCCGAATAAATTGTGCAAGTTTCCTAATGCTTCTTGATAGGCTCCAGTCATGAAAATTCCAATTAGATAATCTTGATCTTGCTCTGGCATATGTAAATTTAGTAATGATTTAATTTTCCCATTATCAAAAAAATTATTTAGTTTCCCATCTGAATCACAAGTTAAATCTGCAAAGTTTCCTTTGCAGAATGGCTCTTCTAAGTGCCTATGAATTGGTGCTGTTGGAAAAATCTGATTGATTGCCCAGCTATCGGGAATAGATTTAAAGATAGATAAATTTGCATAATAAGTTGCTGCAAGAGTTTCTGTAATTTCAAACAAATCAGGATGATTGATTTCATTATTATTCAGGTTATTAGCAATTTCTTTTGCGCAAGCCCAGGTAATTTCTTCGGCATAAGCTCTTTCTGCCAAACTTAAAAATCCTAATCTAAAAGCGACTAAGCAATCTTCTTTAAACTTTTTTGCATCGTTCCATAGCTCAATTATTTGAGATAAATTTATCTTTTTATTTGTAAGTTTTTTTAATTCATAGAAAGTTTCAAGTAGATTTGAAATGATTAATGATTGATTTTTTTCATCATCAATTTTTAGTTTGGAGCTTACATGGCTTGTTCCTAAGACATTAAAAATTAAAACTGAACAATGACTAATTATTGCTCTTCCGCTTTCTGAGATTATAGTTGGATGCTCAATATTGTTTAATTCACAGGAATCCTTTACGGTTGCAATGACATCGTTAGCATAATTTTGAAGAGAATAATTTGTAGAAGTGTTGGAGGAAGTTTTAGTTCCATCAAAATCTATCCCTAACCCCCCCCCAACGTCGATATATTTCATTGGGGCCCCTAGTTTGCATAGTTCAACATATATTTGACTAGCTTCTTGTAATGCGTCTTTGATCACGGCAATATCACTTATTTGACTTCCTATATGAAAGTGAAGCAATTTCATTTCGTTTATCAGATTTGCTTCTTTAAGTTCTTTTATTGTTGACATAATTTCTGGGATTGATAATCCAAATTTGGAATTATCTCCAATAGATTTGCTCCACCTACCGCTGCTTTTACTTGATAACTTTGCTCTAATACCTATCAATGGAGTCGCTTTAAGATCCTGAACTGCTTGAATAATTCTTTTGACTTCATCCCTTTGTTCAATAACTATTATTGGATTTTTGCCGAGTTTTCTAGCCAAAGTAGCAATCTCAATATATTTTTTATCTTTATATCCGTTGCATATCAATAATGAATTTTGGTTTTCAAGCAGTGCAAGGCCAATTAATAGTTCTGATTTACTTCCTACTTCTAAACCAAAATTCCATGGGCTTCCAAACTCTATTATCTTTTCCAGTACATTTTTCTGTTGATTACATTTAACAGGAAAAACGCCTTGATAAATATTCTTATATTTATAGGTTGTTATTGCTTTTAAAAAAGCTTCATGTAATGCATTTATTCGATCTTTCAAGATATCGTTAAATCTTATGATTAATGGTGTATTTATTTCTCTGCTTTTGAGTTCTTTGACAAGCTTAAAAAGATCAATCTTTTTTTCTGATTTTATATCTTTTGTTACTGATATATTTCCTTTGGAATTAATAGAAAAATATTTATCCCCCCATTTGTCAATGTTGTAAGTCGCAATACTATCCTCAATAGTCCAATTTTTCTGTAATTTTTTTGGCTCAAAATTGGTCAATTTATGTTTTAGTAATTAAGAAATGTTTTTGAAAAAAACTCAAAACAATATCTTTTATTTTAATGATTACTTGCCAAGTTACCACCCAAAAGTTGAATATACATAGAGTGATTATTAATTAAATGACCAAAGAGAGAACTTTTGTTGCAATTAAACCAGACGGAGTGCAAAGAGGATATGTTGCTGAGATTATTGGCAGATTTGAAAAAAAAGGATTTAAGTTGGTTGGTTTAAAACAATTAATCCCATCAAAAGATCTTGCCCAAAATCATTATGGAGTACATAAAGAAAGACCTTTTTTTGGCGATTTAGTTGATTTTATTTCAAGTGGTCCGGTTGTTGCCATGGTTTGGGAAGGCGATGGGGTTATTTTGAGTGCTAGAAAATTAATAGGTGCAACAAAACCGCTAGAAGCAGAGCCTGGAACAATTAGGGGGGATCTAGCTATTGATATTGGGAGGAATATAATTCATGGTTCTGATGGAGAAGACACAGCAAAATTTGAAATTAATCTATGGTTTAACGAAAAGGAATTATGTGAGTGGGAAACTTCTGATTGGAAATGGCGATCTGAAAATTAAAATTTAAATCTCAAATCTATCTAAACTAAATTTTTCTAAAAAGCTTATTTCTATTTCTTTGAGACTTTTATTTTGAACTAATTTAAAAATAAGATCACTTGTTATTGCAGAAAATAAAACCCCATTTCTATAATGTCCAGTAGCTAAAAAAAGATTTTCAATTTTAGATTTACCTAGTATTGGTTTGAAATCTGGTGTACAAGGTCTAAATCCCCACCAATGTTCCATTTGTGGCCAATTAATGGCTTCAGGTAATAAAGATCGAATACCTTCTTGCAGTTGATTTATACCATTCGGAGTATTTCCCTGATTAAATTTTGAATCTTTTTCAACTGTTGCGCCAACGATAATAAGTCCATCATCACGAGGCACTAGATAGGTTTTTGGCCCAAAAATAACTCTCCTCAGAAAATTTGATGGACCTTGTATTGATAGCATTTGTCCCTTTACAGGAAAAACTGGAATCTTTTTGTAAATTTTTTTACTCCAAGCACCACTGCATAGAATTGCTTTTTCACAATTAATTTTTTTCAATTGCCCTGTGGCACATAAAACTGTTGCACCAGTAATTTTGTTTTTTTCTACTGTCAAATCCTTGACTTCTGATCCTTCTTGAAATTCGACTCCATGCAAGGAGCATGCTCTCTCCAGAGCACGCATCAGTCTTCTTCGATTATCTATCTGACCATCCTGTTTAAACAGTAAACCATGTTTCCAAATAGAATTTATTCCATTAATTTCTGTTTGAAGATCTTTTTGATTTAAATACCTTCCATATTCATAAGTAGGAAATTTTTCAAGATCTTCTTTATTTTTGAAAGGAACTACTATTCCACATTTTTTTAAACCACATTGCATCTTACTATCTTCTTCAATACTTTTTATCCATTTTGGAATTAAACTTTGGCTTTCTTGTCCAAATTTTAGTAATTCCTCTTTGAGCCCTTCGGAATGAGTAGCTAACATTCCTGCAGCTACAAATCCAGCTGATTCATTTCTGTTTTTGCTTAAAACTAAAACTTTGAAATTATTTCTAGCAAATTCATAAGCAATAGATAACCCTATTAGTCCACCGCCAATAATTAAAATTGAATTTTTTGTTTCTTGAGTCATTTAATATTTAATATTTTTATTTGTGTTTTGGTCCTCTTTTACCTTATATCCAATAATATTAATAAAGAAACTTTTAATAATGAAAAATTTGGAATCTTGGGAAGCTGTGATTGGATTGGAAACTCATGTACAGCTTAATACGAAAAGTAAAATATTTACATCTGCGTCAACAGCTTTTGGTGATGCACCTAATACACATATAGATCCTGTAGTTTGTGGGTTACCAGGAACACTTCCAGTTTTGAATGAGACTGTTCTTGAGTACGCTGTAAAAACTTCTTTGGCATTAAATTTAAATGTTGCAGAACATTGTAAATTTGATAGAAAACAATATTTTTATCCTGATCTGCCCAAAAATTATCAAATTTCACAATTTGATGAACCACTAGCTGAGAATGGCTGGCTAGAAGTTGAAATAATAGAAAAAGACAAAAAATCTTATATTAAAAAAATTGGTATAGAAAGGCTACATATGGAAGAAGACGCCGGTAAATTAGTTCATTCAGGCAGTGACAGATTGGCTGGTTCTAAGTATTCCTTAGTTGATTACAATCGTGCTGGAATAGCGCTTTGTGAAATTGTAAGTAAACCAGATATTAGAACAGGTAAAGAGGCATCTGAATATGCTTCTGAGATTAGAAGAACAGTTAGATATCTAGGAGTATCAGATGGAAATATGCAGGAGGGTTCATTAAGATGTGATGTCAATATTTCAGTGAGAAAAGGACCTAATGCTCCTTTTGGTACCAAAGTGGAAATTAAGAATATGAATTCATTTTCTGCAATTCAAAAGGCTTGTGATTATGAAATAGCCAGACAAATAGAAGTTTATGAAAATGGAGGAGAAATTTTCCAAGAAACAAGATTATGGGATGAAGCTAAGCAATTAACAAAAAGTATGAGACTAAAAGAAGGTAGTAGTGACTATAGATATTTCCCTGATCCTGACTTAGGACCAATTGAAATAACACAAGCCCAAAAACAAATATGGTTTAAAGAACTACCAGAACTACCTGCAAAGAAAAGAAATAAATATGTAAGTGAATTTGGGTTATCTGCATATGATGCAAGGGTAATTTCTGATGAAATTAACATGGCAAATTTTTTTGAAGCAACAGTAACTAATGGTGCTGATGCCAAACTAGCTTCAAATTGGGTAACAAGTGATCTTGTGGGCTATTTAAAAGCAAACAAACTTAGTTTTAGTGAATTAAATCTTAGTCCCGAGAATCTTGCTGAAATGATTAATATGATTTCAAAAAATACTATTAGTGGAAAAATTGCAAAAGAAATTTTACCTGAATTAATTCAAAAAAATATTTCTCCCGAAAAATTAGTTGAAGAAAAAGGGTTGGCTATGATATCTGATTCTTCAAGTATTTTACCAATAATCAATGAACTGATTACTGAACATCCAAATGAAGTTAAAGCATTTAGAAATGGTAAAACTAAATTACTTGGTTTTTTTGTTGGTCAACTTATGAAAAGAACGAAAGGTAAGGCTGATCCTAAACTTGCAAATACACTTCTTGCAGAAAAGTTGAATAGCTAAAAGCTCAAAGAAGTTCTCTTATAGTATTGATCCATTTATTTTGATCATCTGAATTATCTAAAATAATATCTGAAAGTTTGTTTTTTTGTTCAAAACTTAATTGAAGATTTATGGTTTCAAATGCTTCTTTTTCGCTAATTTTATCTCGTGTAATAAGTCTTTTTTGTTGTAGTTCTCTAGGACATTTAACTAACCATATTTCAGTGCAAATATCTTCAAATTTTGCTTCAAATAATAATGGAATAACCATTACTATAGTTTGATTATTTTTGAATTGACTGCATTCGTGAATCATTTTTTCTTTAATTAAGGGGTGAAGTAGTTTTTCAATCCATTCTTTACTTTCTGAATTTTTAAAAATAATGTTTCTTAAAAGTTTTCTATTTATTGCTTTCTCTGAATTGTTCTTATTATCAATTATTTGATTTCCAAAATAGTCTAAAATTTTTTGATATCCATATGTGTTTGGTTTGATTAATTCTCTTGATAAATTATCTGCATCTAATATCGGAATTTTTTTATGTTTTCTAATGTAATTAGTTATAGTTGTCTTGCCACTTGCAATACCTCCTGTTAAACCAATTCTTCTTTGGTTATTTTTTAATTTGTGAATAATATCCATATAGTTAATAATAATCTAATTATCTATTTCTTTAGTATTAAAGAGAAGTTAGTATGAATTACAAAGATAAAAAAAGATTGAGCCAGTTTGATTCCACTTGGTCGTTTGTTGATGAAGGTAATGAAACACCTAACGGTTTTCTTTTTGCTGGGATTTCAGCTGGATTAAAAGCTTCTAATAAGAAAGATTTAGCACTTATACTCGCTCCAGAAGGAAGTATTTTTAGTGGGATGTTTACCCAATCAATAGTTCGCGCTTCTTGTATAGATATTTGTGAGGAAAGGATTAAGCAATCTTCAGGTTTTGTACGAGCAATACTAATTAATTCTGGTCAAGCAAATGCATGTACAGGAAATCTTGGAATTCAACATTTTCAAATTGCTACTTCAAAGATTGCAGAACTTTTAGGAATAAAAGAAGAAGAAGTTTTAATGTGCTCAACTGGTGTAATTGGTGTTCCTATACAAATCAAAGATTTAGTAAAAAATTTACCGAATTTAGTGATTGATTTAAAAGTTAATAACTTTCAAAATGCAGCAGAAGCAATTTTAACTACTGATTTGACTGTGAAAACAGTTTTAATAGAGACGATTATTGAAGGTAGAAAGATAAAAATAGCAGGGTTGGCAAAAGGATCAGGAATGATTTATCCCAATATGGCCACAATGCTTGCTTTCCTAACCTGTGATGCCGGCATTGAGAAAGAAGAATGGGACCAAATAATTTCTATTGCGGTTAAAAAATCTTTTAACGCAATATCAGTTGATGGAGAAACAAGTACAAACGATTCTTTCGTTGCAATAAATTCAGGCAATAAAATTGAGAAAAGATTTTTGCCAATTATCCAAAAAGGTATTGATATTGTATGTCAAAACTTGGCAAAAAATATTGCGAGAGATGGAGAGGGGGCAAATTGTTTATTAGAAGTTTTAGTTGAAGGAGCAAGAAATAATGATGATGCAATTATGGTTGCTAAATCAATATGTAATTCCTCATTGGTAAAAACTGCGATACATGGGTGTGATCCTAATTGGGGAAGAATCATTTCTGCTGCAGGTAATTCTGGGGTTCATTTCAACCTAAATGACGTTGACTTGTATATAGGTAATGATCAGATTTTGGAACAGGGTAAGTTAAATCAATATGATTCGAAAAAAGTTACCGACTATATTAAGTCCAAAATGAATGGTGCATATTTAGTGGATGATATTGTAAAAATTATGATCAATCTAAATTCTGGCGAATCGAAAGGGACAGCTTGGGGATGTGATCTTTCTAAAAAGTATGTTGAAATAAATAGCGAATATACCACCTAACCTAAAACCCCAGTTATAGCAATGCATTTGAGCATTATAAAAATCAAGATACCACTAAAATACCACTTGATTTTTTTTTAATTTTTAAAGTTATTTTTTGATATTATGCAATGTTACAAAACATAAGAACATTATTTTTTGATTAATATTCAGAGATAATTAATTTATATTTTTTAGATAAATCAAATCAAATTATAAAAAGGCTTTGTAGTGAGTAAATCTATTCATTTAAGGATACAAAGATTTATTAAATATTTCTTTTTTTTTCTGTTAGGAATTACCATTCCTTATTTTCTGCTTGTTTTTACTATTTACATTAATTTGTGGATACCCTCGATAGATTTTTTTTTACTTTATGTACTAGTAATAGTTATTCTCTTCTTTGCTCTGGTAAAGATTTTTAGTATCAATTCGAGAAAAAATCAAATAAAAACTTTTAAATATTCAGTTATATATCCTCATTTGTTTTGGATTATTATTGCTATGGTTACTTTTACGTTTAACTCTTTTTATGACCCAACCGGCGGTTGTAATCCGCCTGGACCAGATGGACCTAATTGTCATCTATGCCCTAAAGGAACTACTGGATGTGAGGATATATATAAGCAAGATTGATTATTTGATTAATATATAAAAAACTTTCAAGTAATAAAGTGATACATCCTCTTAATAAGCATAGAAGAAGAACTATAAGAATTATTTGTGCTCTAATGAATCCTATATTACTAATTGCTTCTTTTATGGCAGTAATTATATTGACTTTTGCTTATTTGTCTGCACTTTCTATAGGGCAATTAGTAGTTGGATTACCAGTTTCTTGCTTAGTTATTTACTGGTTTTTTCAAATTTTTTTAGAGGAATATAGAGGCGAATATGAAAGAATAGTCGTTCGTACTAATAGAAGTTTGTACCTTTCTGATTTTTCTAAAACAATAAATGTATTTACAGATTTTTCAGCAGGTTTTTTCTTGCTAAATAATATTCAATTAATTGAATCTATATCCTTACCGAAAGGAATTAGGAGGTTTTCTTATTTTTATGAAGACTCAAAAAATCCCCAATGGCATGACCCGAAGGAATGTATCAATACATTGTTATACATAAAAAATTCAATTGTTGATTTTATCGAATCTTCTCAGACTAAAAATATTAAGAGAATTAATTCTGAAATTGCGATTGGAATTCAGCGGGATTGCGAAGTATTTATTTCTATATGTGAGAGCCTAGAAAAAAATAATTTGCCATGTAATTTTTCGCTTCTAAGTCAGTCTGGATGGACTCATGATATTCATCTTGATTACAATAAAAATGGTTATTGCATTTAGTATTTCATTTTAAATTTTATTCTTTTACTAGATATTAAACATAATGGATTTCTTCAATTAAAGAAAAAAACACTCTATAGGGGGTTTAGCAAAATTAGTATATATAAATAGCGAATATACTACATAAGTCTAGATCCGCTGCGGCACAACTGAAGTCAGTGTTTTGATAATTCATATGACGCTAATATGACAGTAATAAATTTAATAATTTTCTTTAAAAACAAGAAAAATATTGCGAAAATGGTTTGATGGAATCATTTAAATAATGACCGCTTTGGGTGTAGTTTTTATTTTCAAGATCATATATTTTAAAGTTTATGATTCGCCTATTATTAGAAGATATGGTTGTGGTAATTTTTTTATTTTTGAAATTTATAACTTTTTCATACTTATTAACAACGAATTTTTTATCTCTTAAAGGGTCATAAGAACTGACATGAAAAACTGATTTACCTAGGATTCGACTAAGTAAATCATCTTTAATTTTATAGGTGGTCTGAAAATTATTATTTTGTGGGTTGAGACAAGTCAAAAGAAACTCTTTTGAGTAAGCACTTGAATTGAATGAGAAAAAGAAAAATATATATAAAACACACGGTAAATTATTTATTTTTAACATCATCATTAAATTATTTACTACTTATCTTATCTTTCTGACACCAATATGACACTAGTTAAATCCTTGAGATTCCAGTTATAACTTGATTTATATCTTTATATAGAAATCAATAGCGACTATACGACTTAACGCTAAAACGTAGTTATATCAATAGATTTGAAGATTATTAATATGTTGCTTACGGTCTGCTTACATTAAATTAGGACTTATTATGACTAATTTAATTTAGTCGTACTAGGTTAAACATATCCATTAACTATGGTTGGATATTCTTTGTTTTTGAACATTTTTCTATAATCATCATGCAATCTTTCAGTTGCCAATTTTCTTTTCTTCATTGCATCTCTGATTACATCCATCTCATTGAATGTTCGATTGAGAATGGTGAATGGAGTAGTTAGTTTCATAAAACCTCCTTTTTTAATAAAGACTAAAAATTAAAAACTCAGTCGCAGTAAATTAAACAATTTTGATTTGTTGGATGTTCTCTACATTCTTTCTCCCAAAAGTTTTGAAACTCAGGAATGCATTTCTCAAGTTCTTTTGGGGTTTCGTTTAGATTTATTCCTGCATAATTAAACACAGTTAAATATCTTGGAAGAATGTTAAATTGATTGAATAGTTTCATAAGACCTCCTAGATCTATATCTATATTGTCCTCCTATTAACTTGAAATTCATAGAGTATTATTACCCGAGTAGAAGTGCTTTGTGGTTGTCACGACTATCTTTTCCCATTCACTAGGAATAGAAATAATTCAGGAGTCAAAAGCACTTCATCGACTTTGTGGACCGGGAGGTGCATACGACTCGAAGAGGGCAAGCAAATGCCCTCTTATTTTTTCTAATTTGAGTAATCTTTAATAAAAAATTTTGTTAATAGTTTCAATTTAGATAATCTATGAATGAGGAATCTCTCTTGCTGGATTTAATAATGTAATGATTGATCTAAAGAGAAATAGTAAAAAAGAACCTGTTAAAGCAACTGGATTAAGGACTAGAGCTTCTTCTTCTTATTCTCCTAATCAAAAAGAAGATTTTAAAATAAGTCGAGGAAGATTTTCTAATTTTTTAACCTGCAAAAGATGTTTTTATCTAGATCGGGTTAAAGGATTAGATCCACCAGGAACGCCAGGATGGACTTTAAATGAGACCACAGATTTACTTTTAAAAAAAGAATTTGATTATTGTCGAGAAAGACAAATACCTCATCGGTTATTTATTGAAAATGATTTAAGTCATCTAGTTCCTTTTGATCATCCAGAAATTGATGATTGGCGAAATTCTCTACACAAAGGATTGATGCTGAGACATAAAGATACAAACATAATATTGACAGGCGGAGTTGATGATATTTGGCAGCACAAAATTACTAAGCAATTAATAGTTGTTGATTACAAATCACAGGCAAAACTTGGGAAAGTAGATAAACAAGACTATCTAGATGATCCTTATCATGAGGGATATAAAATCCAGATGGATTTTTATGCATATCTTCTAAGAGGAATGGGATTTGATGTTCACCAAACATCTTATTTTTTAGTCTGCAACGCAAAAAGAGATGATGGTGAATTTAAAAAAAGAATGAATTTTGA
The DNA here is from genome assembly GCF_017696015.1 of Prochlorococcus marinus CUG1415. Classification (NCBI taxonomy): domain Bacteria; kingdom Bacillati; phylum Cyanobacteriota; class Cyanophyceae; order Synechococcales; family Prochlorococcaceae; genus Prochlorococcus; species Prochlorococcus marinus. The sequence continues at coordinate 38,543 of NZ_JAAORL010000001.1, read as the reverse complement.
TGAATATTTAGTTCCTTACAATTGGCATTCTGATTGGATTGAAAACAAAATAGATGAAATGATTTCTTTAATCAATAATCACCGAATACCAGAACCTAATTCATCATGTAAAAACTGTGCTTATTCTGAACAATATGCAAAATTAGTTTATAACCCTGTGACAGTTCATGATGAAGAAATCCAAGGCAATCTTTTCTAATTCACTAGAACTGGCAATCTCTAATTTGATTTGTCTTTGTAATTAAATTCCGCTACTGTAATTTTCATTACTTGAAAAGTATGTATGGATGCAGTTAAAGAAAAAATAAAGGAATTATTTTTTAAAAATGTATATGGTTTATCACCAAATATTGAAGGTTATGACAAAAAGCATGCTGGAGTGAAAGGGCATTGGTTAGAAAAAAAACTTGGGAAAACACCAGATGCTTCAAATGAAGCAGATTTTTGGGGTTACGAATGTAAAAATTTCACTAGCAACAAGACAACATGGGGTGCAAGAAAAAATTGGATGGAGAGTGTTATACAGCGTTAGACAAATTGATAATCGAGAAGACAGAGGCTTTATAAAATGGGACTCAATATTTTTAGATGATTTTTTAAAAGGAACTAGTTGGAGTAATTCAACAGGTGGTGGTGGTGGAGAAGATACATTAACTGCGCCTTATAATCATTTTTCCGATTTGCAAGAATCACTTTTTAAAAGTCAGTGATATACGATTTCTCAACAAGAAAAAATTAATTCCCTTTTTCAACACCCCATACTTTTCTTAATGCTTTTAAATCAAATTCTGTGACAAACATATCATCTACTGGATATAGAAAATTATTGTAAGACATCACTGTCTTCTTGCTATTAATTCTCATATCTTCGGGATCAAAATTAGATTTACAATATTTTCCACAACCCTCATCAAAATGTGCCAAACCAAGGGCATGTCCTAATTCATGAACTATTGTATAGGCACTGTCTACGGATAAAGTAGGATATTTTTTTAATTTTGGAATATCCATTGGAGGGTCACCCCATGCGACATCTAATCGAAACCATTTATCTGGAACATTATCTCCATTATCATACGCCGCTCCGTAGTTATCCTCATGTATATTAGTTTTATATATTCTTATCATTGCGTCAGTCTTTGAATAAACTCTTTTAAAATCGAGGTCAATATATTTATCAATCTTAGAAATAAAATTTACAATGAATTTCTCTTCATCTAAAGAGTGTTCATATGTTTTCTTAAAATGTTTTGGCAACAATTTAGAATTTAGTTTGCCGTTTTTATCGTGAAGGTAATAAGTAATTGGTCTTGTATAAGTATTACCATCAAATCCAGCATATTTATTAAAACCTCTGAATAAAGGGTCAGATGAAACGTCGGTATAAAGTATATCTTTAGTAGATAACTTAACTTTATTTCTAATATTTTTCTCAAATATTTCTAGTCCTTTATTTTTGTCAAATACTGCACCTTTAATATCTCCTATAGATACTTTATTGAAACTACGATCCAAATAACTATAACCATCTTTTGGATTAATTTTTATTGCTTCTGTATAGTCAGATATCGCTCCTTTATAATCTTCTAAATTTTCTTTTGCAATTCCACGATTAGAATATGCAAATTCATGTTTTGGATTAATTTTTATTGCTTCTGTAAAATCAGATATCGCTCCTTTATAATCTTCTAAATTTAATTTTGCATTTCCACGATTATTGTAGGCATCGGCATACCATGGATTAATTTTTATTGCTTCTGTATAGTCAGATATCGCTCCTTTGTAATCTTCTAAATCTTCTTTTGCAATTCCACGGTTATAGTAAGCATATTTATGTTTTGGATTGATTTTTATTGCCTCTGTAAAGTCAGATATTGCTCCTTCATAATCTTCTGCGTCTAACTTATCAATGCCACGATTATTATAAAATTCTGCGCTTTCTGCGTTAATTTTTTTATTATGAAAGATAATTGCGGAAGTTACCAGACTGACACCTCCTTTAACTAAAAATGGTTGACCAATAGGCATTAAAGATAATATTGCTCCAAAAAAAGCAGTCCTTTTTTTCATATCAAAATTTACTTTTTTTAAATATACCAACTGTAGAGAAAATGCTCTTTATACGATTTCTCTATAGAGATGAGATTTTACCCTCACGTGTAACCTACGTGTAACCTCGCTGTTGAGATCCATTGCAAATAGGATAACAGATTCTCACGTGTAACCCACGTGTAACCAACTTTTTTAGACTATAACTGACTTTATACGCCTTTGACTATTCCCACTCAATAGTTCCAGGAGGTTTGCTTGTAATATCATAAACAACCCTATTAACAGAAATCACTTCATTAACGATTCGATTTGAGATTCTCTCTAGAATATGAAAAGGAATTTTTGACCAGTCTGCTGTCATACCATCTTCACTGGATACACAACGTAAAACTATGGGCCATGCATAAGTCCTTTTATCACCCATAACTCCTACCGTTTTAACGGGTAACAATACTGCGAAAGCTTGCCAAATATCATTATAAAGACCAGCTTTTTTAATTTCGTCTCTCACTATCCAGTCTGCATCTCTTAAACAATCTAGTTTTTCATTGGTCACTTCTCCCAAAATTCTTATCGCTAGCCCAGGCCCAGGAAATGGATGCCGTTTGATAATTTCATCCGGCAAACCTAAAGCAGTACCTACTTTGCGTACTTCATCCTTAAAAAGTTTTCTTAATGGCTCAACTAATTTAAATTGTAAATCTTTAGGCAATCCACCTACGTTGTGATGACTTTTTATTTTTACAGCTATTCTCTCACCTGTCTTAGGATCAATATTAGTACCAGCACTTTCAATAACATCAGGATAAAGAGTACCTTGCGCTAAATAATGAAAAGGTCCCAGTCTATTACTTTCTTCTTCAAATACTCTAATAAATTCTTCACCAATGATTTTCCTTTTTTGTTCTGGATCAGTAATCCCTTTTAATTTTGCAATAAACCTTTCCCTAGCGTTAATATATTCAACCTTTATATGAAATTTATTATCAAAAAAATTCATTAGGAATTCCGGTTCACCTTTTCTCATAAACCCTTGGTCTATAAACATGCATGTAAGCTGATTGCCAATTGCTTTATTGAGTAGAAAAGCAAGAGTTGAAGAATCAACTCCTCCTGACAAGGCAAGTAAAACTTTCTTATTGCCAACTTGCTCTCTTATCCTGGGAATTGTCTCCTCTAAAAAAGTTTCAGTTGTCCAATCAGATTCGCAACAAGAAATTTTATAAACAAAATTTTTAATTATCGTCATCCCATACTCTGAATGCACTACTTCAGGATGAAATTGTACGCCAAATAATTTTTTTGTATCATTTGAAATTGCTGCATGAAGTGTATTCTCTGTATGAGCAATTTTATTAAATCCATCTGGCAAACAATTAATTGAATCGCCATGACTCATCCACATTATAGATTTATCTACTACATCAGAAAAAAGATCACATTCGAAATCTATATTTATTGGAGCTCTCCCATACTCAGCTTTTTTAGTTGCTAAAGTTACAGATCCTCCAAGTTCTTTTACCATTAATTGCATTCCATAGCATATGCCAAGAATAGGAATTCCTAAATCAAAAATTTTTTCATCACATTTAGGCGCATTTTGGTCATATACAGAATTTGGTCCTCCACTCAAAATTATTCCATTAGGATTAATATTTTTAATATCCTTAATTGAAATACAGTTACTTACTACAAGAGAAAAAACATTAGTTTCTCTTATTCTTCTTGCAATTAATTCAGAATATTGAGATCCGAAATCTAAAATTAATATTGAAGGATCTCGTTCTTTTGTTAAAGATTTTTGACTCATGTATAAAAGTTAGCTCAATTTATTTACAAAAGCATAATCAAGCAAAAATTAATCGCATTGAAAATAAGAAATATAATCTTTACCGTTTATTCCTGCCCACCTTATTTCCCTTTTTCTATCAAAAATAATTGCTGCAATTTCCATATCCGTTGTGACATACCTATTGACATAAGCAAAAGAACGCTTTTCAATCGTATTTGATAAATTTTGGAATAATTTATCAGCTATAGATTTATTAAATCTTTCAAGAAATAATAAGGCATCCTCAAGTGTATTTAAGTGAGATAATTTGACTATTATTTCGGGCGGTAATTTTTCTTGAACGGCTAAATAAACAAGAATCTCAATTCTTCCATCAGCCAAGTGATTATGTGTGTGAAAAATGCCGCCTGCTAATTTAATTAATTTTCCGTGATAACCAAAAAGAATTACAGTTTTAACATTTTTTATTGCAGCATCAACTATTAATGGTCCTATCCAGTTACCAACTTTTATAATTGGAAACTTAAAATTACAAGTTTTTGCCAAATTTAAACCATTTTGACCAATAACAAAAACAACTTTCCCTTGAGAATCATTTTTAATTAACTTTGCTAACTTAGTTTTAGCCTTTTCTAATTGACCTGGTGAAGCACTCGAATAAGTCTCAGCAGAAGTTCCGATAATAGATAATCCATCCACAATACCAAATGACTTATTACTAGTTCTTTCTGCTAAAAACTCCCCATTTGGGAAAATAATTTCTAAATTCAATTTAAAACCCTCTGGAATAATATCCAATAAGTTTGCACATAAAACTTCTTTAGCAAAATCAGAAATACATATTTCTGATGTGTTCTCTTTAATACCAACACCAGATCCTGCAATAATATTGATTTGATTTGTTTTATTAGGATTGTTAAGAGAAATTTTTTCTAAAGAGGCTATCGTCCATATTTCTAAGTTTTGTGTAATGTCAAGATCTAAGCCAGACTTTGCAAAGGTAATTCCTAATGAATGCGAATCACCTTTAATTAAACCAACAGAATGAATCTCGATTTTTATTTCTTTTGTTTCATTAGGAATTTTTATTAGTTCAAAATTGTCAAATGAAAAACCTATTAATTTTTTTAATGCTGACCTAGCAGCTCCAGCAACCCATATTGGTAAAGAAAATCCTTTTTTCAAATCAAGTAATTGAAAAATATATAATGAGAACTAATCTAAGAATGACCTATTTAATAAAAAGTGGCCATACAACAAAAATTATCATTGATGATTCCTGGACCTACACCAGTTCCAGAAAAAGTTTTACAAGCATTAAGTAAGCATCCAATAGGTCATCGTAGTAAGGAATTCCAAGAGCTCGTAGAGAGTACTACTAAAAATTTACAATGGCTTCATCAAACTCAAAATGATGTTCTAACAATTACAGGAAGTGGTACTGCCGCAATGGAAGCTGGCATAATAAACACCTTAAGTAAAGGCGATAAAGTAATTTGTGGAGAAAATGGAAAATTTGGCGAAAGATGGGTAAAAGTTGCCAAAGAATTTGGATTAGAAGTAATAAAAATTGATTCCCAATGGGGTACTCCCCTGAATCCAGAAGAATTCAAAAAAATATTAGAAGAAGATAAACAAAAAGAAATAAAGGCAGTTATCTTAACTCATTCTGAAACCTCAACAGGTGTAATTAATGATCTAGAAACTATAAGCTCATATATTCGGGAACACAACACAGCATTATCTATTGTTGACTGCGTAACAAGTCTTGGAGCTTGCAATGTACCAGTAGATAAATGGCAACTAGATATTGTTGCTTCAGGATCACAAAAGGGCTACATGATACCACCAGGACTAAGTTTCATAGCAATGAGTCAAAAAGCATGGGTAGCTTGTGAGAAATCGAATTTACCAAAATTTTATTTAAATTTAAAATCCTATAAAAAGAGTCTTTTAAGTAACAGTAATCCATATACCCCGGCAGTTAATTTAGTTTTTGCTTTAGATGAAGCTTTGAAAATGATGCGAGCAGAAGGCTTAGAAAATATTTTCCATAGACATAATAAACATAAATTAGCAATGAGCAATGCTGTAAAGGCTCTAAATCTACAATTATTTGCTGATGAAAGATTCTTAAGCCCTTCAATTACTGCAATAAAAACTGGAGAAATGGATGCTGAAGAATTTAGAAAGACAATAAAAAATAAGTTTGATATCCTACTTGCTGGTGGTCAAGATCACTTGAAGGGGAAAATATTTAGAGTTGGTCACCTAGGATATGTAAATGATAGAGATATCATTACAGTAATTTCTGCTATCAGTAATTCACTGCTTGATCTAGGCAAAATAACAGCTCAACAAGCTGGTGAAGCATTATTAGTGGCATCTAAATATCTTGAGGGAAATTGAGTTAAGTGCCTGGCTCTTCAACATTTCCACCTAATTCAAAAATTTTTTTTCTAAGAATTATTGATTTTTTTGTATCCCCCTTAGTTTGAGCTATTGCAAGAGCGAATTCTAATTTTTCAAGCTGGTGGCCGCCCTCAAAAAAAGATAATTTTTTCTTTACATAGCTTTTATTAGCTCTGTATGAAACTTGTGAAGACATAAAAATTAATGCTTTAAATAATATTATGCCAACAAAAGGGAACATTAGTAGATAAAACAAAAATATAATTTGACTATCAACCCAATCAAAAAAAATTTTTTCTAATATTGTCACCAAACATCTTTCATAATTTATGCCAAACATAAATCTAATCTATTATCTACTTGCAGGTGGAATTTTTGGAGCCTTAGCTCTAAAAACTGGTATCCCTGCTGCTCCTCTTGCAGGCGCTTTAATAGGTGCAAGCATACTAAGCATAAGTGGCAAAGTGGATATAGCAGAGTGGCCAATTGGAACAAGAACATTATTAGAAATTGGAATTGGGACAGTTATTGGCACATCTTTAACTAAAGACTCATTAGTTGACCTTCAAAGCTTATGGAGGCCGGCTATCTTAATAACTTTTACTTTAGTTATTACCGGATTAGCAATTGGGTTATGGACAAGCAGATTACTTAATATAGATTTGATTACAACAATTCTAGGAGCTGCGCCAGGAGGTATTAGCGGTATGAGTTTAGTAGGTTCAGAATATGGAGTTGGCCCTGCAGTTGCAACTCTACACGCAGTAAGATTAATTACCGTCCTTTTAATTCTTCCCCTAGTTGTGAAATGCCTGAACTTATTTGGACTAATAAAATCTTAAATTTCTATAGACATATTCTCAATAAAAGATACTTTTAAATAGAAGAAAAAAGTTTAATGCAAAGATTCAAGCTGAAAAAAATAATATTATTAACTTTAGGAATAATCACTCCTCTATGCATTCAAATATCCAAAGTTAATGCTGGATCATTTGGAGCTGAAATTTTCTGTACTATGAGAGATGGAGGAAATGATCATGAAAGTAGTTGGGATGCAGCATATACATATATAAAAAAACAAAAAGGAGGGTTTTTCAAAGTATCACCTAAACAAGCAGCATCTCAAATTACTGAATCAGTCATAAGAGATAGAGAAAAATATAGCTATTGTGTTGAATATCTAGATAATCTTCATCCAAATAGAAAACTACAAAGAGAGTTACAAAAAGAAGCAAAAAGAAAAGAAAAGTTAAAAAAAGAATTAGAAGACAGAAATGAAGACTTTCCAGAAGAAACAATTGAAAGATACAGCTATTAATAAAATTCTGAGTTTTTAAAATACTTTTGAGTAATTATGTAATATATTTTATTTTGTATCTGTCAACACTAAATTATATTTTAGGTGCGAATTTTGGATAAAAAATTATAAATCAATATTGACTTTTGATATATTCAAGCCATTATTTATTTAACTAAATATTCTGAATGCATATTAATGATGCGGTGTTTTTAGAGGATTTATGTCCTAAGTTCAGATTCAGACAATGGCGAAAATCAATTCATAGATTTACAGGAAAAAGTTGTATATATTGCGGCAAACCATCGGAATCCATTGACCATGTATTACCCCGTAGTCAAGGTGGCTTAAGTACCACAGAAAACTGTGTCCCTGCATGTCTTTCTTGTAATGGGGATAAATCAGATGAAAATGCTTTGTATTGGTATAGAAGACAAAAATTTTATGATCCAAGAAGAGCAATGGCTATAAGAGCATGGCTTGAAGGAGATTTACGATTAGCTGTAAGATTATTGCAATGGGCTAATCCTAATTTTAAGATAAGAAATAAAGATTACGAGCAAGGTGAATCAAAATATAGAGCAGCTTGACTACCAAACTTTACATAATTTTCTAGAGTGATAATTTTCACATATTGTTTCCATTTCTTTTGGCGATTCTGGGAATATTAAAATTGTGCACAATGCAATGAGAACAATAAATAATTTTTGGTAGAATTTAAAATCAAATAATCTTATTTCTTTTTCTCTGCTGGGAGTATAAATTTTGCTATTGCAGAAAGTTTTTGATTTATCGCTAGATTTAACAGTTGTCTCCATCATTAAATAATACATTTGTACTACAATAATACATTATGAATAATATCGCAAGTTCACTAAACAATAAAAATAAATTTTTAATCTTAGGATGTGGTTTTACAGGTAGTTTCTTTGCAAAAACCATCAAACAAATTGGTTGCACTGTTTTAACCAGTTCTAGATCTGAAAAAAAAGATCCCAATAATTTTGTGTTTAACAGTGAAAACGGTAAAGTTCCTGATGAAAAAATTTTTGATGGAGTCACGCATATTCTTAGTTGCATTCCTCCGGACAAAAATGGGAAAGATCCAGTCTTAGGAAGTCTTAAAAGTATGCTAGAAAATTTATCACTTGAATGGGTTGGATATTTATCTACCACAGGAGTATATGGCAACACCAAAGGTGATTGGGTATCTGAGATTGATAACCCGAACCCTTTTCAGAAAAGAAGTCACAAGAGATTAAATTGCGAAAGAGAATGGATTGAATCTGGTTTACCAATACAAATTTTTAGATTACCCGGCATTTATGGACCTGGAAGATCCACTTTTGAAGCAATAAGAAATCAAAAAATTCGCGTTATCTCAAAAAAAGATCAAGTATTTTCAAGAATTCATGTTGCGGACATTACAAATGCAATTATCTATCTATTACAGAATAAAGATTGTTTAAAGTTTCACCAAATTATTAATATTGCAGATGATGAACCCAGTTCCCAAATAGAAGTTATTCAATATTGCTACGATCTTCTTGGCTTAAAAATGCCAAATCCAATTTTATTTGAGGATGCAAAAAAAGAATTATCACCCATCGCTCAATCTTTTTGGATGGAAAATAGAAGAGTTTCTAATAAACTATTATGCAAAACACTTGGATATAAACTAATTTATAAAAACTATAAAACAGGCTTAAAAAATTGCTTTTTAAATAGTTAAAAATAAATAAATTTAAAATCTTTTTATGAATTTTAAAATTACAAACAATAAATTTAAAATAGTATTAAGCGTTGGAGATGAGTCTGGAATAGGACCTGAAATAATTTTAAAAGCTCTTTGTTCTAATGAGTTACCAAGGAATATCGAATTTATATTAGTTGGTTCAAAAATAAATCTACAGAATACATATATGCATCTTAGATCTTTAGGATTGGAAAACCTAGCCAATCCAAATAGTTTAGAAATCCATGATATCGAAATTTGTTCATCTGATAATCAATCTCAAGCAAGTTATGGTAATTCAAGCTTCTATTACTTGACCAAAGCAATTGAAATTGTTAAACAATTGCCTATGTCAGCTCTAGTAACTGGACCAATTTGTAAGAAATCATGGTCACTTGCAGGTCATTATTTCTCTGGACAGACTGAAGTATTAGCTAAATCGTGTGGAGTAAAAAATGTTGGAATGTTATTCACAGCTAAATCGCCATTTACAGGTTGGAGATTCAATACCTTACTAGCCACAACCCACATAGCACTTAGTGAGGTTCCAAAGAGTCTAAATACAAGACTGATTCATTCAAAATTAGATCTTTTCAAAAATTTTTGTAATACATATTCTGAAAACCCTATTTTAAAAGTTGCGGGATTAAACCCTCATGCTGGAGAAGAAGGTATTTTGGGTAATGAAGAAAGAGATTGGCTTAATGATTCATTGATTACTTGGAATAAAAAAAATAAAGATATTAAATTACTAGGCCCTTTATCGCCAGATAGTTGTTGGAATTCTTCAGCCAAAGCTTGGACACACAAAAATACCGACAAGCATGATGGCATTCTTGCAATGTATCATGATCAAGGATTAATACCAATGAAGGTTATAGCTCATAACTACTCAGTAAATACGACAATAGGCTTACCTTTCATCAGAACATCTCCGGATCATGGCACAGGCTTTGATATTGCTGGCAAAGGAATAGCTCAATCTCAAAGCATGATTGAGGCTATAAAAACTGCAATTGATATGACTAAAAATTCAAACCTGCTTAACACGCATTAGAACTTGACCAAATTCAACTGGAGTTCCATTTTCAACGAGAATCTCTACTATTTCAGCGTTAAATTCAGATTCGATTTCATTCATTAATTTCATAGCTTCCAAAATACAAATAGTTTGCCCGACCTTAACGTTGTTACCTAATTCAACGAATGGATCCTCCCCAGGGGCTGAAGCCCTATAAAAGGTTCCAACCATAGGAGATGTAATATCGGTCAGATCTGAGCGTCCAGGAGGGGATACTTGAGGGGCCTCAGGCTCATTAACTGTTGATACATTATCATTGATGGATATTTGATTAGCATTTGATTGCCTATCAAACGAATTATTAGAGACTAAATTCTTAGTAAATTGGTTCTGATCAAATAAATTCCGTTTTATTTCAAGTTTAAAGTCTTCTCCCTCTAGAGAGAATTCTTGAATATCGCTTGTTGAGATTTTTTCTATTAAGCGATTTAAGTCTTCATGATCTAATTTCATAGCCATTAATTTTCACGTCCAAGATAACTATCGTTACGAGTATCAACTTTAATAATTTCCCCCACAGAAATAAATAAAGGAACCATAACTTGAGCACCTGTTTCTAGAATAGCTGGTTTTGTGCCACCACTAGCAGTATCACCTTTAACTCCAGGATCAGTTTCTGTAACTTTTAAAGTGATAGTTATAGGAAGTTCCACTTCTAAAACCTTACCATTATGGAAAATAACATTAACCTCCATACCTTCTTTCAGATACTTCGCACCTTTACCAATTTGGTCAACAGAAAGGCGTGTCTCTTCAAAACTTGTCATATCCATAAAAACATAATCTCCAGACTCCACATACGTGTGTTGCAGGTTAGACTTCTCAAGGATAGCCTGTTGTACTGATTCTCCGGCTCGAAAAGTTTTTTCAACCACGTTGCCGCTTTGAACTGATTTTAATTTTGTTCGCACAAAAGCAGAACCCTTACCAGGCTTGACATGTAGAAATTCTACAACACGCCAAACCTGTCCATCCAATTCGATGGTAGTACCTGTGCGAAAATCGTTACTGGAAATCATTCCTGTATTACATCCCCAAGGATCATAAACCTGCAAGAGTGCTATGCAAAAATTCTTATCAAATCAGAACAAACTTTTCTTGATTCTATCAATCATAATTTTACAGGTTTTTCTATTTAAACCAATTCAAGTTCTAGCTGATTTACCTACTGGAAATGCGGTAAAAGACCCTAACGCAATCCTCAGAAACGCACTGCCTATCAAGCAAGTTGAGTTACAAGAAATTCAACATAAATTGGAAGAAACTAGTAACTTTATCAGAGGAGGAAGATGGCCAGCTCTAACGAAAACTGTTACAAAATGTCAATCTTTACTAAAAAAATACCAAAGTCGAATTATTCAAGAATTACCGAATGATAAACGGAAAATTGCTGAAACAATATTCTTAGAACTCAAAGATAATTTTGATAGCCTTAACGCTCATGCCAAATCAAAGGATAAGAACTCATTTGTGGCAACCCGAAAAGATACTTTAGATAAAATTGGTGGATTGGAAGAATTTTTTCTACCAAATCAATTTCCTTACTCTATTCCAGCAGAATTTGATAATCTACCAAGATTACTTGGACGAGCAAAAGTTAATATAAAAACGTCCAAAGGAGACATGAAAGCAATTATAGATGGATATAATGCTCCCCTTACATCAGGAGCATTTATAGATTTATCTTCAAAAAATTTCTATACAGATTTACCCATTAACAGAGCAGAAGAATTTTTTGTTCTGCAAACAGGTGATCCAATTGGAGAAGCAATTGGTTATTTAGATCCTGAAACAAATGAAGAACGTCACGTTCCTCTCGAAATTAGAATCCCTAATGAAAAGGATACTTTTTATAATCAAACTTTTGAAGATTTAGGCCTTTACACAGAGACACCAACATTACCTTTCGCAACTCTTGGAACACTTGGGTGGTCCCACTCAAATACTGCTGTTGATGATGGCTCATCGCAATTTTTCTTCTTTTTATATGAAGCAGAATTAAACCCAGCAGGTCGGAATTTAATTGATGGAAGGAATGCAGCCTTTGGCTATGTTATAGATGGATTTAATGTATTAGAAGAACTAACCAAAGAAGATAAAATTGTCTCCATTGATGTTTTAGAAGGGATTGAAAACCTCAAATTAAATGCATAAAGAATTATTAGAAGATATAGGGGAAAAAGAATTAATAAATAGGCTTGGAAAATTTATGCCTGAAAATCAAGTTTCAGATGATTGCGCTTTAATCAAAGCTAAACATGAAAACTTACTTGTTAATAATGATTCTTTGGTAGAAAATGTTCATTTCAATGACCTTACTATTTGCCCTCAAGACCTTGGATGGAAAGCAGTTGTGAGCAACATCTCTGACTTATTATCCAGTGGTAGCAAAAAAACTATAGGAATTACAATAAGTCTGATTTTACCTGCGAAAACTGAGTGGATTTGGGTTGAAGAGTTATATAAAGGAATAAATCAAGCTTTAAAAGAATATGGTGGAATAATTCTTGGAGGAGATTGCTCAAAGGGAAATCAAAAAACTATATCAATTACAGCCCTTGGCATTCAAGGGGAACTTGAATTAAGAAGAAACGCATGTAAACCAGGAGAAATCATCTTAACCACAGGAATTCATGGTCTTAGCAAACTAGGATTTATGATACAAAATAAAAGTAATTTTGATAAAAATGTTTTTCTAAATGAAAGATTAATCAGAAAGTCCATTGAACATTTTTGTCGGCCTGAAGTTTACCCAAATTTTCTAAATAATCTCCTTAAAACTCGCTCCAATAAAAAAATTACGAAAATAGGATGTACTGATAGTAGTGATGGTCTATTTCAAGCAGTACAAGATTTAGCAATCGCTAGCAACTGTAAAGCAATTATGAATTACGATAAAATACCCAAAGATAAGGATTGGCCAAAAGGAGATAAATGGGATGAATATTATTTTTTTGGAGGTGAAGATTACGAATTAGTTTTCTCATTGCCCAAAAAATGGGCAATGAATTTATATAAAATAGATAAAAATATTAACGAGATTGGTTTTTTTACTAACGGTGAACCTTCAATAGAATTTAAAGATAATAAGCAAAATAAATTATTGAACAATGCACCTTTCAAACACTTTTAATTATTCCCATTTTTTAGCAACAATCTCGGCTAAATCTACGACCCTTTGGCTGTAACCCCACTCATTGTCATACCATGCAACGACCTTAACAAGGTTATCACCAATACACATAGTAAGATCAGTATCGACAATTGATGATTCATTAGTGCCTGCATAATCGCTGGAAACTAATGGTTCATCACCATACTTAATAATTCCCTTCATTGAACCTAAAGAAGCTTCTTTAAGAGCATAATTAACTTCCTCACTTGTGACAGATTTCGAAGATTCAAAGACTAAATCAACTGCCGAAACATTCGGGGTAGGCACTCTCATTGCTATACCAGTTAGTTTGCCTTTCATTTCTGGGTAAACCAAAGCAACTGCTTTAGCAGCACCTGTTGAAGTAGGAACAATATTTGTTGCTGCTGCTCTAGCTCTCCTTAAGTCTCTATGACTATTGTCCAAAATCCTTTGATCACCAGTGTAACTATGAATTGTAGTCATCAAACCTTTGTTTATGCCAAAAGTTTGATCTAAAACCTTCACTACTGGGGCCAAGCAGTTTGTAGTGCAACTTGCATTACTTAAAATATCGAAATCTTTATGTTTATAAGTATCAGCGTTGACTCCTACAACATAAGTACCCACACCATCACCTTTCCCAGGGGCAGTAAGAATTACTTTCTTAGCTCCTACTTCTAGGTGTTTACTTGCAGCAACATCTGTATTAAAAACACCAGTTGACTCAATGACCAAATCAACTCCCCAATCTTTCCATGGAAGATTCATTATGTTTCTATCAGAGAAACACTTAATTGTTTTGTTATTTATTACAAAAGTGTCATCAGTATATTTAATATCAACCCCATCCAGCTGTCCTAATACTGAATCATATTTAAGGAGGTGGGCATTGGTTTTAGGATCGGAAGTTACGTTAATTCCAACAACCTCAATATTGGTGTAAGCACCTCTACTAAGCCAACAACGCATAAAGTTTCGACCAATTCTGCCAAACCCATTAATAGCAACACGCAAAGTCATAACTGATAATTTCTAATGATTAACCTAAGTTGCTGATCATACTGAATTTTTTGCAATAACGTAAGTATTTTTTGATTTATTAAGCAAATAAGTATTTTTTGTATTAATTCCAGAAAAAAAAACATTTTTTTTTAAGAAAAAATACCAAAATTTTACTTAGAAGTTATTTTGATTTTAAGTACAAAATAAACATTGGATAAAGAATTACTGCCTAAAAGTCATTTTCATTTTATTGGGATTGGAGGTATTGGAATGTCAGCATTAGCAATGGGTTTACTTAAGAAAGGTTGTTCAGTTTCAGGATCTGATTTAATTAAAAACAACGAAACTAATCAATTAGAATATCTAGGAGCAATTATCTTTACTTCTCAAATTAAACAAAATATTGAATTAGTAACTTCAAAATTTACTAACAAATTGATTAATTTTGTTGTAAGTTCAGCGATTAAGCCAGAAAATGAAGAATTATCTTACTGTAGGAAAAAAAATTTAACAATAAAACATCGTTCAGAGATTCTTGCACTGTTAATGCAGTCTTACACTACATTAGCCGTAGCAGGCAGCCATGGGAAAACATCGACCAGTACATTTCTTTCTACACTACTTGAGTTATGTACGCATAATTCTTCTTCAATAACTGGAGGAATAATTCCTATTTACAACTCTAATTGTCATTTAGACAATACAAAATTCTTAGTAGCTGAAGTTGACGAATCTGATGGGACAATAAATAAATATAAATCTGATATTGGAATAATTAATAACATTGATTTTGATCATTGCGATCATTTTTCTCATTTAGGTGAAGTCATATCTTCTTTTAAAGATTTTGCTTCAAATTCTAAAAAATTATTGCTTAATTTTGATTGTGAAATCACGAGAAAAAATTTTTATTCTGATAGTAAGTGGTCAAACAAAACACCAATCAATGTATCTTATGCCTTAATCCCAACTGAAATAAATAAAAGTCATACTATTGGAAAATATTATGAAAATGGAAATTTCATTAGTAGTTTAAATATTCCAATCCCAGGATTACACAACTTATCTAATATCACTGCTGCAATAGGAGCTTCAAGAATGGTAGGTGTAAATTTTATAGAAATTAAGAAAAATATTAAATACCTTAAACTGCCAAAAAAAAGATTTGAATTCAGAGGCCAAATAGATGAAAGAAATATATATGATGATTATGCACATCACCCCAACGAAATAAAAGAAACGATTAAATTAGGAAGATTATTTATTAAGCAAAAAAGTAATAATGAATTTCAAAATAGTAGATTAATAGCCATATTTCAACCTCATAGATACTCTAGAGTAAAGCAATTTGCAAAAGAATTTGCTGAAGAATTATCAAAAGCAGATGTTATTTACGTAACTAGTATTTATGGAGCAGGAGAAGGAAACAAGGATAAAATCAATTCCACAATTATTACTGATCTAATTTATGAACAAAACAAAAATGTTATTTACATAAATAATTATTATGAAATTACAAATAACTTTTACAAATTGACTCAACAAGGGGATTTAATTTTGAATATGGGAGCTGGTGATTGTCATAATTTCTGGTCAATTTTAAATAGCAAAAACAATTAAATTATTTTAATTAATTTATGAATAATAAAATTTTTTCTGTGAACTGCAATCTGAGTAGTTATACAACTATAAAAGTTGGTGGAGTAGCTGAATACTTTGCTGAACCAAGAAATATTGACGAATTTTCATATCTAATGCAATGGTCTAATTTAAACAATCAAAGATGCCAAATAATTGGCGCAGGTTCAAATCTATTAATAAATAATATTTTCATAAAAGGTTTAGTTATATGTACAAAAAAAATGAAGTCATTAACAATAGAGCCATATTCAGGAATTGTTGAAGCAGAAGCAGGTGTAATGCTCCCAACATTATCTAATTCTCTCGCTAAAAATGGGTTACAAGGAGGAGAATGGGCTGTCGGAATTCCAGGAACTGTAGGAGGAGCAATTTATATGAATGCTGGTACAGGTAATTTATCACTCGCAAAAAATCTTATTTCTGTGAATGTTATTAATAATAAAACTCATGAAAAACTTGAAATTGAAAAAAAAGATATCAATTTTGAATATAGATTTAGCTCTTTTCAAAGTAATGATTTGGTAATTATTAGTGCAAAACTACATTTTGAGCCTAATGGGAACCTCGAACAATTAATTCAAGCAACCAAAAATAACCTAAAATTAAAAACAGAAACACAGCCATATCATCTACCAAGTTTCGGTAGTGTTTTTAAAAATCCTGAAAATAGTTATGCAGCAAAATTAATTGATGAGATGGGTTTAAAGGGATTTAAAATTGGCGGTGCAGAAATTTCTACAATGCATTCAAATTTTATAATTAACAATTCTTCAGCAAGTTCAAAAGATATTTATGAATTAATAACTTTAATTCAACAAAAAGTACTACAAAAAAAAGGGATTTATTTGCAACCGGAAGTAAGAATGATTGGTTTTGACTATCCTAATTAAAGTAACTGTTTTATAAAATGGCTGGTTTTGGACTTCCTAACTTTGGACAACTTACAGAAGCTTTTAAAAAAGCTAAACAAATTCAACAAGATGCTCAAAAATTACAGGATGAACTTGAAAATATGGAGATTGAAGGGAAAAGTGATGATGAAATGATAAAAGTCTGGATAAGTGGCAATCAACTGCCTTTAAGGGTAGAAGTTCAAGAAAATATTTTAAATTCAGAAAAAGAAACAATAGAGCAAAACATTTTACAAGCTATTCAAAAAGCTCATGAATTATCTACTACAACTATGAAAGAAAGAATGAATGATTTGACTGGCGGATTAAATCTTAATCTTCCTGGGTTTGAGAATAATGATTCTTAGAAGACTCGATCATTTCTTTATAAAAAGTATATCTTTCAAAAGATTTATTTAAATTACAGCCCTCATCATTCAAATGTAAGCAGTTACGAAATTTACACCTAATTCCTTCATCCATTAATTGTGTATATATTTCCGGATAGAGGGTTGGTAACAATCTAATATCAACTTCTAGAGTTTGTATATTAAACCCAGGCGTATCAACAATATAATGATTATTTGAAAGAGAAAATAACTCAACATTTCTAGTGGTATTTTTCCCTCTCTTAATTTTATGGGAAACAGGGGCGGTATCATTTTGGAGACCTGGAATTATCTTATTTAGCAAAGTAGTTTTACCAACGCCAGATGGGCCCATAAATATCGAACACGTTTTTTGCTTTAAATCGGCTACTAAATTCTTCAAGTAATCAGGGTTCTGTAAATTTAAAGTAATTGCTTGATAACCCCATTTCCTAAATTTATCAAGTAAAAAAGATCTTCTTTTGTCTGTAATTAAATCGCACTTTGTTAAAAGTAATGAAACTTCCACACCCATCGATTCTGCTGATATCAAAAACTTATTGACTTGAGATAAATTCAATTTTGGCTCTTCAACAGAACAAACAATGTATATGTTTGAAATGTTTGCAACTGATGGTCTAATTAATAAATTATTTCTTTTTTTTAAACTTATTATTACTGCTCGCTTGCTTCTGAAATCAATATGATCGATTACTACTTGATCTCCAACATAAATTAATTGATCTTTGAAATTTATAGACTTCCTAACCTTACATAAAAACCTCTTACAATGTGAACATTTTTCTTGATTTATTAAGTCAACTAAAAAAAATTCATTAAATTTTTTTGTAACTAAACCTAAATGTTTACTATCAGTTTTCATTCAAAATTTTTATTTTTAAGAATTTTTCATATTCTTTTATTTGTGTAAAGCAACATCCCATCTCTTTTAAATTATTGAATACCATTTCTTCTGGTTCACCTTTATCTATGTCTACAATAAGTTCTTCATTGTTGGATAATTTCTCTAAAGCTAATTTAATTTTGACAAGATTTAAAGGGCATGGAACCGATTTAAGATCCAAATACTTTAAAGCAGTCATTAAGATTCTTTACCAAATAATTTACTAAACAGTCCACTACTTGAATTGATATTTTTATCTGAATATTGAGAAGCTAGGCCCTCTAAAAGCTTGCGTTCTTCCTCAGTTATACGAGTTGGTAATTTTACCTTTACTAAAACTTCATGATTTCCTCTTGCAACTGGATTACCAAGTCTAGGCACGCCTTTATTCTCAAGAGAAAGAGTTGTATTAGGTTGAGTACCACTTGGGATGTTTAAATTAACCTTGCCATCAACTGTAATAATTTGAACAGTATCTCCTAAAATAGCCTGTAAATAACTTACAGCTATTTCTGAATAGATAGTAACACCATCTCTTTTTAATTTTGAATCATTCTTCACCTTGATAAAAACATAAAGATCTCCTGGTGGGCCCCCTTTCAAACCAACATTACCTTCTCCAGAAACTCTTAATTTGGTACCAGTATCAACTCCTGCAGGAATATTAATTCTTAATTTTTTTCTAACTTGCTTTACTCCATTGCCTCCGCAACTTATACATGGATCCGCAATTATTTGACCAGCTCCATTACATGAAGGACATTCAGCTACTTGTGTGAAATTACCAAATGGAGTTCTTGTGGCTCTTCTGACTTGGCCACTTCCTCCACATGTTGTACAAGTTTTTGGTCCTGTGCCTGGCTTAGCACCTGTTCCCCTACACACTTCACAGGTCTCTAAATGCGGAATTTTAATTTCTCTTTGTTGGCCAAATATTGCATCCTTAAAATCAACATTAAGGTCATATCTTAAATCATCACCTTGTTGAGGACCTCTTCTTTGAGTCCTACCTCCTTGTGGATTTTGTCCACCAAATCCATTAAAAAAAGTTTCAAATAAATCTGCAAAGCCCCCCATATCACCCATATCAGGCATTCCAGCAGCACCTCCAAGGCCAGCCTCTCCAAATTGATCATATCTAGCTCTAGTTTCGGGATCCGCTAATGCTTCATAAGCCTTGCCGATTTCTTTAAATTTATCTTCAGCGCCAGGTTCTTTATTAACATCAGGATGATATTGTCTTGCTAATTTTCTATAAGCCCTTTTTAAGGTATCAGCATCAGCATCTCTTGAAACTCCAAGTATTTGGTAAAAATCAGCCATTAAATAATGCTCAACTAAAAATTTGGGGTCTATACATCTTCGGAAGTATTCTCCTCAGAATCAATATCCCCTTCAACTTTATCCTTTTCTACTTCCTCTTGTGAATTTTGTTTACCAGGTCCCATAGAAACTTTAACCAAAGCATGTCTTAAAACCTTGCCTTCCAAATGATATCCTCGCTGCAATTCTTCTACAATAAAATCTTCTTTAAACTCTTCACTAGGCTCTCTTAATACAGCTTCATGTAAATTTGGATCAAATTGCTGACCAACAACTCTCATGGGTGCAATACCTTGTTGTTTTAAAACTTCTACTAATTGTTTATACAATCCTTGATAACTTCTATGAAGTACTTGAGCTTCTTCACTTTCAGGTTTAAGTTGTTGTCTTGCTCTCTCAAAATTATCGACAATAGGGAGAATTGCAGTTAAAGACTTAGTAACAAGTTGGATTTTTAAATCATCCTGATCTCTAGACTGTCTTTTTCTAAAATTTTCAAAATCTGCTGAAATTCTTACATATTGATTTTTTAATGTTTCATGCTCTTTTTCTAACTGTTCTAACCTTGCATCATTATTTGAAATAGTATTTTTTAATTCTTCAGTATTTATTTCTTCTGTTTTTTGAGAGGATGATTTATCATTTTCAGTTATTTGATCCTCTAAAGGTAAAGTATTATCAGGAGCATTATCCTGATTAGAAAGATCATTTTCTTTATTATCAATATTGTCTGATTGCTTTTCAATCATTTTTCTAAAAATTTATTAAAACTATTTTCCATTAAAGTGATGCACAAAACAAGTTGCGGAAGGCCGCACAAATTTTTACTCAGGAACAAACCTTAATGCTAGCCCGTTATTACAGTATCTTTTGCCAGTTGGAAGTGGGCCATCATTAAAGACATGTCCTTGATGTCCACCGCATCTTGAACAATGATATTCGGTTCTTGGGACAATTAACTTGAAATCAACCTTTGTCTGAACTGATCCTTGAATCGAATCCCAAAAGCTTGGCCATCCTGTACCACTATCATACTTTTTATCTGATAGAAAAAGCGGTAAATCACATCCAGCGCAGTAAAAAACCCCTTTTCTTTTCTCATTACTTAATTGACTACTGAAAGCCCTTTCAGTTCCTTCCTCCCTCAAAATATAGTAGGATTCCTGACTAAGCCTAGACTTCCATTCCTCTTTTGATAAATTCCAATCTTCTTTAGAAGCAAGTGATGAGGCTAATACTTGCATAGGCTTAAAGATTAGTTTTAAGATTGACATTGTAGGAATTAAAATAAAAGTTCTTCTTGATAGGAATTGATTCATATTTTTAAATCACATAAAAAGTAATGAGTTCTATTCAAACTAATTCTATTAAAAATATTCATAAATTAAGTATTGCTCCAATGATGGATTGTACTGATAAACATTTCAGAATGATAATGAGAAAAATAAGTACTGAAGCTCTCTTGTATACGGAAATGATTGTGGCCCAAAGTTTAGTTTATACGAACAAAAAAGAAAATTTTTTAGATTTTAATAATGAAGAACACCCAATATCCATTCAATTTGGTGGGGACAATCCTGAAATCCTTAAAGAGGCTGCCCGCATGGCACAGGATTGGGGTTATGACGAAATAAACTTTAATGTTGGTTGTCCAAGTCCAAGAGTCTGTTCAGGAAATTTTGGCGCTTCACTTATGAAAGATCCTGAAAAAGTAGCAAAATGTATAGAATCGTTAAAAAATAGCTGTAGCTTACCTGTTACGATTAAACACAGAATAGGTGTAGACGAAGACGATAGTTTCATCAATTTGAATAATTTTGTGAGGTATATTGCAAATGCCGGTGCTGACAGATTTACAGTTCATGCGAGGAAAGCCATATTAAAAGGTCTAAATCCAAAACAAAATAGAACTATACCTCCACTGAAGTACGATGTAGTAAAAAAATTAAAAAAATTAAATCCAAAATTATTAATAGAAATCAATGGAGGTTTCACAAATATCAATGAATCATTAAAAGCCCTAAATGATTTTGATGGTGTAATGATTGGAAGATCAGCATATAAACATCCCTTAAGATGGTCTGAAATTGATCAAAAAGTCTATGGAATCAATACAAAACCCAAATCTGCTTCAGATATTATCTTCTCGTTAATTCCATACATAGAAGAGCATTTAACTAATGGAGGCAAATCTTGGGATATTTGTAAACATCTTATAAATTTAGTTGAAGGTATTCCAAAAGCAAAAATTTGGAGAAATCAAATATCACTTAAATCTATAAAAAAGGAATTAGATATCGATTACCTTTTTAAATTAACTTCTAAGCTTAAAGAAATGGGTTCTTAGTTCTCCTCATTTGATACATTATCTTCATTTGAAAGTCCTCTTTTTCTTCTACTTCTACCACTTTCATATTCAGAGTTTTCAGAAGAGTTTCCATAACTTCTATCTTCCCAACCTTCTGCTCCAGAGGATTTATTCGTATAAGAAGTTTTAGATTCAGAATTTCCACCACCATTATTTCCACCGCCATAGCCGCCACCGCCATAGCCGCCGCCACCATTATTTCCACCGCCATAGCCGCCACCGCCATAGCCGCCGCCGCCATTATTTCCACCGCCATAGCCGCCACCGCCATAGCCGCCGCCTCCTCTGCCTCCTCTACGAGATCCTCCAGAACCTCTTGGCTCTGCCTTATTAATTCTTAATGGTCTACCCATAAGCTCTGTGCCTTGCAAACCATCAATAGCTGTTGACTCAATTGCTGCATCTGCCATCTCAACAAATGCAAATCCTCTTTTTCTTCCAGTATCCCTTTCAAGAGGAAGAGAACAATTTAAAACTTCACCAAAAGGGGCAAATAACTGTAAAACATCTTCACGCTCTGCGCGGAAAGGCAAATTGCCAACAAAAATACTCACTTTAAAATCAACAAAGAAAAACCTAATAAAAACTACATTAAGTAGTTCTATAACATTACCTTATTATTCTACTTCAAAGCATACCTTTATTGTAGAAAAATAAGTCAAATTCAGAGCAACAATTTTTTCTGCCAGTTATTTACCTCCTTTTCTACCTGCTTAAAACCTGTTCCACCCTCACTAGTTCTTGACTTCACTACATTAAGAGGTTCAAGATCCACAAAAACATCCTCATCAAATTCGGGATGAAATTTTTTAAATTCATCAATTTTAAGATTTTTAAACAATATTTTTCTCTCTAAGCAATACTTAACAATTTCACCCACAACTTGATAAGCGGTCCTAAAGGGGACCTGTTTACCAACTAAGTAATCTGCCAAATCAGTAGCATTAGAAAAGTCATTTTCTACGGAATCAGATAATTTTTTAATATTAAATTCTATCCCTTCATTAATTAAAATAGTCATTGCTTTAATGCAAGAAGATATAGTCTCTGCAGTATCAAATATTGGCTCTTTATCCTCTTGAAAATCTTTATTATATGCAAGTGGTACCCCTTTAACCATCGTTAACAAAGCTTGCAGATGTCCATACACTCTTCCTGTTTTACCTCTTATCAATTCTGGAACATCCGGATTTTTTTTCTGCGGCATTAAGCTACTACCAGTAGCACATTTGTCTGTTAATTTTGCAAAAGAAAATTCATCAGTTACCCATAAAATTATTTCTTCCGAAATTTTACTCAAATGAGACATTGCCAAAGCAGATGCAGACACAAACTCTATACAAAAATCTCTATCACTTACAGCATCAATACTATTTTTATAAATCTTTTCAAAACCCAGTTCTGAAGCTGTAAAGTTCCTATCTATTTTTATTTTTGTGCCGGCTAATGCTGCAGCTCCTAATGGTGAAGTATTCACTCTCGATCTTACTTCTTTAAACCTTTCGCGGTCTCTTTGGAACATTTCTAAATAAGCCAATAAATGATGAGCCAAAGATAATGGTTGTGCTCTTTGCATATGTGTATATCCAGGAATTAAGGTATAAATATTAGATTTCGCGAGATTTAAGAAGGATTTTTGCAAATCAATTATTAAAGTTTCAAGATTGTCAATCTCTTTTCTTAGCCACAATCTTATATCTGTACCAACTTGATCATTTCTACTTCTACCTGTATGCAATTTTTTTCCAGTTTCACCAATTAAACTAATAAGTTTTTCTTCAATACTATAGTGAATATCTTCAGAAGGAGGACTAGGCGTAAATTCACCTTCCAAATAATCAACTTTTATTTTCTCTAAAGCATTAATAATCTGAAGAGTTTCAGAAGAAGATAAAACCTTTGTTTTACCAAGCATTTTTGCATGTGCAATCGAGCAATCTAAGTCTTCTAAAATAAGTTTTCTGTCAAAACCAATTGAAGCATTAAACTTTTCAATGAACGGGTTAAGTGTATTATCAAATCTTTTACTCCAAACTTTTGCCATATAAATTATTAGCTTTAGATATCTCTAATAAAGCATTTTTTTATATCGGTGACAAAAAATATCTATTTCAATTGCAAAATAACCATAGATGCATCATCTTCTAAATGTCTATTTTGTCCAGTAAAGTCATCTAATTTTTTAAATATTTTATTTAAGATCTCTTGTGATGTATAGGATTGCTTACATAATTTTGTAAGGGTTTTAATTAACCTTTCCTCATCAAATCTTTCGCCTAGACAATTAGCAGTATCGATTACACCATCAGTGTAATAAAGCACTAAATCATTTTCATTCAGCTTGATTTCACCACAATGATATTCAGCTTCTTTTTGTAATCCAAGTACCAATCCTTCTGCATCTAATTTTATAATTTTCTGATCTGAGCTTTTCCAAAGCAAAGGGGGATTATGAGCTGCATTAGCAAATCTCAATTTTCTGGTTCTAGGGTCATAATCTGAATAAAATAATGTCACAAATCTATGTGATTGATCTAAATCATTTATTGCTAATTGATTCAAATCATGCAAAATTCTATCTGGCGGTAATCCTGTAAGAACCTCTGCACGTAACATTCCTCTTAGCATAGTCATTAGCAGACCCGCGGGAATACCTTTGCCCATAACATCACCAATTACTAAAGCCCATCTAGCTTTTTCTTTTCTTTTTTCTGAGATATTCGTCTTTAAACACATAAAATCATAATAATCTCCGCCTAACTGGAGAGCAGGCCTACAATGTGCAGCAAGGTCTACCCCATAAATAACTGGACAATAATCTGGGAGCAATTGAGATTGTATTTCTGCACCGGTAGAAATTTCTCTATCAACATTCTCATGCTTTTTCTTTGTTTTTATCAAGCAGTAATTTTCTAATCCAACAGCAAGACAATTTTGAATAAAATTAAAATTTGAATCATCAGTGATGGAATCACCAGCTAAATTATCGCTAAAAATATAAATAAATCCTCTGCATTTCCCTCTAGATAATATTTTGTCTGTTTCAATTTTATATTCTTTGAAATTATTTCTTAAAGCATTTTCAAAATTTAGAATCTGTTTTATTTTAAAATTTTTAGAAAAATTAAATTTATTCAAAAAACTATTAATTTCTTCTTGAATTTTTAAACAGTCATTATTAGCAGAAATTTTTATGTTTTCATTCCATATTTCTCCCTCATAATTTAAAGGAATAATTAATATTATTTTTTCTTTAAAAATATGTTTAAAAATTAAACAAATATAATCCAATAATTTATTTATATTGGAAAAAGATTTTAAGTAATATGCTAATGAAGATGCAATTTCAGTAATCTTATATTTATTGCTTAAAGATGCTTTAGATTCATTATCTAAAAATTTTTGAATAAATTTGCTTGAAAATAATTTTTCTTTTTGATTAGTTTTCACAACAAATCTAATAGATAAATATGTTTTAACATTAAATTTATATTTTTAAAAAATTTTTAATTAAATTTTTATTTATCTGCAAGCATAGCTTCTACAAATTCATAACTATTAAAAGGTCTCAAATCTTGAATACCTTCTCCAGCTCCAATAAATCTTATAGGCAAATTAACTTCTTGAGAAACAGCTAAAGAGACTCCTCCTCTTGAAGTGCCATCTAATTTAGTAATAATTGCTCCACTTAAATTTGCTGATTTTGCAAAACTTTTTGCTTGCTTTAAGCCATTTTGACCCTGACTTGCATCTAAAACTAATAATGATTCAACAATTGCATCTGGAACCTTTTTATCAATAATTTTTTTTATTTTTGCTAATTCATCCATCAAATTATTTTTTGTTTGCAATCTCCCTGCTGTATCAACTAGTAATAAGTCAACATTTCTTTTTGTTGCAGAATTAATTGCATCAAATACTACAGCAGCTGGATCAGCATTTTTTGATTGATTAGATATGACATCAACATTACTCCTCTCACCCCATACTTTTAATTGTTCTACTGCCGCAGCTCTAAAAGTATCAGCTGCAGCTATCAAGGTTTTATAATTACTTCTAGATGACAAATATGCTAATTTTCCTAAAGTAGTCGTTTTACCAACGCCATTAACTCCTACTAATAACCAGACATTTAAATTACCCTTTTTAGGCACTAAAATATTAGTGCCTGAACTTTGTATAGGTTTATCTATAATTGATTTTAATTCTTTCTTTAAGAATTTTATTCCTGCTTCTCCACCAACAACTTCCTCATTTAATTTTTTTCTGAGAGAATTTATAACTTTATCGGTTGAATCAATACCAACATCAGCTCTTATTAATAGGGTCTCTAAATCATCTAGAGATTCAGGAGTAAGAGGATCATCTCCCAATCTATCCAATAATTCAGTAACAAACCCTTTACGTGTTTCCTCTAATCCTCTTCTTAATTTAGTTAACCAGTCAATTTCATCTATCGATATTTGATTTATTTTTTTTCCTTGAGCGGCTAATACCATTGCCGACCAAGTAAAATTATCATCAAATTCTCCTAATTCAGCTTCAGGAACAGTTTTAGTCTTTTGAGAGAGATTTTCTTCACTAGCACTATCAATCAAAGCTTCTTTTTGTTCTTGTTGATTCTGTTCTTGTTGATTCTGTTCTTGTTGATTCTGTTCTTGTTGATTCTGTTCTTGTTGATTCTGTTCTTCTTGTCGTTTTTTTAAGAGTGCATAAGCTTGGGCAGCCCACTCTAGAGAATTATCAGAATCGGTATTTGTCATTGATATTTATGATTCGTTTTTAATAATTTTAAAATATTATTCATAAATATCAAATAACTATTGCAATTTTACTGTTTGTAATCTCCTTAAAACACCATTAATAAATTTTCTTCCTTGAATATCACTATATTTATTGGCTAGATTTACTGCCTCATCACAAGAAACAGCAAAAGGTGTGTTCAAAAAATTAATATCCACATAAGCTAAACGCAAAATATCTCGATCAATTCTTGGTAGTCTTTTTAATCTCCAACCATCCATGGCTTGATCAATATCAGAATCAATAATTGTAATGTTATTAATAATATTACTAATCCTCTGATTCACATCCTCTCTAATATCAATTTGTCCACTAGAAACTATTAATCTTGGAAAGTCCAAAGTTACTGAGAGAGTATTCATTACAGTTTCAATTTTTTTTAGAGATTTTTTTAAATCTTCTCTAACATTTGAGAAAGAAGAATGAACCCCTTCCTGCAATTCACTGTCTAATATTTTTTGTGATGCATTTTCTAACTCTAATTCGCAATTATCTAATTCATCTCTGCAATGATTTATGAGAGTATCCAAAGCAGATTCAAAAATCTCTTCTATCTGAAATTTATTTAATTTGAAATCACCTTTATCTTTTATCAAGCCTAGAGAAATTAAAGATAATTCTCTAGATAGGGATCTATTTTTATGCATGAATTAAGAAGAAGTATTAGTAGAGGCACGTAATTGAGAAAATAATTTTGAAAATGTTGGATTTGTAGTATTATTTTTTTCATCTGGATTAACTATCCCAGCCGAAATTATTGTTCTAAAAGCATCTTCAACAGAAATATTCAAATCCTTAACAGAGGACTCGGGAACCAAAGTATACCAACCAGTAGTTGGATTTGGTGCTGTAGGTATAAAAACACTTAACAACTTTTCTTCTAAATCTGGCTGCAGGGAGGGTCCAACATCACCAGTTACGAAGCCTACGCTATATAGTCCCTCACGTGGATATTGAACTAATACAACTCTTCTAAATCGATTAGATTTATTACTTAAAAAAGTTTCGAGCAATTGTTTCAGAGTTTTATACACTGCCCCTGCTACTGGAATTTTTGACAAGGTACCTTCTCCAAATTCTAATAACCATCTTCCTACAAAGTTTCTAGCCATTAAGCCTATAAGCAAAATAGCTAACAAGGGGACAGTTAACCCCAAACTAAGATTAATTAAATCTTGTAATAAAGGATTTAAAGTAATAAATGGATTTAATTGTTTAGGAACAGATGTAACTAACGTTAAAACAAATTTACTTACTAATGATGAAAGCCAGATAGTTGTTGCTAATGGTATTACAACCAACAAACCAGCTATCAGATCATTTTTTAGATCCTGTTGGAGCCTAGATCCTAGGTTCGAATCTTGATTTTGATTAGACTCAACCAAAATAACGTTTTTAACTTTACTAATAATTTAACTGTTTTTAATTAATTAGGATATATTTTTTTTTAATAAATTAAAATTATTTATTAGTTTCTTCCCCAAAAAATAACTTTTAAATGCAATTACATACATAATAAAGAAATGATAAGTACTCTTCAAGAAAAAAAAGAAATAAGTAAAAAATTAAAAGATAGAGCAATTAATGAAGGTTTTACAATGTCTGGAATTGCTTCAATACCAGGGAGTTCGCGCTTAAAATTAAGAACTAATGCATTAGACCGATGGTTATCAAATAATCATCATAGTGACATGAAATGGATGGAAGCAGAAAGACGGAAAAACATAGGGTCACTTTTAAAAGGAGCAAAAAGTGTTTTAAGCGTTGGATTTACTTACATTAGTGATCAGAACAACAACATCAACAACAACAACATCTTTAAGGTAGGTAAATTTGGTCAAGGAGAAGATTATCATCAAGTAATCTATAAAAAATTAAAGAATATTGGTCGATGGATTAACCTTGAAATTCCTGATTGTAAATGGAAGATATGTGTTGACACATCACCACTTCTTGAAAAAGCATGGGCTGAAGAATCAGGTCTTGGTTGGATAGGTAAAAATAGCAATTTAATAACAAAAAAAAATGGTTCTTGGTTGACTTTAGGTTTTATTATCCTTACAAAGGATTTAGTACCAGATAACCCTCATCAATCACTTTGCGGTAAATGTGATAAATGTATTGAAGATTGTCCCACAAATGCAATCGTAGAACCCTTTGTAATAAAATCAGATCTATGCATTGCTTATCACACAATAGAAAGTAGACAACAAACTATTCCAAAAAACATAAAACACAGTTTAAATGGATGGGTTGCAGGATGTGATATATGTCAAGATGTATGCCCTTGGAATAAATCAGTGCCATACAACAATACTTTTGAAAATACTCCAAAAGAATGGATTAAAAATCTTAATATTGAATCATTAAGCTGGGATGATGAAACTTGGGAAGAAAAGCTAAAAGGAACTACATTAAAAAGAATTAAACCATGGATGTGGAGAAGAAACATAAAAGCAAATTTGGAGCAGTATTGAACAAATATATGGAAACCTTTTTTAAAAACATAATTTCTTTCTCTTTAATCATGTTTTGCTTTTTAAAAGTAGAAAAGGTTCAATCATTAGTACCATATTATTATTTCCCAACAATTAGTAATTTAAAAAAAGAAAGTTCATCTATTGGCAAAAATGCATATCAACTTTTATATTTTGGACAATACGAACAAAGCCTTAACTTAGCAAAATTAGCTGTAAAAATAAATCAAACTGATGAAAAACTATGGTTGATTTTATCTGAAGCGCAGGTAGCTAATAAGCTATACAAAAAAGCATTAAATTCTCTAAATAAAGCACAAAAAATTAATTCAAATCTTAGCGAAATATACTTTGCTAAAAGTAATATTTATTTTAAAATTTCACAACTACAAAATGCAAAAACTGCTTTAGAAACAGGATTAAGTATTGAACCAAATAACCATAAAGCTATTTTTCAATTAGGGAATATTTTATTAATGGAAAAAAATTACTCAGAAGCTATTAAGTTATTTGATAAATCTGTAAAAATTAAACCTGATTTCTGGCAAGCAATAAATAATCAGGGTTTAGCTTATTACGAAAAAAACAACATAAATCTTTCAATCAAACTTTTTGAAAAAGCAATCTCAATTCAAGACAATGCTGAACCATTACTAGGACTTGCTTCATGTTTAAGAATAACGGATATACAATTAGCTCTTCAGCTCGCAAAAAAAGCCTTAACTAAAGATCCTAACTATGTTGATTATGATTATAGAAAAGAACAGTTGTGGGGGGAAAAATTGCAAAGATCAACAGAAATCCTTTTACAAAATGATCAGCTGCAAACAGATGTAATATTGGCAGAATCGAAAATAAATGCATCTTCTTAATTTTCAATACTGGTAAATATTTGTTTACCTATTAGTCTTAATTTAGTTAATCAATAAATATTTATTTTTGAACTCTAATGGATAAGAACAAATTCACTTCTATCTCTCTTCAAGAAGAAATGCAACGTTCTTATCTGGAGTATGCAATGAGTGTAATAGTTGGTCGTGCTCTTCCCGATGCAAGAGACGGCCTTAAGCCTGTCCAGAGGAGAATATTATTTGCAATGTACGAATTAGGTTTAACACCAGACAGACCATTTAGGAAGTGTGCCAGAGTTGTTGGAGATGTACTTGGTAAGTACCATCCTCATGGAGATCAAGCAGTATATGATGCACTAGTAAGGCTAGTACAAAATTTTTCAACTAAATATCCAACTCTAGATGGGCATGGAAATTTTGGATCAGTAGATAATGATCCACCAGCAGCAATGAGATACACTGAGACAAGATTAGCGCCAATAGCACACAAAGCATTTCTTGAAGAAATTGGATCAGAAACAGTAAATTTTTCAAATAACTTTGATGGTTCACAAAAAGAACCAGATGTTCTTCCAGCCCAACTTCCATTTTTATTATTGAACGGATCATCAGGAATTGCTGTTGGAATGGCAACAAACATTCCCCCTCACAACTTAGGAGAAATTGTAGATGGGTTAGTTGCATTAGTAGAAAATAAAGATGTAAGTGATAAAAAACTGTCTAACATTATTAAGGGACCTGATTTCCCTACAGGTGGAGAATTAATTTATAATCGCGCAATAGAGGAACTTTACGAAACTGGAAAAGGATCAATAACAATAAGAGGAGTTATAAAAACAGAAGAGTTAAATTTAGGCAAAGGTAAACATAAAAGAAATGCATTAATCATTTCAGAACTTCCCTATCAGATAAGTAAAGCGAGCTGGATAGAAAAATTAGCAGAACTTATTAATGCAGGAAAAATTAATGGGATCTCTGATATTAGAGATGAGAGCGATAGAGATGGTATGAGAATTGTAATAGAATTAAAAAAAGATTCTAATGCTGAAATTGTAATTTCTAATTTATATAAAAAAACAACTCTACAAACAAATTTTGGTGCAATATTTTTAGCTTTAATTAAAGGCAAGCCAATTCAACTAAATCTAAAACAATATCTTAATTACTTTATTGAGTTTAGAGAAGAAACAATTCGAAAAAGAACTAATTATTTTCTAAAAAACACTCTTGAAAAACTAGAAATCTTAGAAGGTTTATCTAAGGCAACAAAAGATATAAAAAAAGTTATCGAAATTATCCAAGAGTCAGAAAATCCTATAGAAGCTAAAACAAAATTAATTGATAACTTTTTCATAAGTGAAAAACAAGCAAATTCTGTTTTGGATATGCCACTTAAAAAATTAACAAATCTAGAAAGATATCAAATAGATGATGATATAAAAAAATTTCAAGAAAAAAAGAATTATTTTCAAAAGTTATTAAATGATAGAAAATTATTACTTAAATTACTAATAGAAGAATTATTAATATTAAAGAAAAAATATAATGTTAAAAGAAAAACAAAATTACTTAAAAATATTGATCAAAATGAAGAACTAGAAACAATTAATAACCAAATATTAGAAAACTATATAAATAAACAAACTAAATTATGTATAGATAATAGACTATATTTAAGGAAAATGATTTCAAATAATTATAAGAAATCGTTTGATGATGGAAATAAAATTATAGATAATAGAAATATTCAAAAATTTATATGTAATATTGATAAAAATTTAAAAATAATTGGAATCACTGTTACAGGAAAAGTTTTTCACGTTGATTGGGAATCGAATATTAATAATGACTATAAAATAGATAATAAAATCCTTGGGAGTATCGATCCTAATGAAATAATCAATTTTCATTCAATTACAAAAGGAATTGAAAATTATTTATGTATCTTAAATTCAGATGGAAGGTTTAAGAAAGTTTTATTTGATGAAGATATGATCAAAAGCAATCGATCTTTCTCAATTACAAAATTAAAAAATAATATTAAGACAATTGATTCATTTATTTCTTATGAAGAAAAAAATTTAATAATATTAACGTCAATAGGAAGAATTTTTAAATTTAATTTATCAAATAAATTGTTAATACCAACTAGTAAACAATCTCAGGGATTAATGCTTGTAAAACTTTTGCCAACTGAAAAGCTAGTTTCTTGTTGTCCATATCAACATGGAGAGAATATTTATTTAGTTTCTAAGCAAGGGAAAATCTTTTGTATAAATAGCAATGAAATTTATAATGCGAGTGAATACAGTTTAGGATATTTAAATGAAAGAACCCAACTTAAAAACGATTACTTTATCAAAATATTGCCAAGTAATCATTACCTTGATATTGAAACCAATAAAAATAAATCAGCTAGGTTAGACTTCAAAAAATTAAATTTCAAATCCAATAAAACAAATTTTTTAATTGACTTTTTAAAATTAGATAATGGGGAACATCTAGAAAATTGTTTTCGACTCGAAAACTTTCTCGACTAAGATTTATATTCATTTTCAACCCAATTTAAATACTCTTGATTTACTGTTCCTGTTACATAAGTACCAGTAAAACAACTCATCTCCAAATCTTCAATAATCGAATCACTTATTATAGATTTGCGTAAATTTTCAACGCTTTGATAAACGAGATTATCAATTTCAAGGTGATCAGCAATTTCACTTATTGTTCTATCGTAAGCTATTAATTCATCTCTATTAGGCATATTAATTCCATACACATGTGGAAAACGAACAGGAGGTGCTGCTGATGTAAAAAAAACTTTATTTGCTCCTGCATCTTTAGCCATTTGTACAATTTCTTTTGACGTAGTACCTCTTACTATAGAATCATCAACAATTAATACATTTTTATTTTTAAACTCTGCACTCATAGCATTTAATTTTTGTCTTACAGATTTCTTACGTTTCTGATGACCAGGCATTATGAATGTTCTACCAACATATCTGTTTTTAAAAAAACCTTCTCTATATTCTATACCTAACTGTCTTGCAACTTGCATAGCGGCAGGTCGAGAAGAATCAGGAATAGGCATTACAACATCAACATCTCCAGAGTTAATTGTTTCTTTTATGGTTTCAGACAAATAATCTCCCATTTTTAAACGAGCTTTATACACGGAAATTCCATTCATAATTGAATCTGGCCTAGCTAAATAAACATATTCAAAAGCACATGGACATAAAATTGGATTTTCAGAACATTGCTTTGCAAAAAACTCGCCATTAAGATTTATAAAAATAGCTTCTCCAGGATCTACATCTCTTACTACTTGATAATCGTTATTCTCAAGCACTAAAGATTCGCTAGCAACCATCCACTCTTCTTTTTTTGTAGTTAAAGAAAGTCTTTTTCCTATAACCAAAGGTCTAATTCCAAAAGGATCTCTGAATGCTAATAATCCATGACCTGAAATTAATGCAATTGAAGCATATGATCCCTGAATTCTTTTATGTAAAGATTTGACAGCACCAAAAATAATATCAGGTTCTAATTCTTGATTATGAATTTGTTCTTGTAATTCTGTCGCAAATACATTTAATAGCATTTCAGTATCACTTGAAGAGTTTGTATGCCGCTTATCAATATTAAATAATTGTTTTTCTAAATCTCTGGTATTAGTCAAATTTCCATTATGTATCAAAACAATTCCATAAGGAGCATTAACGTAAAAGGGCTGTGCTTCCTCTACACTTTCTGCTGATCCCTTTGTTGCATACCTAACGTGACCTAAGCCAATTTTGCCTATTAAATTCCTCATATCTCTGGTTCTATAAGCAGTATTAACCTGACCTTTGGCCTTATGTATATGGAAAATGGTATTTTCCATTGTAGCTATACCTGTTGAGTCTTGTCCTCTATGCTGTAAAAGCAAAAGACTATCGTAAATTTGTTGATTTACATCATCAGAAGAAACGATTCCAACTATTCCACACATAACTTAATTTCTTAAAAATTTTGATAGTTGAAAAATGTTTTTCATATTTAAAAGTGACCTGAAATACTATTATTAAATTTTTCTGTTAATTCCTCAACCCTAATATTGCAGATATTTTCATCTTGAATTTTTATCTTAAGATTTCCACTAGAAACATATCCTATTTTTTTTAAATAAACACTTGAATGAGAATTTATTTGAATTTTTTTTAGGTAATTAAGCCATTCTTTTTCTTTCGTTTTATCTATTGAAAAAATTATTCTAGAACCGCCCTCTGCAAACAATAAATTATCATCTCGATTAACATCTTTCTGTAATTCTATCGTTGCACCTTTTGCAGACAAAATACAACACTCTGATAAAGCTATAGCCAAACCTCCATCACTAATATCGTGAGAAGAAACTACAAAACTTTTTAAAATCGCATTTCTTAAAAAACTCTGGCAAAACTTTTCATCTAGCAAATCTATTTTTGGAGGCCTGCCTGTAATTTCTCCATGAAAATATTCCAAATAAGAACTAGCTGCAATAGTTGTTTCCGATTTATAAGAACCAATTACCCAAATTTGATCATGAAAATTTTTCCATTCAGTACTTATAGCTTTTTCAACATTATCTAACTTCCCAACCATACCAATTACTGGAGTAGGATTAATAGGAGTAACTTCATTATTTTTATTTTTTGATTCATTGTATAAGGAAACATTTCCTCCTGTAACAGGAGTTTCTAAAGCTTTACAGGCTTCAGAAATACCATTGCATGAAGACGCAAGTTGCCAATATCCTATTTCATTCTCAGGAGAAGAAAAATTCAAGTTATTAGTAATTGCTACTGGTTCAGCCCCAACACAACTAACGTTTCTTGCAGATTCTGCAACCGCAGCAATACTTCCTCTAAAAGGATCGAGAGATACCCATCTACTATTACAGTCTACTGAAGCAGCAACCCCAGAAAATTGTTTATTTTTATTTTTTTCATTTTGATCTCTTAGTCTTATTACAGCTGCATCGGATTCTCCAGGTTTAAAAACTGTATTTGCCTGAACTTGAGAATCGTATTGCTTATATATCCATCTTTTAGAAGCTATTGAAGGATTAGAGAGAAGTTTGAAAATAATTTGTGTATAAGAAAAACTCTTATTTTCCCTTAATGAAAATATTTTTTGCTCATAAATTTCTGGTAAATTATTTTCTTTCCATTCCCATTTCTTTAACAAATAATCAGGTGGATTATTATTAACATTATGAACATTTATAGGAGTATCATCAGATAAAGCAGAAGTAGGGATTTGAGCAACAATTTTATTTTTATGAGAAATAATTACCTCATTAGTATCTATTACTTCACCAATTACTTTGGCATATAATCCCCATTTATTAAATTTTTCAATAAGGTTATTAATTTTTTCTTTTTTTACAACAAATAACATTCTCTCCTGTGATTCAGATAATAAATATTGGTATGAAGACATATTATCTTCTCTAGAAGGAACCAAATCTAAATCAATAGATATGCCTAAATTTCCATTTGCAGCCATTTCTGCACTACTACACGTTAAGCCTGCTGCACCCATATCTTGAGCTGATATTACATCTCCTGTCTTAAAAGCATCTAAACAGGCTTCTATAAGACTTTTCTCTAGAAATGGATCGCCTACTTGAACTGCAGGTCTGTCATCCAATGAAGTACTAGTTAATTCCGAACTTGCGAAACTAGCACCACCAACTCCATCTCTACCTGTAGTATTACCAACATATAGTACTGGTGATCCTACATTTTTAGCTCCAGAACAAACGATTTCATTTGTCTCTAAAAGTCCTAAAGCCATAACATTGACTAAAGGATTTCCAGAATAACTATTATCAAAGTCAATTTCACCTCCAACCGTAGGTACACCAACACAATTCCCATAATGTGCTATGCCAGATACAACTCCTCTAAGCAAATCTACATTTGATGGTTTATCAAGATTTCCAAATCTCAATGAATTCAAGACTGCAATTGGCCTTGCTCCCATTGTAAAAATATCTCTTAATATTCCTCCTACACCTGTTGCAGCTCCTTGAAAAGGTTCAATAGCAGAAGGATGATTATGACTTTCTATTTTAAAAACAAGTTTTTGATTATTTCCAACATCAATAACGCCAGCATTTTCTCCAGGACCAAGCAAAACATTTTTTCCTTTAGTAGGAAACTTAGATAATAAAGGTTTTGAATTTCTATAACAACAATGTTCAGACCACATAACACCAAACATTCCAAGTTCAGTCCTATTTGGTTTTCTCTTTAATCTTGTGCATATTTCTTCGTAATCATTACTTGTTAAATTTTCAACTTTTAGTGCTTCATTAAGATCATATGGATCATTATTTTGAGGATTTATCATTCTTTATATCCAAGGGTCATCTTCTTTTTTATCACTAAAAGATCTTGATTTTCTATCTTCATTATAAAAACTTTTTTGTTTAAAATCTAAATTTTGGTTGATATCTTCATCTTCTTCAAGCCAATCCTCTAATCTATTAGAAGCTATATTTTTCATATCGTCAAATTTATCAAAAATTTTTTTTCCTTTTTGGAAAAATTCATTTTTAATACTTGATTTTATTAAAGATAAATCATCTAAAGAATTGCTTTCACAAAATACTAAGCCAGGTTGTTGATCATTAATATTTTCAATATTTAATTTCCACCTACTAGAACCTGGAATCTTGGGATTCGATCGAGAAACTAAATAATATTTAATTTTCCCCGTTTTCATTTCAAATAAAAAATCTGCAATAACTCCTATTTTTGAGCCATTAACATTGATCAAATTAGCTTGTATTAAAGTTGGAAACCTATTTAAAGTTGCTAAATCAGAAATAGCTGGATCACCTTTTACATAAATTTCATTATCTATTATTTGACTAATTTGATTTAATCGCCAAACATTTCGTTTTAAATCAAAATTTGAAGGACGAGAGTACCATCCTAAAATTCGATGAACTGGAGGATGCATCCACACATTTTCACCATTTCCGTAATTAAGAGTCATATTACTCTTAACAGTGTAATTTAGTAATTCACTTAATAAAATTTCTTTAGGTAATTTCAAATTAAGAACGAACCTGTACAGGCATGACTAGATAAGTAAAAGAATTGAGATTATCTTCTGGAACAAAAACAGCAGGAGTAGTAGCAAGATTACACTTTAAGAGTACATTTTCAGAAGCAATAACTTTTAAACCTTCTAAAAGATATCTAACGTTAAATGCAATATCAAAATTTTCTCCAGAGTATGAAACAGGTATTGATTCATTTGCGTTTCCAATATCTTGTGCGTCTGCACTTATTAAAGCTAAATCTGTATTATCCAATTTAATCTTGACTACACTACTCTGCTGATCAGCTAAAACAGCAATTCTTTCTAATGCATCAATTAATTTTTTTGTATTAAAATTAAAACTCTTAGAAAAAGTATCAGGTATTAATTGTGAATAATTCGGATAGGTGCCTTCAAGGGTTCTTGTTGTAATTATTTGATTAGAAGAAATAAAAACAACCTGACCTTTATCGTAGAAAAGCTTTATTGAATTTTCTGAAGTTCTCAAAGATACTAGTTTTTCAATTTCTCTTAATGATCTAGTTGGAATAGTTACGGATAAGCCACCTTCATTTAAAGATAAGTTTTCTTTATTTTCGATATGTTCTTCGTTACCAATTAACGCAACCGCCAATCTATGACCATCTGTGGAAGCCGACTCTAAATACTTTTCTTTAAAAGTAAAATTGACACCTGTCAGTAATTGCTTTGAGTCATCATTACTACTAGCAAAAATTGTAGATTTTAAAGCTTTTAAAAAAGAACTAGGATCAATATTTAAAGAAGTACCACTTTCAACAAATGGCAAATTGGGATAATCATCAGAGGGTATGCCTTTAAGATTAAACGAACCTCTATCACTTTTTATTAAAATACTATCTGAATTCTCATCTACTTCTAAAGAAACTGGAGTTTCATTAGGTAATTTATTGACTATTTCAGATAAAAGTTTTGAAGGTATGGTAATAGCTCCACTATTTTTAACAGTTCCATCAAAGGAAGTTTGAATTCCTAAATTCAGATCAAATCCTGTCAAGCTAATTTTATTTGTTCCTTGGTCAGCTGTTAAAAGTATATTTGCAAGAATTGGATGAGTTGGTCGTGAAGAAACTGCTTTGCTTACTAGTTGTATAGCATTATTTAACTCATTTTGATTACAAATAATTTCCATCGGAATTTGGAACTTTTTACAAACACAATATACTTTTTTCGTAAATTAAATTCAATAAGTTATTTTATTCTTTTTTTCTAATATAAAAATAAATAATAAAATTAAATATTAATAGTAGTAGTAACTGTGGAAACTGTGGAATTTGTAATTTAAATAC